>JALSJV010000340.1 GCA_026989215.1 Acidimicrobiia bacterium | reverse complement strand
CGTCGGCCGGGAGGCCTGCTCGCTGCCACGCGATCCGGATCCCGACGACATCGGTCGTCTCGCCGAAGAGCCGCGCTCCCCGACGGAGCCAGGTGTTCACCGATCCGGCCCGTCGGGCCGCCGGGCTGAGCTCATCGGCGAGGGAGGCGGCGAGACGCTTGTGGGGCATGGTGATGTTGGCGCCGTCGAGGGTGCCGGCCCGCACCTCGCCGGCGGCGGTCGCCATCCCCTCGGGATCGACGCGTCGTACGTCGTAGCGTCCCGAGATCCCCAGGGCGGCGAAGGCGGCACGATGCATCACCGGCGAGAGCGAGTGGGCCACGGGATCGCCGAGGAGCACCAGACGCAGCACGGTCAGGGCAACACTCCCTCCTGGCGGGCCTTCTCGACGGCGGCCCGATGTTCCTCCAGGGTCCGACTGAAGGTGTGACGTCCGTCGGGGCTGGAGAGCACGTAGTAGAAGAAATCGGTGTCGGCGGGGGCGGCGGCGGCCTCGAGGGAGGCGCGGCCGGGGGCGGCGATCGGCGTCGGGGGGAGGCCGGTCACCCGATAGGTGTTGTAGGGGGAATCGACGTCGCGGTCGAACCCGGCGACCTCCCGCGTCCCCAGGGCGTAGAGGACCGTGGCGTCGATCTGCAGTGGCATGCCCTCGTCGAGGCGGTTGCGGATGACGCTGGAGACGAGGGGTCGTTCGTCGGCGACCCGGACCTCGGACTCGATGAGGGAGGCGATGATGATCCCCTCATATCGGGTGAAACCGGCCGCCTCGAAGTCCGTCCAGTCGATCTCGTCGAGGCGCTGCTCCATGGTGCGGGCCAGCCGGGTCAGGATGTCCACGGCGGTGGCGTTCTCGGAGAAGCGGTACGTGTCCGGAAAGAGGAGTCCCTCCCAGTCCACGAGGTCGGGGTTGTCGGACATCTCGACGACGCCGGTCCTCACCGATCCGGAGGTCAACGCCTCTTCGAATTCACGGCGTTCGATGCCCGAGACCTCGGCGAGGACGTCGAGGATCTCGGTCAGGCGAAGACCTTCCCGGACGGTGATGTCGTAGGTGACCACCTGGGGACCTCGCCGCAGGAGGTCGACGACGTCGGAGGCGGGCATTCCGGTGACGAGTCGGTAGCGGCCCGCCTGGAGGGCGGTTCCGGCGCCTGCGGTGCGGACCGCCAGCTCGAACTCGACGGCCGACTCGACGACTCCGGCCTCGGCGAGGATCCGGGCGATCTGGGAGGCCCCGGCCCCTCGTGGGATGACGACCTCGACGTCGAGTCCTGCAGGTACCGTCGCCGTCGGTGACCCCCGACGATCACCCAGACGCTCCCCCACCGCGCCTCCGAGGCGAGTGGCGGCGGTGACGATCCCGACACCGGCCAGGACCACCAGGACGGCGGCGACGACGGGGCGGAGGAGACGAGTCGGGCGGGGAGGTTGAGGGATCATGGGGAGGACTCCAGGTAGTGTCGCAGGATGAGGGCGGCCGCCACCTGATCGCGGCGGTCCCGGCGGGTCCGTCGTCGTGCCCCGCCTTCGAGCATCGCCTGCTCGGCGGTTCGGGTGGTGAACCGCTCGTCGACCAGATGGACGGGCAGACCGGTGCGGGTCTCGAGTTCGGCGGCCAGCTCACGGGCGGCGGCGGCAGCGGCTCCCTCGGTTCCGTTCAGGTTGATGGGCAGCCCGACGACGATCTCCGTCACCCCCTCGTCGACCACGATCCGGGCGATCGCGTCGAGACCTGCGGATCCGGCAGGGACGACATCCAAGGGCTGGGCGACGATGCGGAGCGGATCGCTCAGCGCGAGTCCGATCCGCACCGTCCCCGGATCGACGGCGAGGACCCGACCCGGCTCAGCTCGCGGCGAGGGCACGGGCAGCCGCCTCCCGGGCGACGTCGAGGGCCTGGGTGAGGTGCTCGCCGTGGGGTCCACCAGCCTGGGCGAGCTCCGGGTCCCGTGAGCCGCCACCGCCGAGTTCGCGGGCGGCGGGAGCCAGGATCTCTCCGGCCGAGACGCCTTCTTCGACGAGGTCCTTCGAGACGACGCCGACCAGTGAGCCTTTCCCGTCGACCGACGTCCCGACGACGACGACGCCCCGCCCCAGGCGCTCCCGGATCCCGAGGGCCAACGCCCGAAGCTCCTCGGGTGTGAGTCCGACCTGTTCGGTGACGACGAGCCCGGCGTCCCCGATGCGTTCGGCGTCGCCCGCGAGCTCGGCTGCCAGCGCGCTGCGTCGTTGCGCCCTGATCCGGTCGAGTTGGTCCTCCAGTTCTTCGATGCGGGCCATGAGACCTCGGACACGGTCGGGCACCTCGACGGGCGGGACACGGAGCAGCCGACCGGTGTCGGTGAGGCGTTCGCGGAGGCCGGCGAGGTAACGGTAGGCGTCCTCCCCCGTCAGGGCCTCGATGCGGCGCAGGTTCGAACCGATCGAGGATTCTCCGAGCACGATCACCGGACCGACCTGCCCTGAGGTCGGGACGTGGGTGCCGCCGCAGAGCTCCTTGGAGAAGTCCCCGACCTGGACGACCCGAACGCGCTCGCCGTATTTGTCTCCGAAGAAGGCGAGCGCGCCGGCACGTTCCGCCTCCTCCTTGGTGGTGACGACGACCCGCACCGGGTCGTTCTCGATCACCCGGGCGTTGGTCTCGGCCTCGATCTGGTCGAACTCCTCAGGTGCCAGCCCCGAGAAATGGGAGAAGTCGAACCGCAGGCGGCCCGCCTCGACCAAAGAGCCCGCCTGCCGAACGTGCTCGCCGAGGACGTCGCGGAGTGCCCAGTGGAGGATGTGGGTCCCCGTGTGGCTCTTGCGGATCCGCTCCCGGCGGGGAGCGTCGATCGCCGCCTCGGCATCCTGCCCCACCTGGACGTAGCCGGAGACGACCTTGGCGCGATGACCGTGGAGGCCTTGGACGGCATGTCGGGTGTCGGCGACCGCCAGGGTGCCGGTCTCGGTCGTGATCGATCCCGTGTCTCCGACCTGGCCGCCCGCTTCGGCGTAGAAGGGGGTACGGTCCAGGAACACCTCGACTTCCTGGCCGCTCTCGGCCCGTTCCACCTGCTCGCCATCGACCACGATGGCGAGGATCCGTCCCCGACCGGCCTCCTGCTCGTAGCCGATGAAGTCGGTCGGACCCACCTCGTCGAGGACTCGGCGGTAGAGCTCGGCGGCCGCCGCTTCGTCGCCACCCGTCCAGGCCCGCCGTGCTCGTTCGCGCTGCTCCTCCATCGCCGCCTGGAACTCTTCTTCGTCGACGTCGATCCCCTGCTCGGCGGCGATCTCCTTGGTCAGCTCGATGGGGAAGCCGTAGGTGTCGTGGAGCTTGAAGGCGACACGCCCGGGAAGCACCGAGCGGCCGCCCAGGGCCTGCAGCTCGCTGTCGAGCAGCTGGTGACCCGACTCCAGGGTGCGACGGAAGCGTGACTCCTCCCGGCCGACCACGTCGACGATGAACTCGCGATGCTCGACCAGCTCCGGGTAGGCGTCCTTCATCGCCTCGACCGTGGCGTCGACCAGCTTCGGCATCACGAGGTCCTCGCCTCCGAGTTGCCAGGCATGCCGGACGGCCCGGCGGAGCAGCCGGCGCAGGATGTAGCCACGCCCGTCGTTGGAGGGCACGACGCCGTCGGAGATGAGGAAGGTGGTGGCCCTGCCGTGGTCGGCGAGGATCCGCAACGAGACGTCGGCCATCGGGTCGTCGCCGTACCGCACCCCGCAGGACGCGGCACCGGCGTCCCGGACCGGGCGGACCACGTCGATGTCGAACGCCGACTCGACGCCCTGGAGGATCATCGCCATGCGCTCGAGGCCCATCCCCGTGTCGATGTTCTTCGCCGGGAGATCACCGACGACGTGGTAGGGCTCGTCCTGGATGTTCTGCATGAACACGAGGTTCCAGATCTCGACGTAACGCTCTTCACCGCCTCCGATCGGGCCGCCCTCCTCACCGAACTCCGGCCCTCGGTCGTAGAAGAGCTCCGAGCAGGGTCCGCACGGGCCGGGGACGCCCATCTGCCAGAAGTTGTCCTTGCCTCCCCGCTGCACCCGTTCGGGAGGGACGCCGACCCCGTCGATCCAGATCTCGGCGGCTTCGTCGTCGGTCTCGTAGACGGTGAACCAGAGCCGGTCGGGATCGATCCCGAAACCTTCGGTCACCAACTCGTAGGACCAGGGGATCGCCTTCTCCTTGAAGTAGTCGCCGAAACTGAAGTTGCCCAGCATCTCGAAGAAGGAGAAGTGCCGGGTCGTGGTACCGATGATGTCGATGTCGACCGTGCGGGCGCACTTCTGCACCGAGGTGGCCCGCTTGAACGGGGGTTCCTCCTCCCCCAGGAAGTAGGGCTTGAAGGGCACCATCCCCGCGTTGGTGAGCAGGAGGGTCGGGTCGACCGGGATCAGCGACGCCGATGGCCGGAGGACGTGGCCCCGGGCCACGAAGAAGTCCGTGAAGGTGGTGCGGATCTGGTGGGCGTTCATGGGTGATGTCTCGACGGGCCCCGCCATCGGCGGGGCCGGGTCTTCTCGGTCGGGCGGCGTCGATGGTGCATGGTCTCGGGGGGTGGAGCGATCGTGCTCTCCGCCGGCGAGGTTAGCGCCGCGTGGAGGACATCCGGTTGCGGGGGCGGATCCCCCGAGCCGCGAACCTCATCACGTCGGATCCGGTGCGGGCGGCCGCCCGCCCCAGATCACGGGCCGTCGGCCGCCGACCGAGGGCGCGGACGGTGAGAATCCCCCCGGCGACGAGGCCGGTCACGAACCACCACAGTCGGTCGACCATGGAGCCAGGGTACACCCCCGTCACGACCTCCGACCGTCGCGACCGAGACGTCGGTCGATCTCCGCGAGCCGCGCGGCGATCTCCGCCTCGGATCCGAGGTCACCGGGCCGGTAGAGGGGCCGGGGCTCGACGTCCTCGGGGAAATACCGCTGGTCGACGATGTGCCCGGGAGCGTCGTGGGCGTAGCGGTACTCGGTGCCGTGGCCGAGGACTTCGGCACCCGCATACCCCGAACCCCGGAGATGGGCGGGGACGACCGGGGTCGGCCCTTCGCGGAGGAGCCGCTTGGCCGCAGCCATCGCCGCGCCCACCGAGTTCGACTTGGGGGCCGTGGCCAGGAAGATGGTGGCTTCGGTGAGGTGGTACTCGGCTTCGGGCAGACCCACGAAGGCGAGGGCCTGGGCGGCGGCGACGGCGACGAGGAGCGCCTCGGGAGAGGCGAGGCCGACGTCCTCGGCGGCGAGGATCACGATCCGGCGGGCGATGAACTCGGGATCTTCACCGCCGTCGAGCATCAGGTGCAGCCAATACAGGGCGGCATCGACGTCGGAGCCGCGGACGCTCTTGATGAAGGCGGAGATGACGTCGTAGTGCTGATCACCGGCCTTGTCGTACCGGACGATGCGCCGCTGCAGGGCCTCCTCGACGTCCTCGAGGGCGATCCGGGTGACGTCGCGCCCCTGGGCGAGGACCGCAGCCACCTCGAGGGTGTTGAGGACGAGGCGGGCGTCACCGCCCGAACGGGAGACGAGGACCGCCCTCGCCTCCGGCTCGATGGACAGTCCCCACTCCCCGAGCCCACGCTCGGTGTCGCCGAGGGCGCGATCCACCAGACGTTCGAGGTCGTCCGGCGGGATCGGTTCGGTCCGGAAGAGGGTGAGGCGGCTCATGAGCGGCGAGTTGACCTCGAAGAACGGGTTCTCCGTCGTCGCCCCCACCAGGACGATCGTGCCGTCCTCGACCCCGGGGAGGAGGGCGTCCTGCTGATTCTTCGAGAACCGGTGGATCTCGTCGAGGAAGAGCACGGTCCGCCGTTCGTCGGTCTCCAGGCGATGGCGGGCTCGGGCGAGGACCTCACGCACGTCCTTCACCCCGGCCGAGGTGGCCGAGAGGGTCTCGAAGGCGGCATCCATCTGTGAGGCCACCAGGCGGGCCAGGGTCGTCTTGCCGGTGCCGGGCGGACCCCAGAGCAGCATCGACACCGGACGTCCCGCCTCGACCAGGCGACGGAACGCCGCGCCCTCCCCGACCAGCCCGGTGAGGCCGACCACCTCCGAGAGGTCGCGGGGCCGCATGCGGGTCGCCAGAGGCGCCACCCGGGCGAGGTGGTCCTCGGCTCGGGACGCGAACAGGTCTCGTGTCATCGGTAGCGTCGAGCCTAGAGCCGGGCCCGGGATGTGACGCCGGGGCGATGAACGAGGCCCCGTGGATCCAGAACTACACTCCGGCCGGTCCCTGTCGCCATCGGAGCGTCAACCGTGCTCATCGCCCTCGCCCTGCTCGTCCTCGGCCTCGTCCTCCTCACCATCGGCGCGGATCGTCTCGTCTTGTCCGCGGCCCGGGTCTCGACCCGGCTGGGCCTCTCACCGATCCTCATCGGTGCGCTCGTGATCGGGGTGGGCACGTCGGCGCCGGAGCTCCTCGTGAGCGTCGTCGCCGCGGTTCGGGGGACCCTCGACCTCGCCGTCGGGAACATCGTCGGGTCGAACGTCGCCAACCTGAGCCTGGTCGTGGGGTCCGCGGCCCTCATCAGTCCGGTGGTGAGCCGCGTGGAGACGCTGCGCCGGGAGGGCGGGTTGATGCTGGCGGGGACCCTGCTGTTCGCCGCCTTCGCCTGGGACCACCGCTTCTCCTGGTGGGAGGGGCTGGTCCTGCTGGCGGGGATGGGAGTGGCCGGGTGGCTCGTGATCCGATGGGCCCGGGCCGATCGCCGGGGTGCCGCCCAGATCGAGGCGGAGGTCGCCGAGATGGAGGGGCCGATCCGCTCCGTCCCCTTCGAGATCGTCATCGGCGTGATCTCGATCGCGGCCACCCTGGCGGGAGCGGAGCTGCTGGTGCGGGGGGCGAAGACCCTCGCCGACCTGCTGGACCTGAGCGACGGGTTCGTGGGACTCACCATCGTGGCGGTGGGGACGAGCCTGCCGGAGCTGGCGACGGCGCTCGCCGCCGCCCGGCGCCGCGAAGGGGACCTGGTGGTGGGCAACGTGCTCGGGTCGAACATGTTCAACTCGCTCCTCGTCGGCGGATCGGCCGCCCTCGCCGGACCGGCGGCCCTCGTCGGCGATTTCCGCTTCCCGCTCGTGGCGATGATCGTCGTCTCGGTCCTCGCCGGCGCCTTCGCCCGCTCGGGGCAGCGGGTCGTGCGCCTCGAAGGCATCCTCCTGCTCGCCGCGTTCGCGGCGCTGGTGGTCGGCCTCCTCTGAGGCCGGTCAGCCCTCCGACGTCGGTTCCCGCAGGCCCGGGCGGAGCATGATCCCCAGCTCGGAGAGGTGCTCGTCGCCGACCGGGGACGGTGCCCCCGTGAGCGGATCGGCTCCGGT
>JALSJV010000339.1 GCA_026989215.1 Acidimicrobiia bacterium | reverse complement strand
CCATCGCCCCCGACGTGCCGATCAGCACCAGCCGATCGACGAGGTCGGGGACGGCGACGGCCAGCTCGATCCCGACGAGGGAGCCCATCGAGTGGCCGACGACACGGATCCGGTCGCATCCGACGGCCCGGGCGAAGTCCGCCACCCATCGGGCGGCGTCGGGGATCGTCGTCGGGGCCTTCCCCTCGGAACGACCGTGACCGGGGAGGTCGGGCGCGTACACCCTCCATCCGGCATGGGCCAGCGCCCGGGCCTGGAACCGCCACACCGAATGATCCATCCCCGCGCCGTGGAGCATCACCACCGCCGGGAGCGACACGTCGGGTTCGACACCACCGGTGTGGACGAAGGTCTCGGCGTCGCCGACCATCACCTTCACCGTGACCCCCGTTGGGAGGCGCGCAGGGCCCGGCGCAGGTCGGCGACGAGATCGTCGATGCTCTCCAACCCCACCGAGACGCGGATCAGGTCTTCGCCCACCCCCGCCGCCTCGAGCTCGTCGGCCGACATCTGCTGGTGGGTGGTGGAGGCCGGATGGATCACCAGCGAGCGGACGTCACCGACGTTGGCCAGATGGGTGAACACCCGAACCGACTCGATGAACCGTCGGCCCGCCTCCCGGCCGCCTTCGATCCCGAAGGCCAAGATCCCGCCCGCTCCCCGAGGCAGCAGCTTCTGGGCGAGGTGGTGGTCGGGATGGGATGCGAGCCCCGGGTAGGAGACCCACGCCACCTCGGGGGCGGCGTCCAGGAACTCGGCGACGGCCGTGGCGTTGGCGACGTGCCGATCCATCCGTACCGGCAGGGTCTCGAGTCCCTGCAGGAGGGTGAACGCGGTCTCCGGTGCCATCGCCGCCCCGAAGTCCCGCAGTCCGTCGGCCCGGGCCCGAGCCGAGAACGCCGCCGGTCCGAACTCGTCGACGAAATCGACCCCGTGGTAGGCGGCGGCGGGCTCGGTCAGGGTCGGATAGTTCCCGGACCCTTCCCAGTCGAAGGTGCCGCCATCCACCAACACGCCGCCGATCACCGTCCCATGCCCACACAGATACTTGGTGGCCGAATGCAGCACGACGTCGGCGCCCCACTCGAAGGGACGACACAGGTAGGGGGTGGCGAAGGTGTTGTCGACCACCAACGGCACTCCCGCTTCGTGGGCGATCTCGGCGACGGCAGGAAGGTCGAGAATCCCCATCGTCGGGTTTCCGATGGTCTCCCCGTACACCATCCGGGTCTCCGGACGGATCGCCTCACGGAACGCCGCCGGATCGGTCGGGTCGACGAAGGTGGCGGTGATACCGAACCGAGGCAGGGTGTGGACGAAGAAGTTGGTGGTCCCCCCGTACAGCGCCGAGGAGGTGACGATGTGTCCGCCCTGCCCCATCAGGGTGACGACCGCGAGGTGCAGCGCCGCCTGGCCCGAGGCGGTGGCGACCGCCCCCACTCCGCCCTCGAGGGCGGCCATCCGCTCTTCGAACACGGCGACGGTGGGGTTGGAGATCCGGGAGTAGATGTGACCGGGCCGCTCCAGGTTGAACAGGGCGGCGGCGTGGGCGGTGTCCTCGAACACGAACGACGCGGTCTTGTAGATCGGAGGCACCACCGCACCGGTCTCGGGGTCGGGCCGGGAGCCGGCATGGATGGAGAGGGTCTCGAAGCCTTGACGGTCGGGGCGCACCATGGCCGCAGTATCGCAGGCCCACCCCGTGGGCGACGACCCCCCACGGCTCCCGACCCTGGGCCGGTGACCACCGCCACGGTGGCTGCGAGCCCAGGGCTCGCCGCCGGTCGGTGCCGTGGGTCACGCACCGTCCCGAACCGCGGCGCCCTCAGTCGAGGCACTCGAACCAGTCTCCCGAAGGGACGAGGGCGTCGGAGGGGAGCATCCACGGGTCGGCGGCGACGTACGCCCACGCTTCCACGGTCCCGCCATCCGCCTCCACCGTCACCACGGTGCGTCGGTATCCATCGCCTTCGAAAGAGTCGGCGGCGGCGAGAGCCTCGCCGACCCGGCCGGGGTCCAGCTCGACGAGGTCCCCGATCACCCGGTACCCCGCCTCGGGGGTGATCGCCGGATAGGGAAGTCCCACGGCGTAGAGCGCGTGATCGCGGAGGACGCCGGGCCGGTGAGCGACGGCGTAGGGGGCCAGCACCGGCACGAAGGCGGGTGCCGTGGGGCGGAGGGTGCCGTAGACGAAGAGCCGTGGGATCACTCGGGCCGGTCGGAGAGCGCCTCGGTCATCCGGTCCCCGATCGCCCGCCACAGCGCCAGGCCCCGCTCGCAGGCTCGGCCGAGGGCATCCTCGGCCTCCGGAGCCAGATGCGCGTCCGGGCCCGGGAGGCAGAGACAACCTGGGCGATGGTCGTGATCCACGGGTCCGATTCTGCCAGATGTGTGCGCCGAGGGTCGAGACCCGGTAGGTTCGGGGCGATGTCGATCCCCATGGCGATCTACTTGCAGGATGATCTCCCGATCCGGGAGGGGATGGAGCTGGCCCGCTATGCCGAGCAGCAGGGCTTCACCGCGGTGTGGCAGGCGGAGTCGCGCCTGGTGCGGGAGGCGACGGTACCCATGGCGGCGATCGCGGCGGTGACGAACCGGATCAAGGTGGGCTCGGGAGTGGTGAACAACTGGACCCGAAACGTGGCACTGCTGGCGGCCACCTTCTCCACCCTGGATGATCTCGCCCCTGGGCGGATCCTCCTCGGGATCGGAGCGTGGTGGGATCCGCTCGCCCGCAAGGTGGGGATCGAACGACGCCGCCCCCTACGGGCGATGCGGGAGACGATCGAGGCGACCCGTGCGCTGTTGGCCGGGGAGACCGTCTCCTACGACGGTGAGTTCGTCCATCTCGACGGGGTGTCCCTCGACTACGTCCACCAGGAGATGGGGACGAAGCAGATCCCGATCTACCTGGGGGCGACGGGGATGAAGATGATGGAGCTCGCCGGGGAGCTCGCCGACGGGGTCCTGCTGAACTACCTGGTCTCGCCCTCCTACAACGACCAGGCGATGGAGCATCTGGCGACCGGAGCCGAGCGGGCGGGACGAACCCTCGACAAGGTCGACCGCCCCCAGCTCATCGTCTGCTCCCTCGACGAGAACCGCACCCGGGCCCTGGATTCCGCCCGGATGCTCGTCACCCAGTACCTGGGCCAGCAACCCCACATCATGAAGGCGTCCGGCGTCCCCGAGGAGCTGTTGGCGGACATCGGCCGGGTGCTGACCTGGCCGGCCACCCGAGAGCAGGTGGCGGAGGCGGCGAAGCTGGTACCCGATGACGTGGTGCAGCTCATCACCGCCTCGGGAACTCCGGAGGAGTGCCGGGCGAAGGTGGCGGAGTACCTGGACCGGGGCTGCACATCCCCGGTGCTGTATCCCCTCGGCCCCGACAAACGAGCGATGATCGACGCCTTCGCCGACTGGGCCGGCTGACGGACCGACGTGGCCTCCGGCCCAGGGCTCCCAACCACCACCACGGTGGCCACCAGTCCACAGTGGCGACGAGCCCAGGGCTCCCAACCACCACCACGGTGGTCACCAACCCTGGGCTGGGAACCCATGGCCCACCCGTCGATCAGCCGGATCCGGGGCGAAGCACACCCGGCACGGGGAGCGGCCCGGCGACCTCACCCAGATGCAGCGACACCAGCTCCTCCAGCTCGGATCGGGTGGTACTGAGAGAGGACACCCCGCGGTTGACCAGGTCGTCGCCGTCGATCTCGGCGAAGAACGCCTTCTCGTTCGCAGGGAACAGCTCGAAGACGTCCCCGACCCGGCCGCCGAAGAGACCACCCAGCTTCACCCAATTCAAGAAGAACACGCCCCGGTCTCCGACTGCGAGATCCACCGGTGGCTCGGATTCGAACACCACGTCACCCGAGGGTGGCGGATGGCCGTCCGGAAGGGTGGCGTCAGGCTGGGATCGACCGAACCTGACCAGCACCGCGCCTCCCCGCATCGAGAAGACGAGTTGGTCCCCGGGGCTCACGCCCACGCCGAGTGCGTCACCCAGCACCTCCTCGACGCCGATTCGGACATCACGGAAGACCTCCACCGCGTAGGGAGGCTGGCCCACCAACAGTGCCGGATCCCACCACGAGCCGTCCGACGAGTTGAAATGCGGAATCCCGATCTCCTCCACGGCCCCGACGACGACCAGACGCGCCGTACCCACCAGGGCCTCCACCGATGGTGGGACGACGTATGAGAACGCCTCGGTCACCACCTCGCCGTCCTCGGGCCCGAAGGGGCTCTCGGAGGCCCGGTCGATGTTCGCGTTCCGATACGCCCGGTTATCGACGGTGGCCCACGGTCCTTCGATCAGCATCGGAACCTCTTGAATCTCCCTCCGTAGCAAGGTCAGGTCGATCGCCGACGGGGGGATCGTCTGCAACGGAACATCGTCCCCGGGATCCTGACCGCTCGACGGTGCCGTCACCGAACTCGCGGTCGATGGCTCGGGCGGGCGCGTCGACGGAAGGGAGTCTTCGCCTGTGCGTGTGGGAGATGAGCAGGCTGCGACGACGGCGGTCACCGTAAGCGCCAAGGCCCAACGTCTTCTGGACGTCTCAGCAGGCCTTCCCATGGGTGACTCCGTAGGGATCACAGGCGTGCTGCCGTTCGTGGACATACAGGATTCGTTTCGTCGTGGAACCCGGGACGGTCATGCCCGACATCGTGTGCTGATGAGCATGACCTCCGTGTCCGGGTGTCACGTAGTGGGTGATGTTCTGGACGTGACCGAGTTCCTCCATCCACACGCTGATCGTGTCGAGTTGATCGCCTCCCGGCGTCCCCGTGCTCGTATACCAGGAACAAGGCCCTCCACAGTCAGTGACCTCGGAGATGTCGAGGCGCAGCCAGATCTGGATCGTCGACGAATAGGAGCTGTCTCTCAAGTCCGGGATATGGCAGGCACTCCCGCTGGCGGGGGGATCGCAGTTGACGCTGGCCGGATTGGCAGGCCTCGCATAGCCGAGCACCGATCCACTGGCGTTCACCAGCCCGACATGGATGGGAGAGCTTCCGTCGGCATGGATGTGCCAGACGCTGTTGGGATTGGACGCGTTGATCCACATGTTTGCGGCGTCGACAAACCGACTCCGAAACGCTGAGTTCCCCGACGAGGTGATGACACCGGAGAAGTGGTACTTCGTGTTGTAGGAGGCCCAATGCGCCTTGCAGGTGTGGTCGTCGGCGGCGGTGAGACAACCTGGTGGCATGTCATGCGCCGTCGCGTCCGAGGAGGGCCAGACGACCAGCACCGCAGCAAGGGCTGCTCCGACGGGGAGAAAGGGGGCGGAATGTCGAAGAATCATCAGCCGCACGCTCGTCGTTCCCGCCGTGCCGACACTATCTGGTGTGTGTGTCAACAGCCCTTGTCACCGAGAGCACGATGGGCCCACCTGTGAAGTCCAACCCAGGCCCAGGGTTCGCAGCCACCGCCACGGTGGTCACCAGCCCTGGGCTGGGGAAGAGGGATCAGACAGCCGCTCCGGCTTCCTCGGGCGTTCCTGTCCCCGACGCCATCGACCGCTCCAGCCACCGACCCGCCGCCGCCAGCACCGGCAGCAACGCCACGCAGATCCCACCGCCGATCGCCAGCTCCGGCCACACCTCCACCAGCCCGGCATTCTCCGTCGCCACCCGGAAGATCGGTTCGAGGAAATAGAAGCTGGGACCCAGCCGAGCGATCCACTGAGGAAGCTCCGGCCAGATCGGGAAGACGACGGGGAAGAAGAGCACGATCCCCCCGGTCTTCCAGGCGGCGAACAGGGTGTTCGTATCCTTCGCCCATATGCCCACGAGCAGGCCCAGCTCGGCCGCCATCACCGCCCCCACCACGACGCCCACGACCAGCGCGACCGGGTGGGCGCCAAAGGCCGCGTTGACGGCCAAGACCCCGACTCCGGTGAGCAGCGCCAGCAACACCCCCAGCACCCCCTTCGCCGCCAGGACCTCCGCCATCGACGCCGGAGTCACCAGCAGCGCTCTGATCGTTCCCTTCTCCTTCTCCTCCACCAGTGACGCCCCCGGTACGAACCCACCGGCGACCGCAACCGCGTAGATCACGATGAGGGGCAACAGACGGGTGGTGAGGTCGAGACCACCCTCCCCGAGGTCGACGACCTCGACCTCCACGGGGGCCGGCTCCCCGGCGATCTGCCGCACCAGCTCCAGGGTGCCGATCGCCACGATCAGCCGCTCCGAGGCGAGGCTGTCGCCGGCGACGAACAGGTCCAGAGGGGGTCGTTCGCCGGCACGGAGCGCCACGTCGAACCCCTCGGGGAGGACCAGTCCTGCGTCGAGCTCCCCGGCTTCGACCCGACGGCGCAGTTCATCGGGGTCGTCGAGGAACCGCACATCGATCCCCTCCAACTCCCGAGCCTCGGCGACGAGGACCGAATGGTCGAGATCGACGATCCCCAGCCGTGGCATGGAGTCGAACAGTCCTCCGAACACGCCGCGGACCAGCAGCGTGATCAGGAACGGCATGACGAGGGCGAAGAGAAGGATCGGAGAGCGGGGACCCAGCCGCAGATCCTTGCCGAGGATCCTGCCGACGTTGACCCAGCTCACAGCCGCACCACCCTCCGCTTCAACACGATCCAACCGGCGACGAAGGCGACGACACACCAGACCGCCAGCGCGACCAGTTGCGTACCCAGAGACCCGATGCCCTCGCCGTAGGCGCTCACCCTCAACAGGCCATCCACCAGGCCCCACGACGGCAAGGCCTTCACCCAACCTGTGGCCGACCCGGGAAACAGCACGCCGATCGCCGGGACCGCCAGAGGGATCATGAAGGCCATCGTCCAGAAGACGATGCCGACGAAGTCCGCCCCACTCGACCCGGCCAACAATCCGAACCCGGTGACCAGGATCGCCCCCAAGGCCAGCAGGAGGAGCACCGTCCCCGGGTACGAACTCAGGCCGGCGATCGCCGCCATCAACACCAACGACTCTCCGAACGCCAGGAGGGTGCCGAGGATCCCCTTGGCGACGAGGAGGTCCGACACCTTGGCGGGCGTGACCAACACGGCGGAAGCGGTGCGGGCCTGTATCTCGGAGGCGACGAGCGCGGCAAGGGCCATCGTCTCGACGACGAGGACGAAGAAGGCGAACAAAGGCCGCGCCCGCTCCCGGACCGAGATCTGGTTCCCCACCCGGTCCTCCCCGAGCACCACGACCCGTTCGGCGGGGAGGGTCACCGGCGGCAACTCCCCGGCGGCGAGGAAGGCGAGCTCTCGCACCGACCCGGCGACGACGGCCCGGACGGCATCTGGCACCTCTCCGCCAAGGTACACGGTGACCGTGGTCGGCTCTCCGGCCCGTACCCGG
>JALSJV010000338.1 GCA_026989215.1 Acidimicrobiia bacterium | reverse complement strand
TACGGTTGAGGGCCCACTCCATCGTCGCCAGCACGAACCGCTCCTTCGAGCCGAAGTGGTAGAGGATCAGTCCCTTGCTCACCTCCGCCCGGTCGGCGATCTCCTGGAGGGAGGCACCGTCGATCCCCTGCTCGGAGAACACCTGGTACCCGGTCCGCACCAGATGCTCCTGCTTCTCGGTGAGGTCCCTGGCTTCCCCCGGCCGGGTATCACCCTGGCGAATCGGTTGAGCGGCCATCCTGCTCCCTCCTAGCGGTCCATGGACCCTCTGGCGAGCCCCACACGCGGTATGGGAGGCTAGTGGACTGACCGGTCAGCCCATCACCAATCCGCCGCTCACCCCCAGGGTCTGCCCGGTGATGAAGCTCGCCCGATCGGAGGCGAGGAAGAGGATCGCCTCGGCGACCTCCTCGGGCCGACCGAATCGACGGATCGGGGTCGCTTTGACGATGGCCTCCATCAGCCTGCCGTGCCCCTCGGAGATCATCCCCTGGAGCAGCGGAGTGTCGACGAGCCCTGGCGCGACGACGTTCACCCGGATGCCGTGGCGCGCCACCTCCCGGGCCAACGCCTTCGAGAAGGCGATGACGCCCCCCTTGGTCCCCGAGTACACGGCCTCTCCGGAGGAGCCGTTCCGCCCCGCCTCCGAGGCCGTGTTCACGATCGCCCCGCCACCGCGCGCGACCATGTGGGGGATGACCGCATGACAGGTCGCCAAGATGCCCCGGTAGTTGATGGCGATGACCCGATCCCAGAACTCGGGATCCGTCTCGACGAAAGGCATCACCCGATCCCAGCCTGCCACGTTGGCCAACACGTCGATCCCGCCGTGGGCCGAGGCGACGTCGTCCACTGCTGCCTTCACCCCGGCCGCGTCGGTGACGTCCATCGGCACGGCGAAGGCACCTTCGTGGGCCGACGCGACCCGTTCTGCTCCCGCCTCGTCGATGTCGCAGACGCCCACGACCGCTCCGGCCTCGGCGAAGGCGGCGACGGTCGCCGCTCCGATCCCGGAGGCACCGCCGGTGACGAGCACCACCTTGTCGTTCATCGATGACTCCTATCTCCGCAAGATCCCTGCCGGGTCGAAGCTTCGCAGGATGGCGAGCTCCTCGTCGGTCGGAGGAGGCGTCTCGCCCGGCTCGGGACCCGGTGCCGGCTCGAATCCGGTGGCGGCGAGCACCTCGTCGTGACGCACCCCCGGATGAACGGTACGAATCCGCATCCTCCCCTCCGAGGAGAAGTCGAAGGTGGCGAGGGGGGTGACGACGAGCGACGGGCCCTCCTTCCGATACGGTCGGGCCTCGTCGGGCCCGGCCGGGTGACCGGGACCGCTCACGAAGTCCACCCGTTCGACGAGGGTCCGCGGCGAATGGCTCTGGGTGTAGAGGATCGAGCGTCTCGTGTTCGGCAGGAAGGGAAGCCCGACCGTCCCCGGGCCCCGCAGCTTCGGCCGGTCCCACGACCCGACACAGATCAGGTTGCAGTTGCCGTGGGCGTCGATCTGCAGGCCCCCGGCGCAGAACACGTCGAAGGCGTCCCCCCGCCCTTCGAGGAGCACCACGTCCGGGAGCGGAAGGGTGGTCGCCGCCGGGGCCAGATCCCCGCCGCAGGACCCCAGGGGAAGGCTCGGCGGTTCGGGACTCACCGTCCCGCTCCCTCCGACGATGAACTCCAGACGGGGCGCGTGGGTGGCCCGCGCCAGCCGACAGGCGGCCATGGGCAGCGCCGGGACCGCACCCATGACGACGATCTCCCCGTCCCGGAACTCCCGGGCCATGACGACGGCCATCAGCTCGGTGATACTCCACTCGCTCATCGCTCGCCTCCCCCGCCATGCTCCGCCAGGTACCCGGCGAGCCGCTCGGGATCCCGCGCCGCCGCCAGGTACGCGCCCAGCGCTTCGTCGTCGGGTGCATACCGCCCGGGGAATCCGGTCGGCCGACATCCACCGGGCGCCAAGACGACCGCGTCCACGAGGAACGCCGGGAGCGTGGCACCGGGGGCACGGTCCGACAGGGCGCCCGCGGGCACCAGCTCCTCCACCTGGACGACCACCCGCCGAGCGGCGAGCGCCATGAGCCGGTCCGTGTAGGGGAAACGGTCGAAGGCGACGTTGCCCGCCTCGTCGGCCACGGCGCAGGCGAGGAAGACCGTGTCGGGTCGGAGACTCGCCACCGCCCAGCGCTCCTCGCCGGTGAACGGGTCGGTGACCCTCCGGAACATCTCCGGGTCCACCTCGGGGATGTCGGTGAGGTCGAGCCCGGGCGGGGCGGGGACGAAGGGGATCCCACCGCCCCCCGCCCACAGTGCATGGGTGAGGGATCCCTCGTCGATCTCCAGGACCCGGAGATCCCCCGACTCCACCGCCCGACGGTACGCCGGCGCGAGTCCCAGGTACTCGAACCCGACGTAGGGACTGAGGATCTCCGAGACCAGCCCGGCGGCGATCAGCAGGTCCGCCTGGATCGATGCCGACGGGCTGGTGACGAGCCGTCCCACCGGGATCCGGCGGCGGACCACCTCCCACACGAGGGTCATCGGCGCGGCGGCGAGCTGCATCCCTCCGACGCCCAGCGTCGAGCCCGGGGTGTAGTACTCGGCGACGGCGGCTTCCGCTTCGAGGACACGCATCGTCAGGCGGGTACGGCCTGGGAGACCCGAACCTTTCGCAGCCGCTGGTGGGCCAGCAGGCCCGCCCCGTAGGCACCGGCGAAGGTGCCCAGATCGGCCTCGGGCACGATGAACTCGAAACCCAGCACCTCCTCCAGGTGGCGTTGCACCAACGGCACCCGAGTGAGGCCCCCGGTGAGCACACAGGGAGGCTCGGGCTTGGTCCGCTTCAACACCTGAGCGGCCCGGCCCGCCAGGGCGATCACCGCGCCGGCGGTGACGTCTTCCTCCCGTTCGCTGGCCGCCAGGTGGTTGATGATCTCCGACTCGGCGAAGACCGCGCAGACCGAGGAGACGCTCACCGGGTCGGAGGCCTCCTCGGACAGGCGCGTGATGGCGTCGACCTCATACCCCAGGTAGCGCACGGTTTTCTCGAGGAAGGCACCGGACCCGGCCGCGCACTTGTCGTTCAGCCGGAATCCCTGCACCCTTCCCGCCTCGTCGAGCCGAATCGCCTTCACGAGCTGACCGCCGATGTCCAAGACGCTTCGGACCTCCGGGTACCAGCGGTGGACGGCGAAGGCGTGACAGGTGAGCTCGGTGATCGCCAGGTCTCGAAGCTCGACGGCGTAGCGGCCGAATCCGGTGGTGGCGATGTAGTCGACGTCGTCCCGGTCGAGGCCGGCGTCTGCCAGCACGGCCTCGAGGGCCCGATCCGCCGCCTTGGCGAAGTGAAACCCGGTGCGGCTCTCACTCCTCCCGAGGATCGCGCCGTCGGCGTCGACCAGGACGGCTTTCGTATAGGTCGAACCGAGATCCAATCCTGCCGTGATGTCGCTCATACCGTCTGCCTTTCTGGGATCGCACCTGTGAGCACCTGATCGAGGGCGAAGAGGGCAGCGCCCAACGCTCCACAATGGTGGGTCTCCGAACTGACGTTGACCGACATCCCCACGAGCTCGGAGATGAGCTCCACCATGGCCTCGTTGTTGGAGACTCCACCGGTGAAGGTGACCTCGGGTTCGATCCCCACCCGCCGCAGGAGCGAGACGCTGCGGGAGGCGATCGCCCGGTGCACACCGGCGACGACGTCTTCGACCCGTCGCCCCTTCGCCAGCCAGCCGAGGATCTCGGACTCGGCGAACACGGTGCAGGTGGTGGTCATCTTGACCGGATTCCTGCCCGAGAGGGCCAACGCCCCGAGCTCCGGCAGGGGCACCTCCAGAGCCTCGGAGGCCGCCCCGAGGAAACGGCCGGTCCCGGCGGCGCATTTGTCGTTCATGTTGAAGTCGATGACCTCGCCGTCGGCGCCCACCTTGATGGCCTTGGTGTCCTGGCCGCCGATGTCGAGGACGGTCCTGGTGTTCGGGAAGAGGAACACCGCTCCTCGGGCGTGACAGGAGATCTCGGTGACCTGGGCGTCGCCGAACTCGACCCGGTAGCGGCCATAGCCGGTACCGACCACGAACCCGACCTGGGTGTCGGAGGCGCCGGCGGCGGCCAGGGCCTGCTCGAAGGCGGCCTGGCCGGCCTCGTTCAGCTTCGCCCCGGTGGGGACGAGCCCTTTGCCGAGGACCTCCCGGTCCTCGTTCATCACCACGGCTTTCGTCTGCGTCGATCCGACGTCCACTCCTGCGACCAACATGGGGTTCACCTCCTGGCGCCGGCAGCCCGGCGACTCTCGAGGGACTCGAAGAACGCGTCGATCCGGTTCTTGAGCTGTGCCGCCGACCACAGACGGGGGTCGACCAGATCCGACTGGATGAACAGACCGGGGATGTCCCGCCGACGGAGCAGCCACTCCCGCTCGTCGGGGAGCCCGGTGGAGACCGTCCGGCAGGACTTCACCCCGTGGAAGACGATGCCGTCGATGCTCCACTCCCGGACCACCTCGGTGAGCCAGTCCTGCCCCCAGAACATCCCACCCATCGCCTCCTGGGTGGTGAGGACCATCTGCTCGGCCATGGACTCGATGGGCCGGTCGAGGTCGTAGTGGACACCCCGATCGAGCGCGCCCCCGGCGAAGGACATGTAATCGCTGTGGGGGAAGACTCCCTGCCAGTCTTCGAACAGGCCCGCGAAGTCCCGGAAGTTGGAGTAGCAGGCGGTGCCGACCAACAACAGGCGGAAGCGTTCGTCCGGCACCGCGCCCACGCCCCGTGCCGCCCGTTCGGCGAACTCGGCCTTGGCGATCTCGAGGAAGCGGGTGCCCTTGGGGCTGCCCCGGTAGGCGTTGACGATGCCCATCAGGTTGATGCCCTCGGTGAGGGCGTTGAAGGGCGCCGGGCGGTGCTGGTTGAGTTCCAGCACCTCTCGGAACAGTCGGGAGAGCTCGTTGACCTGGGCGAGGTTCTCCCGGAACCGATCGATGTCGAACTTCTTCCCCGTCACCTCCTCGGTGAGGGCGATGAGTTCCCGCACCTGGGCTTCGACGTATCGGACGTCGTCTCGGAAGGTCCCCGAACCCCGCTTCGTCTCGAACCCGCTCCCCCGCCAGCCGGGGATGTCGAAGACGAAGACCGGGCAGTCGTACATCCGCTCCCAGATCTCGGCCCACTTGATGTAGGTGTTGCAGAGGTTGGTGGCGACCACCAGGGAGGGCTCGGGAAGGTGTCCCATGGGGTGGTCGCCCCCTTGGAGGTGCACGCCGATGTCGGCCTTGACGTATCCGCAGATGTCCGGCGAGTATCCGGCGTCCTCGGCCGTCGTGATGAACTCCAGGGAGCGTCCCCGCACCGCCGTCTGGAGGGAGGTCATCTCCGGGAAGGCGATGGGCATGTCGAAGGTCCGGAGGATCTCCGCCATCGACCCCATCACGAAGACGTTGGCGACGGGACGACCTTCCTCTCCGGCGGCGTCGAGCTCGGCCCACCATTCTCGGATGAGCTTGCGGTTCTCGTCCCGGGTGGTCCCCGCCAGCGAGAGCGGAGGCCGGATCACGATGCGGCGTTCGTGTTTGGTGGGGGTCGTCATCTCGCTCCTCCGATCAGGCGAACTCGAACAGCAGCGACTCGGCGAAGGTCTCGACCTCCATCCGGGTCTGCTCGAAGGTGGTGGTCTTCTCCTCGAACTCCATGACGAGGTGGGGGATGCCCGCCTCGTAGAGGGCTTGGCCGTAGCCGACTTGCTCTTCCAGACCCGGTTCGCACATCTTGGCCGCGGCGATGATCACCGCCTCGGCCCCCGCCTCCCGGACCTTGCGCAGCAGCATCTCCTCCTTGGGTTTGCGGGGGTCGTGCTGGACGGGGCTGTAGTCGGAGCGGTTGAGGTAGGCGTCGGCGAGGGCTTCGATCGGGTCGGTGCCGTCGGCGGTGACGTCGGAGACGATCCAGCGGAGGCCGACCATGAAGTCGTCGTCGACGATGTAGCAGGCGTCCTGGATGACGCTGATCAGATCGAGGGGCGGCTGTTCGCAAAAGCCTCCTGAGAACACCACCCTGATCTTGTCCTGCGGCTTGCCGTCCCGGGTCTCCAGCGCCGCCAGGGCCCGCTGCAGCAGGAGGTTGTGCTCTTCACGCGGCATGGCTCCCGCCGCTCGAGTCAGGAGATACGCCTCCACCGCCGAGAGCAGCCACGGCGTCTCCCGTTTGATCCGGTACAGCTCCCTGATGAGCCGCCGGTTCTCGTTGAACAGCTCGATCGAGGCCCGCAGCGCGCCGTCGGTCACCCGCGTGGAGGCGACCTCTTCGATCTCACGGAGGATCCGGCGATACTCCCCGGTGAGGTACGGCACGGCGGCCGGTGACGCCGCATTGTGGGGCAGGTAGAGGATCTGGCTGTCGATGTCCTCGAAGTTGCGTGCCCAGACCGCACACGAGTGCCGGGCCACGTCACAGATCGGCGGGAACACGAACATGTCGAGGATGTCGAGGGTCCCCGACATCACCAGCTCCAACGCGCTGCGGGCGATGGAGCAGACGAAGGCCGCCAAGTGGGCGTCGGCCTTTCGGATCTGCAGGGTGGTGTCGAACCCGGCGATCTTGAGCGGCAGCATCCCGGCGGCGTGGGCGAGCTCTTCGGGGAAGTAGACCTGGAAATGCCCGAGGACCTTTCCCTCCGGGTGGTCCTCCAACCATCGGCGTGCCGCCGGGTAGGAAGGATCCTCCACCAGGGTCCGGGCTTCCTCGACGATGCTCTCGACCGTGTCCACGCTGATCACCCCGGGTTGTTCGCTTCCTCCACCACCGACCTCCTGACTGTCCGGTCGGTCAGCTCCAGTGTGCCGAAGGAACCTCCCGACGACAAGGGGCACGACGCATCAACGGCATGATGCGAATGCATCATTTCTCGGGATCTGCGACCCACGCCACGTCCGAACTCGCCAAACTCCCGCACCATGACCAGGTACTACGACGAGGCCCTCGAGACCGCGCCCCCCGACCAGATCAGAGCGCTGCAGACGCGCCGGCTGAGCGAGCTCCTCGAGACGATCTGGGGCCGCAACCGCTTCTACACCTCCAAGCTCGGAGCCGCCGGGTTCTCCCCCGGCGACCTGCACGACCTCGACGACCTCGCCGGACTCCCCTTCACCACCAAGGCGGAGTTGATGGAGGCTCAGAGCGAAGGGGGCATCCTCTCCACCAACTGCACCTTCGACGAATCGGCGTATGTGCGCATCCACCAGACGTCCGGTACCACCGGTGAGCCCCTCCGGGTGTTCGACACCGCCGAGAGCTGGGCATGGTGGGGACACTGCTGGGCCTTCGTGCTCGCCGGAGCCGGGATCGGGCCGGACGATCGTCTCTTCCTCCCCTTCTC
>JALSJV010000337.1 GCA_026989215.1 Acidimicrobiia bacterium | reverse complement strand
GACCTGGAAGAGCACCCCCTGCGCGTCGAAGTAGCCCACCCGGAGGGGGATGAGGGTGTCCTTCATCCAGAACGCCACGGGGCGGACGCGGTCGAAGACGAAGAGCATCCCGTCGAGGTCCCCGAGGTCCCGCACCCCCATCAGCCCCTGGGCCCTCCGGGCCGGGGTGTCCGCCACGGCCACCGTCAACGACCGGTCGCCCACGGTGATCGTCGTGATCTCGAACCCCTCCACGTCACCCGTGTCCAGGGTCGACGGGGCCGGGGCGACGGTGGACTCGGAGACGGTCGCCGCCGGTGACGGACCCGAGGTCGGAGTGGCGGCCCCTCCTCCACAGGCGGCGAGCACGGCCGCGGCCACCAGCATCCAACGGGCGACCCCCGGGGTTCGGCGCCTATCGTCTCGCCGATGCGCAAGGACATCTCGATGACCGACGCCGAAGTCGCCGAGGCCCTCGCCGAGGGGAAGAAGGCGCAGGTGGCGACCCTGGGGCGGGACGGCTGGCCCCACGTCACCACCCTCTGGTACGTGATGAGGGACGGCCTCATCACCTTCCGTTCCTTCACCAAGAGCCAACGGATCGTCAACCTCCGACGCGACCCCCGCCTCACCGTGCTCGTGGAGTTCGGTGTCGCCTACGAGGAGCTGCGTGGAGTGATGGTCCAGGGTCGAGCCCGCCTCGTCGACGACCCCGACCTGGTCGTCGACGTCTACGCCCAGGTGCTGGGACGGCTGGCGGGCACGGCGCCCCAGCGGGACGCGGCCGAGGCCCACTACCGGCGGTACGCCCACAAGAACACCGTCGTCCAGGTGGAGCCGACCCGCGTCATCTCCTGGGACCACCGCAAGCTCGGGGGCACCTACTGATCCCTCCGTTCACAGGGGACCTCGGCTCGGGGCCACCGCTCCACCTGGCCGCTTCCCAGGCGGATGTAGAGGTAGTCGGCGCGGGTGGCCGGGTCCACGTAGATCTCCCGGGCTCCCTGTCGGATCCCGGTCGCCTCGGCGCCCTCGGGCACGTCGTCGAGCAGCGCGAAGCTGAGGGGTCTGCCTTCGGCCGAGGTGAGCTGGCCCAGAACACCCTCCGGGTCCTTGGCGTACTGGTCCCCGAAGAACCGGATGAAGGTCACCGACTCCTGGTCGCACTGGTTGAAGCCGGTGAACTCGACCACCTCGGAGCCTTCGAGACGCCTCCCGGCGTCGTTGAACCACGGGCCCTGCTGGGGGGCGCAGGCGGTGACGACCACGGCCCAGAGGACCACGAGCGCCACAGGTCGTGTCATCGAGCCCAGGGTATCGCCATGACGAGGAGAAGGAGGGCGAGGAGGGCGAAGATCGCGACGGTCCGATGCGAGGCGACCGACGCCTGCTTGCGGGCCCGGCTCACCCCGATGTGGAAGAGGGCGACGGCGATGAGTGCGCCGACCGGATGGATGGCGGCGATGAACAGGTTGTGGGTCCACGCCTGCTTCCCGAGGTACAGGATGATGCCCAGCGCCACCTGCAGGTCGAAGAGCACGGCGGCGAGGGCGTAGGGCCGGTCCGAGCCTTCGCCCCAGGGCGTCTCCGCTCGATACCGCCTCCAGCCGACCACCACGGTGGCGACGACGACGGCGAGGACGAACCAGCGATACAACGAGTGAACCGTGACGAGTGTCTCCATGATCGGAGCATTGAACCCGTCCGACATCGCGTTGCCAAAACGCCTCACACCAGCCGGGCCACGGCGAAGGCCGCCGCCCCGGCCCCGATCACCCACAGGATCCGTCGACGGCCCAGCACCGCACCCAGGATCCCACCGATCCCGGCGGCGATCCCGGGACCGACCTCGAGCGTCCCGTCGGGAGCCGCCAAGCCGACGGTGGCGAGCGAGACGAACAGCGCCAGGGGGAAGACCTCGAGGAAGGGGCTGGCGGGCACGGTGGAGGAGCGCCGCCACAGATACGACGCCCGGCTGGCGAAGGTGATGAGCCCCGCCACGACGACCAACGACAGCTCACTCACGGACTCGACTCCCCACCAGCGCCGCCGCCACCGCCGCCCCGGTCACCCTCCAGGCCTCCGGCAGCACCGTCACCGCCGCCACCGCCGCCACCGCCGCCGCCACCGCGGTGATCCAGGCCCGGCGCCCGCGGACGAGGGGAGCCGCCAACCCCAGGAACATGAGGGGGAAGAGCTCTCCCACACCGAACCTGGTCGGATCGACCAGACGTCCGAGGACCGCTCCGAGCGTCGTCCCGATCAGCCAGTTGACCACCAACACGACGTCGGCTCCGGTCTTGTAGTCGGCGATCACGACCCCGGGGCGGCGAGCGGCGATCACCGTCAATCCGAAGGTCTCGTCCACGAGCACGTAGGCGAGGGCGAGTCGCCGACGGCGGCCCACTCCGGCGGGGAGGAGTCGGGCGAGCGCCGCCGACATGGGGACGTGCCGGAGGGCCAGGCCGGTGACGGCCACCAGCACCGCACCGGCGCCGGCGGGGAGGAGGCCCACCAGGGCGAACTGGGCGGCTCCGGACAGGACGATGAGGGAGGCCGCCACCGCCAGCCAGGGCGCCATCCCCACGTCGACGGCCAACACCCCGAAGAGGACCCCGAAGGCGAACAGTGGAGGGGCGAGGGCGGCGACGTCGCGGATTCCCTGCAGCACGGAGGGCCGATGCATCGTCCGAAGATAGATCGGGGGGAGGGGACGACGGTCGCGGGCTCACCCCAGCCGCTCTCGCAGCCAGGCGATGTCGGCGGCCTGCTCGGTCGGGCCCCCGGGGGTCTCCACCACGACCGGGGCACCTGCCTCCCGGACCACCCGGACGATGAGATCCGGAGGGATCTGTCCGGCCCCGAGGTTGGCGTGACGGTCGCGCCGGGAGTCGAAGGGATCCCGGGAGTCGTTGCAGTGGATCAGGTCGATTCGCCCGGTCGCCTCCAGGATCCGTTCCACGAGGCCCTCCAACGGTTCGCCACCCGCCCAGGCGTGGCAGGTGTCGAGGACGAACCCCGGCCCCAGATCCCCGATCTCCTCCCAGAGGCGAGTCAGCGTCTCGATCCTGCGGGCGACGGCCCGGTCCCCCGACGCGGTGTTCTCGATGAGCACCGGGACGTCGGTGTCGAGGGACTCGAGCGCCTTCCGCCAGCGCCCGAAGGCCTCCTCGACGTCGCCCTCACCGGTGACATGGCCGCCGTGGACCACGACGCCGGCGGCGCCGATCTCGGCGGCGGCGTCGCAGGTCTCCTGGAGGATCTTCCGGCTGGGGATCCGCACCCGGTTGTTGTCGGAGACGACGTTGATCAGGTAGGGGGCGTGGACGTAGATCGGCATCGGTGAGGCCCGCAGCTCGGCGGCGTCGTCCCGTGGGATGGGCTTCTTCCACGACTGGGGGTTCGACAAGAAGACCTGGACGAGGTCGGCGTCGCGCTGGGCGGCTTCCGCCAACGGACGGGCCGTCGCCACATGCGCCCCGATCGCCGTCACGCCCCCACCTCGGATCCTTCGTCGTCCTCCCGGGACGCCTTGTCCGGCCATGACGCCGACGTGAGCGCGACCGCCCACTCCACCGCCTCGCGGGCCACCACCCCCGGCGGCGTCTCCCAGTCGGAGGCGAAGATGGCCACGGTGCGGTCGTCGATCCTTCGGCCGTTCCACACGCTCTCCGGGATGATGGTGGGGTCCATCACCCTGATCCACATGACCGGCACCTCGACCCCGTCGTCCTCCAGGGCGGTCTCGCCGATGTCGTCCACCTGGCTCCAGGGAACGACCCAGGGACCGCGAAACGGTCCACGGACACCGAGGGCCAACCCGTCGGTGCCCGAACGGACGACGATCGTCGGGGCCAGCAACTCCTTCAATCCCCAGCCGGTGAGCGCCAGCCCGACGGCGAGCATCACCCACGCCCAGATGAGATCCCGGGCTTCGAAGACCTGGGTGTCGTCGGGCCGGAAGAGAAGCTCGCGGAGGGTGTCGGTGAGACGCCGCTGGGCGAGGACGTCGGTGGCGATCACCAGCAGCGGGATGCCGGAGAGGGCGACCAGCCACATCTTCCACCCCGATCGGCGGACGAGCAGCGGTCGTGGCGTCTTCGTCTCGGTCACCGTCTCACACCCCGAGGTCGGCCGGTTCGAAGAGCGCAGTGTACGGGAGCCCACGGGCCTGCATGAGCGCGGCGACGGCGCCGCCGGAACGGTCCACCAGCGCCACGACCTGAACGACGTCGATCTCGTGGTCTCCGAGCACGGTGATGGCCTCGACGAGCGCCCCACCGGTGGTGGTCGTGTCCTCCACGACCGCCACCCGATCGCCCCGTCCGATCGGGCCGACCAGCCTGCCACCGGTGCCGTGGGCCTTCTCCGCCTTCCGGACCGAGAAGGCCCGGAGGCGCCGAGCGTGGGCGTAGGCCACCACCGCCGTGGCGACGGCGATCGGGTCGGCACCCATCGTCATCCCACCGACGGCGGAGACGTGGGGCTCCAACACCGCGAGGACCGCCTCGCCCACCAGCGTCGCCCCCTCCCCGTCGAAGGTGGTGCGCCGGGCGTCGAGATACCAATCGGAGGTCTGTCCCGAACGCAGCGTGAAGGGGCCGTCGGTGCGGAGGGCATGGTCCACCAGGTGGCGGCGGAGGGCGTCGCGGACGGAAGGATTCTCACTCAAGGGGACGATCCGGAATGCCGATGACGGTGGGGAAGGGTCTCATCGCCCTCCTCCCGTGTCAGCCCGACCATAGCGACCGCCCCCGCCCAGGGCGGTCGCTGCCGTTCCCGTGCCGGGAGGACGCTCCCCCGCTAGGGTGCTCGTCATGCCGCGCCCGAGCCTGCGGGCCGTCTTCCAGAACTGGAACGCCTACGAGGCGCCCCTCCGGACGAAGATGGCCCTCGTCCTGAAAAACAACGCCATCAAGCTCAAGAACCGCTCCAACTGCTGCGGGAACCACGGCGAACCGGGCTGTTGAGTCGCCGATTCGGGCTCCGGTTCGGGGCCCCACGACCATCACGACGGTTGACCGTCACCGCCCGAAGCGACGATCCCGACGGGTGTAGTCCCGCAGCGCCCGCAGGAAATCCACCCGCCGGAACGCAGGCCAGTAGACGTCGACGAACGCGAACTCGGCGTACGCCGACTGCCAGAGCAGGAAGCCGGAGAGTCGGGACTCGCCGGAGGTTCGGATCAGCAGGTCGGGATCGGGCACGTCCGCCGAGTACATGTGCTCGGCCAAGGCCTCGGCGTCGATGTGCGACGCCATCTCCGCGGCCGGGACCCCTCGCGCCGCCAGCTCGGCGACCAGATCCCGGCAGGCGTCGACGATCTCCTGGCGCCCCCCATACCCCATCGCCAGGGTCAACAGCCGCTCCCCCGCAGGTCGGGCCTCCTCGGCGGCCTTGGCGGCCCGCACCACCCGGTCGGGCAGCAGATCGAGGGAGCCGATGAACCGCAGCTCGAGGTCGTAACGGTCGGCGAGCGCCGGCAAACGGTCGAACAGTTCGATGAGCACGTCGAAGTACGGCTCGAGCTCCGAGGAGGGTCGGTTCAGGTTCTCGCGCGACAGCACCCATCCGGTGACGGCCGGGATCTCGAGCTCCTCCGCCCATCCCACGAACTCCTCGAAACGCCGCATCCCGGCTCGATACGAGTCGGCGTAGGTGGGGAGCTTCGATTCCCGGGCGTATCGACGGTGGCCGTCGAGGATGATCCCGATGTGGCGAGGGAAACGACTCCGGTCGAGGGACGCCAGCAGGCGCTCCTCGTAGATCCTGTACAGCAGCGTGGAGAAGGCGGCCATGGTTCGATGATGCCCCTCCCCGGCATGCTACCGGGCTCGATGGGCGAGTCGAGGCTCCCTTCGGATCCCATCGTCGAACGATCCCGAGGTCTCGACACCGTGATCGGACTCGCCTTGTCGCCGAAACCCCGTACATTGTGGGCATGCACGAACGCTGGACCTTGGGGCGCATGCAGAATCCCGTCCGAGGCTTCCTCCATGGGGGTGCCGCCGTGGCCGCCTCCATCGGGCTGGGATGGCTGGCCTTCCGAGCGTGGGGTGACGCGGCCCGATTCGTCGGCGTGCTCGTGTTCGGCCTCAGCATGGTGGGCGTCTACACCGTCTCGAGCCTCTACCACTCGGTCCCGTGGAGCCGACGCTGGAAGGAGCGGATGCAGCGGCTCGACCACACCATGATCTTCTTCCTGGTCGCCGGGACGTACACCCCTCTGGCTCTCGCCCTCCTCGACGATCCCTGGCGTGTCGCCAGCCTCGCCGTCGTCTGGACGGTGGCCGGGATCGGTGCCGTGTTGAAGCTGGGCTTCCCCCGACTCTGGGGCGGACTCTCCATCGTGATGCAGGTAGGCCTCGGGATGGCCGCGTTCGTGTTCGTCGCCGAGCTCGTGCGGAGGGTCGGGTGGGGACTCGTCGCCCTGGCGGCCATCGGCGGTGCGATCTACATCGTGGGTGTGATCATGCTGGTCACCCATCGCCCCCGCCTCTTCCCCCGCGTCTTCTCCTACCACGAGGCGTTCCACGTCCTGGTCATCGTCGCCAACGCCGTCCATTTCGTGATGGTGACGAAGTACGTGGTGCTCACCGCCTGAGGCGTCTTGGCCGGTGGACTCGAACCAGGTTGAGTACGGGATCGTGACACGCCAGCGCCTCTCCATCCTCCTCGCCGCCATCGTCGCCGCCGGCCTCGTCCTCCTGCCCCGAGAAGCCCCGACGGACCGGATCCACCGCGCCGTCTTCGACCTGCCCCTCGCCGACCGGTACGCCCTGGTCACCCGCCAACCGGGTGATCGGGAGTCCACCTATCTCTTCTGGTCTCCCGACGCTCCCGACGCGACCTGTCGGCGCCTCGGCACCGATCCGTCTCTTCGACCCTTCGACGGCCCGGATGACGGGTGCTCCTACGCCGCGGGGGACGACGTCTCCCTCGTGGTCACCGTCGAAGCCGCCGGCGGCCGAGGTGGGAGCCTGGTGCGGGTCGCGGCGAACACGGGCCCGTGAACGGTCGCCGCCTCGTCCTCGGCGCCGCCGTCCTCTGGGGGACGACCGGGTCGGCCCAGGCCCTCGGACCCGTGGCGGCCACACCGCTCACCACCGGCGCACTCCGGCTGGTCGTCGGCGCCACCGGCCTGGTGACCGTCGCCGCCGTCACCGGGTCGTTACGCCGACTCCGCGACGTCCCCCTCGGCGCGCTCGCCGTCACCGCCGTCGGGATCGCCGCCTACCAGCCTGCCTTCTTCGCGGGAGTCGAGCGGGCCGGTGTGGCGGTGGGGACCGTCGTGGCGATCGGATCGGCTCCGATCCTGGCCGGTCTCCTGGCTCGGTTCGTCGGACACGAACGCCTGGAACCTCGCTGGTACACGGCCACCGCGCTGGCGATCGTCGGG
>JALSJV010000336.1 GCA_026989215.1 Acidimicrobiia bacterium | reverse complement strand
GCGACGAACCGTTCGTGGCGTTCCCGGTAGGCCGGAGGCAGCAGCTCCGAGACCGACCGGCCCGTCATCTCCTCGTGATCGAACCCGAAGATCTCCTCGGCGGCCGGGTTGGCCCGGACGATGACCCCGTCGGCGTCGACGACCACCACCCCGTCTCCGGCGCTGTCGAAGAGGGCACGATGGAGGTGCCGGTCGTACTCGGCGACCCGGGACGAGGTGAGGAAGAGGAGGTAGGTGACGGCGAAGGCCAGGCCCAGCACGGCGGCGCCGACGAACGCCTCGACGAGCCGCCCGCTCCCCCCGATCGTCCGGGCGTTCAGGAGCGTCGCCGTGGCCACCGACAGGTACACGATGCCGAGGCGGAGCACGGTCCGACGCCGATCCGACTCGACGAGGACCACCGCCACCGCCATCAGCGAGCCGGTGGCCACCATGGCGGGGAACTGGCCTCCGGAGCTGAGCAGGCTGATGGGGATCACCCCGAGGGAGAGGACGGCGATGAGCCGCCCCACGTCGGGACGACGCCGTCGAAGCTGGTAGGCGGCGCCGACGGCGAGGAGGAACCCGAAGATCGCCCACAGGCCCAGCTCGAGGTTGGAGGTCGTGGCCGCTCCGACACCGAACGCCACCGCCGTTCCCAGCCCCAACAGCCCGAACCCGCGCACGTACACGGTGGCGAGACGCGGAGACCGAGACGGGAAGCTGGGCGAGAAGGAGAGCACGGGTTGGTGATCTTCTCGGCAGGATACCAGGAGAGCTGAAGGGAACGGCCGCCCCGGACGTTGTATATCTTCGGACCCTGAAACCTCGCCGGGTCCGGCCGACGGGGATTCCATGGCCCTCGACGCCGCCGGCGCACCGGCGACCTGGCCGAACCTCTCGGGCCTCCGAGAGGTCTTCGGGCATGGACCGCCGCCCGTCCCCGCCTCCTACGGTCGGCGGGCCCTGCTCACCGTCCGCCGCCTCGGGCTCCTGGGTGGGGTCGCCTTCCACATCGTGCTCGGACTGGCCTGGGCGTGGGACGGGGGCCTCGTCGCCGCCGCCGCCTTCGCCGTCTACGCCATCACGCTCGCCCCGGCGATCACCCGTCTACGTCCCGACGACACGGCCCTCCATCTCGTCGTGGACAGCGTCGCCGTGGCGCTGGTCGCCATCGCGGTGGGCACCCCGCTGCTGGCCATCCCCTGGCTCGTCGCCCTGTTCCTCGCCCCGATGATCTTCACCGGGACCCGGAGCGCCCTCACCGTGCTCGGCGTCGCCGCCCTCCTCGTCCCCCTGGCGATCGGCCTGGCCTCCACCGGCTTCCGTCTCGTCGAGCCCCTCCGAGCCGACCTGCAGATCACCTACATGTACCTCGCCTTCGCCGGGGACGTCATCATCGCCACCGTCCTCACCTTGGCGATGGGGGCAGCCACCAGAGCCAACCAGGCGGAGATGACCCGAGCCTCCGACGCCCTGGAGCGGGAACGGAGCCACCTCGAGGCCCTCTTCACCGCCATCCCCACGCCCGTCGCCCAGTTCGACATGGCCGAGGTGGCGACCCGGATCGGCGCCCTCCGACGCCGGGGGATCGACGACGTCGCCGCCCATCTCGAAGCCGACCCCTCCCTCACCGCCACCTACCTGGACATGATCGTCGTCGAGCGAGCGAACGTGGCCTGGTGCAAGCTCTTCAGCCTCGACATCGACAAGGTTCTGGGGCGGGTGAACGGTGCCCGCCTCCCCCACGGGATCGCCGACTCCTTCCGACATCTGATCCACGAGCTCGCCGCCGGACACACCAACGGGGGGTTCCGGCTCAGCTTCGAGACCTTCACCGGTTCGGCGGTCCACGGCTGGTTCGGGTTCCACGTCGTCGGCGCCCCCGACGACCCCGACTTCTCACGGGTGATCGTCACCGCCGTCGACGAGACCGAGCGCGAAGAGCTGGTGCGCACGATCAACGAACGGAACGAAGCCCTCGCCCAAGCCCTCGAAGACCTGCAGACGGCCCAGGCGGAGATGCTCCAGGGCCAGAAGATGGAGGCGATCGGGACCCTCGCCTCCGGGATCGCCCACGAGATCAACACCCCGATCCAGTACATCGGCGACAACGTGCGGTTCATCGGCGACGCCACCCAGGACGTGCTCGCCGTCCTCCAGGCGTCGGGCCAGGCGGCCGCCGAGTACGACGACGATGCGCTCCGGCCCGAGACGATGGCGATGCTCGCCCGGGCCCTCGACGACGCCGACGTCGAGTTCCTGCTCGACGAGCTCCCGGCCGCGGTCGACCAGGCCCTGGAGGGCGTGGATCGGGTGGCGACGATCGTCCGGGCGATGAAGGACTTCGCCCATCCCGGCAACGACGAGCTCGCCCCGGTCGACCTCAACCACGCCATCGAGACGACGGCGACCGTCTCGAAGAACGAGTGGAAGTACGTGGCCGAACTGGAGCTGGACCTCGACCCCGACCTCGGTCTCGTCCCCGCCCTCTCCGGCCCCCTCAACCAGGTCGTCCTCAACATGATCGTGAACGCCGCCCACGCCATCGCCGAGAAGGGCGGCGACGACAAGGGGCTCATCCGCATCTCCACCAGCCGCGAGCCCGACTTCGCCGTCGTCAGCATCTCCGACACCGGCTGCGGCATCCCCGCCGAGATCCGGGACCGCATCTTCGAGCCCTTCTTCACGACCAAGGAGGTGGGTCGGGGCTCCGGCCAGGGCCTCGCCCTCGCCCACCGGGTCGTGGTCGACCAGCACCGTGGACGCATCGACGTCGAATCGGAGGTGGGGGTCGGCACGACCTTCCACCTCCGGATCCCGTTGCACCCCGAAGAGGAGGACCGACCGTGGTCCGAGTGATGTTCGTCGACGACGAACCCCAGATCCTCTCCGGGCTCCGCCGCATGCTCCGAAAGGAACGGTCCGAGTGGCATCCCGAGTTCGTCACCTCGGGACGGGAGGCCCTGGCGAGGATGGAGGAGGCGCCCTTCGACGTCCTCGTCACCGACATGCGGATGCCCGAGATGTCGGGTCTGGAGCTGCTGGCCGCCGTGAAGGAGCGCCACCCCGAGACCGTCCGCCTGGTGCTGTCGGGGCATGCCGACCAGGAGATGACCCTGAAGGCGGTCGGTCTCGCCCACCAGTACCTCTCCAAACCCTGCGACCCCGAGGCGCTCCGGACCGCGGTCCAGCGCTCCCTCCGACTCAGGATCCACCTCGCCGATCTCGGCCTCAAACAGGCCGTCTCCGGCCTGGACTTCCTCCCCACCCTCCCGTCCATCTACACCCGGGTCGTCGCCGCCCTCCGCGACCCGAACCAGACCCTCCGCGACGTCGGGGCCATCGTCGCCGAGGACATCGGCCTCACCGCCAAGATCCTCCAGGTGGTGAACTCGTCGTTCTTCGGCCTCGCGCGCGAAGTCTCGACCCCCCAGGAGGCGGCGGTCCTCCTCGGAGGAGAGATCGTCACCTCCCTGGTGCTCGGGGCGAAGCTCTTCGACGGCCCGGCCAGCCAGATGCCCGCCCTCGAAGGCCTCTGGCGGGGCGCGGTGACGACCGCCTCCAGGGCTCGGGCGATCGCCGACCGGGCGGGGCTCGACCGCCGCTCCTCCGAACATTCCTACGTTGCCGGGATGCTCCATCACGTCGGCAAGCTGGTCCTCCTCGACCGCCACCCCACCCTCCTCACCGCCACCGCCGACGAGGAGGAGCGCGCCATCGGCACCCACCACGGCCTCCTCGGGGCCTACCTCCTCGACGTGTGGGGGCTGCCCGATCCGGTGGTGGAGGCCGTCGGCTTCCACGACCGGCCCCTGGAGTCCCCCACCCGCAGCTTCGGGCCCCTCGCCGCCGTCCACCTGGCGATCGGCCTCTGCGGGAAGGACTGCCACCTCGCCGAACCCGACCCCGAGTTCCTCGCCGAGCTCGAGATCGACCTCGACGCGTACGCCGACCTGGCGGAGGCCGACGATGCCTGAACGCATCCTCCTCGTCGACGACGAACCGCGGGTGCTCGACGGCTACCGCCGAGGCCTCCGCCGCCGCTACGACCTGTTCGTCGCCGACGGTGCCGACGCCGCCCTCCGACTCCTCGACGCCGAAGGCCCCTTCGCCGTCATCGTCTCCGACTACCAGATGCCGGGCACCGACGGGATCCGCCTCCTCGCCGAGGTGGCGCGACGCTCCCCCGACACCGTCCGGATGATGCTCACCGGCCAGGCGGACCTCGACGTCGCCACCGCCGCCGTCAACGACGGGCGGGTGTTCCGGTTCCTCACCAAACCCTGTCCCGCCACCGACCTGGCGATGGCCCTCGACGCCGGGATCGAGCACTACCGCCTCATCCGCGCCGAGCGGGAGCTGCTGGAGGGCACCCTCCAGGGCACGGTCCGCCTGATGACCGAGCTGATGGGCCTGTTGGACCCCGACGGGATCGACCACGGGATCAGGCTCCGCAAGCTGATCTCCCGGATGCTCGACGAGTTCCCCGCCGAAGCCCACTGGCAGCTCGAGCTGGCCGCCGAGCTGTCCCAGCTCGGCACCCTCACCCTCCCCCCCGGGGTGCGCCGCAAGCTCCGGACCGGGGCCGCCCTCACGCCGCGGGAGGAGAAGGTGGCGGCGGCGCATCCACGGACCACCCACGACCTCCTCTGTGACATCCCTCGCCTGGATCTCGTCGCCCGCATGATCGGAGCCCATCAGAGCCCACCGATGAACCGGCCTCGGGACCTCTCCCTCACCGACCCCGAGGATCTGGTCGCGGCCGGCGCCCATGCCCTCCACATCGCCACCGAGTTCGACCGGCTCACCCAGTCGGTGAGCGTCGACGAGGCGATCCGCGCCCTGGAGGAACGCGCCTCCTCCCCCTTCCGGACCCGGCTCCTCACCCGGCTGGCCGCCGCGCCCCCCGAGCCCTCCTACCGTCGGGCCGCCCTCGCCCTGGCGGAGCTCAAGGTGGGGATGGTCGTCGAGCAGAACGTCGAGTCGGCGTCGGGCATGCTGCTCCTGGGGGAGGGCCGTGAGATCACCGGCCCGATCCTCCAGCATCTCCGCCGCTTCCAGGAGTCCACCGGCGTCGTCGAGCCGATCCACGTCCTCATCCCGGTCACCGAGGAGACCTCCGTCGCTGTGTAGCATGCTGCCCACCGCGAGGAGGGGGTGTCCATCCCGAGGTCTGGGGCAGCAGCGCTGGCGGTGTTCGGCACGTCGCTGGTCATCCGCGGCTTGACGAGCGGCGGACGCGACCTCCCGACCCCCGCCGAATGGGCGGCGGTGCAGCTCATCGGCTTCGTCACGGCGGTCGCCCTCGCCGTCGCCGCCGTCCGCACCTGGCTCCGCAACGGGGAAGTGTGGGACGAGCGGCTCCGCCACCGCCTCCTGCTCGCCGCCTCCTCCGGGTTCGTGACCATGCTGGCGCTGGCCGGAACCCTCCTCGTCGCCTCCCCCCTGGTCGTCCTCTCCGACCTCGCCGTCCACTACCTGCAGGTCGGTACCGGTATGCTTGCGCTGGGGGTGACGCTCTGGGAGGCGGAGTGACATGACACGACGGAGACGTGGACCGGCGCGGACAGAGGTGGAGAACGACCTTCGGCGACTCCGCACCGACGCGGGCCTCACCCAGGAAGCCCTCGCCCGCATGGTGGGGGTCACCCGCCGCACCATCGGCAGCATCGAACGGGGCGAGTACGTCCCCTCGGTCACCCTGGCCCTCCGCCTCGTCTGCGCCCTCGGGGTCCCCGTCGACCGCATCTTCTGGCTGACCGGGCAGACGCCGGGACACGGCTCGGGGACGATGCCCCTCCGCTGTCCGTTCCTCCCCCCGCAGCGGCAGGACCAGCCGACCGGGATCCGCCAGCTCTCCAGGATCGACTGAGCGGCGACCCACCGGGCCTCCGCTCGACGACCTACCATCGGGCCCATGGACTCGGAGCTGCGGATCTCCCTCCACGCCTGGATGGTGCTCACCCGCACCTTCGACGACGCCATGGTCAACCTCTGGAAGCAGGGCCGAGGCCTGGGCGGCACCTTCTCGGAGCGGGGCCACGAGGCGATCTCGGTGGGGGCGGGGATGGCGCTCGGCCCCGACGACGTCGTCGCCCCCATGCACCGGGACCTCGGCACCTACCTCCTCCGGGGCATGAGCCCCGAACGCATCTTCGGCAACCTCCTGGGGAAGGCGACCGGACCCAGCCGCGGCCGGGACGCCAACCTCCACGGCATGGGGGACCTGAGCCTGGGGATCATCGGGTACGTCAGCCACATCCCCCAGGCCCTCCCCACCACCCTGGGGGCGGCGATGGCGTTCCGGTATCGGGGCGAGCCCCGGGTGGCGATGACCTTCGTCGGCGACGGCGGGACCTGCTCGGGCGGGTTCCACGAGACGCTCAACATGGCCGCCCTCTACCGGGCCCCCTTCGTCCTGGTGATCGAGAACAACCAGTACGCCTACTCCACCCCCCTGGAACAGGAGATGGCGGTCACCGACCTGGCGGCCCGTGCCGCCTCCTACGGACTGGCGACGGAGCGGGTCGACGGGAACGACGTCGAGGCCGTCTACCGGGCGGTCTCCGCCGCCGTCGACCGGGCCCGCCGGGGCGACGGCCCGTCGGCGATCGAAGCGGTGACGATGCGGATGCTGGGCCACGCCATCCACGACGGAGCCGAGTACGTCCCCCGGGAGCTCCTGGAGGAGTGGGAGGGACGGGACCCGATCGAGCGGCACCGCCGGGCGCTGATGGCGGACGGGGTGGTCACCGCCGAGGACCTCGACCGGATGCAGCGGGTCGCCCGGGAACGGATCACCGAGGCGATCGCCGCCGCCGAGGCCGCTCCCTTCCCCGACCCTTCCACCGTCACCGAAGGGGTGTACGCGTGAGCACGACAGCCCGGGAGCTCACCTATCTCGAAGCCATCGCCGAGGCGCTCGCCTTCGAGATGGACCGGGACGAGCGGGTCCTCGTGATGGGAGAGGACGTCGGCGGATCCTTCGGCGGGGCCTTCAAGGTGACGAAGGGGCTGGCCGAACGCTTCGGCGACCGGCGGGTGATGAACACCCCCATCGCCGAGCTGGGGTTCGTCGGCATGGCCAACGGGATGGCGCTGATGGGGTTGCGCCCCGTCGTCGAGGTGCAGTTCGCCGACTTCATCTCCACCGCCTTCGACTCGATCGTCCAGTTCGCCGCCACCAACCACTACCGCTGGGGCGGCGCCATCCCCTGGGTGATCCGCGCCCCCTCCGATGGGGGGATCCGCTCGGGTCCCTTCCACTCCCAGAACCCTGAGGCCTGGTTCGTCCACACCCCCGGCCTCAAGGTGGTGGCGCCCGCCACCCCCGCCGACGCCAAAGGGTTGCTGATCTCGGCGATCCGCGACGACAACCCGGTGGTCTTCTTCGAGGCGAAGCCGCTC
>JALSJV010000335.1 GCA_026989215.1 Acidimicrobiia bacterium | reverse complement strand
TCAGCCGCTGGGCCGAACCCATCTTCGCCTACCACACCACCGGCCGGGCCACCAACGCCCCCGTCGGGAACCGTCACATGCTCGCCGAGAAGATCCGCCGCATCAGCCACGGATTCCGCAACCCCGACAACGACCGGCGACGACTCATCGGACGACTCGGCATCACATGGCACCCTTAACTCACCGCACCAATACGAGGCCGCCAACCACGATCCATCGCTCAGACCCGCGAAACTGTGGCTACTGGCCCTAATCGTCGGGGTGGGGGTCAACTCCATCTTCGACCCAGCTCTCGAAGGGCCGCAGATGGCGATCCCCTTCTGGCTGGCGGTTGGTGTCCTCGCCGGTCTGGACGCCCACCACCCCCGGGTACGGGGGGCGGCGTCGGCTCGCACGCCGCTCCAACGCTCGGCGGATACGGCCCCGCACCAGCCGCGGTAGGTAGGCGCCGGGCTCGTCCGGATACCAATGGTCGACGAGAGGCCGAGGGGGGAGGAGAACCCTGCCAAGCGCCCGGAGGTTCATCACGGTCGGGAAGCGGCCGAAGAGGGGGATCCACACCTGCCGATGTCGGGCACGGAGCCAGCCAGGGTCACCGTCGAGGAACAACCGACGGGGCCAGGTCAGCCGCCAGGCCCAAGGGACCCGAGCGGCCTCGGCGTCGCTCGTAGAAAGTAGCACCTGCACCGTCGCGTAGGAGGCGTTGACGGGGCATTCCACCCCACCTTCCGTCGCCACGGCGTCCAGGTCGGTCGGGGGGATGGACAGCCGGGGAACGTCCGCCAGCCCGATGAGCCAGGAGAACCGGTCCTTCACCAGATGCAGCAAGAGCTGGACGGCGGCGTCGGCCTCGCCCAGCGCCCTCGCCCCGTCCACTTCCACCGTTCTGTCCCAGATCTGCGGGAGGTTCGGCGTCCACACCCCCAGCTTGAACGGGTCGAAATGGAAGTCGACGGCGACACCGGCCACCGCCAAGTCGATCGACTGGAGGAGACGACGGTCGACGAGGGACTGAAGGTCGTCCCTGAGAGGATGGTCGGGTTGGAGAAGGCGCACCACGTCGCCGGCTCGGCCGAGCTGATGGGGCGACAGCCACAGGTCCAGGTCCCGGCAGGGCCGTTCCCCCATCCGGTCGTACCATCTCCGCTCCGCCGTCACGCCCTTGAAGGTGGCGACCTCGATTCCCTCGGCTGCGAGAAGGGCCGTGACCTCCCCGAGGGCCTCCCACAGGCGACGATGATGCTCCCGGGTTCTCAGGAACAACAGGCCCAACCGGCGCTCCAGGGCGACGGGCAGCTCCACCTCGTCGCGTTCCACCGCCGACCACAACAGGCCGTACATCCGATGCTCCACCGCCGAACGGACCAGCACCTCCGGATCCGGCACCCGCCGAGGCGGCGTACGGCACGCCGCCAGGTCGATGAGGACAGGATGTGGTCTCGCCACCGGATCTCCTCCCCGAACTCCCCCACCAGGCTACCGCCGGCCGGCCCGCCATGACGGACCGCGTCGGGTAGGCTCAACCGGGGGAAGGAGGTCAGGGACATGGCCAGACTGCGACTCCGGGCCGACAAGCTCGACTGGGTGAAAGCGGGCGACGAGGAGATCATCCTCGACTCCGACCGTGAGCAGTACCTCGCCACCAACCCCACCGGGGCGCTGCTGTGGGAACGCCTCGCCGAAGGGGCCGACAAGGCCGACCTGGTGGCAGCCCTGCTCGAGCATTTCGACGACCTCGACCCCGAACGGGCCGCCGACGACGTCGACGCCTTCCTGGACCAGCTTCGGGACCTCGACCTGCTGGAGGAAGGCTAAGACCCCGGCGGTCCCGCCGCCGACACCTCCGCCAGCAGGTTCGCCACGGGCTCCGGATCGAAGGGGGGACCCCAGGGGATCGACGCCGTGAAGACGGGAACCCGGGCGACCAGCTCCCCCAGCCGCCGAAGATTCCGGGCGGAGACCGCATGATCGAACCACCGTGGCACCCGAAGGCACGGCAACAGCAGCGGCACCGCCTGGGACGGAGGCACCTCGTCGACCACCAGACGGTCGGCCCCACGGTCCGGGCGGGGGATCACCACCGCTCGCAGGGGTGCCGAAGTGGACGCGTACGGAGGAAAGACGGCCAGCCGATCATCGAAGGTGGCTCTCGTCCGCACCTCCCCTTCGAACAGGTCGACGATGCCCGCGGCCGCCCTCCGGAGGCGGATCCCCCGCATGCCCGGCTCCGTGTCGAGGTCGGAGCCGACGAGCACCAGATCGTCGGAGAGGAGGCGGGCGCCCGCCACACAGGCCAGGGCCGCGCAGGTCGACTTGCCCATCCCCGACAGCCCCGCGAAGGCGACGGTCACCCCATCCGACACGACGCCGCTGGCATGAAGCACCAGATGGCCCTCCAGGGTGAGCCACGTCGCCAACACGGTGCCGGACAACAACAGCCCCAAAGGTTCTGCGGGAACGTCACGGTGAGGATGGCAGACGATCCGACCCCGACCGACCTGAAGGACGAACTCGGCGAGGTGGGGGAAACGGAGGATGACGTCGGCCCCATCCCGCGACGCCGCGTACCAGAGACGCCCGAACTGGTGTAGCTCGGCCATCGGCTCGCCTCCGGGCCGTCGTGGCGGCACCGACCGGAGCTGCCGCCCCAGGATGACCTCGACGTCCACCGGACCGGCAGGGGCGGGGGCGGCATCGAAGGGGATGTCGGACCGGATCCGCATCCCATGCACCAGGTACGTCCGTGTCGCGTCGCTCATCATGGACGTCGGTCGGGTGGAGCGGATCGTTCCTGCATGCGCGTAGGGTACGGGTCGCCGATGGCCGACTACTACCAGATGAGCCAGGAGGAGGTGGCCTGGGGCTGGGTGCCGGGGGTCGAGGCGGTGGCCCCCGACACGGAGGAAGAGGACGGGGCGGGGCCGGTCGAGGTCTTGGAGGACATCCTCCGGCCTCTGCTGCAACGCCCCCCCTGCGTGGTCGAGTTCTCCGGCGGCCGGGACTCGTCGGTGCTGCTGGCCGTGGCGGTGCGGCTCGCCCGCCGGGAAGGTCATCCGGCTCCGATCCCGCTCACCAACGTCTACACGACCGTCCCCGCGGCACGGGAGGACGAATGGCAGGAGGCCGTGATCCGCCACCTCGGAGTCGACGAATGGGAGCGGCGGGAGTACGACGACGAGTTCGACCTGATCGGCCCCGCAGCCCAGCGAAGCCTCCTCGAACACGGACTGGTGTGGCCGCCCACCCTCCACACTCGGGGACCCACCTGGGATCTGGCCCGGGGCGGCGCCATCGTCAACGGTGACGGAGGCGACGAACTGATGGGTGTGCTCCGGGTCACACCCATCGCCGGTCTGGTCGCCCGCAACGTCCACCCCAGACGGGCAGCGCTCAGGGCGGCCGGCCTCGCCATCCTTCCCCGGCCCGTTCGTCGTCCCGTGCTCACCCGTCGACTCCTCGCCACCGACGACCGCTCATGGCTCAGGCCTGCGGTCCGCAAGGCCTACGTCGCCGCCGTCGTCGACGACGAGATCGCCGAACCCCTCGCCTGGCCGGCGGCCCTCAGGCACCACCTGCGGCTCCGGGCGGTGACCCACGGCTCCGCCAACCTGGCGTCGGCTGCATCCCGTCACGACACCCGCTTCGTCACCCCCTTCCTCGACCGACGATTCGTCGCCGCGCTGGGCCGCACCGCGGGTGTGCTGGGCCATCCGGGACGGACGGTGCTGCTGAAACGGCTCTTCGGGCCTCTGCTGCCCCCGCCGGTGCTGGAACGAACATCCAAGGCAGACCTCACCGGTGTCTATTTCCATCGTCACAGCCGGGAGTTCGCGAATCGCTGGGACGGGACGGGGGTCGACCCCGAACTCGTCGACCCCCGGGCGCTCCGACAGGTATGGAAAGGTCCTCGGCCCCACGCCGGGACGGCCGCCCTCCTTCAGCAGGCCTGGCTCGCCACCAACACGGAAAACCACCATTGACGGAATCGACGGCACCCCGTATATTCGGGGCGACGGAATGGGGAGGAGAGGATGTACGAATCTCCGACGATCAGGGTGTTGGGCTCGATCCACGAGCTGACCGAGGGGAGCGCCAGCGGCGCATACCTGGACAAGGACTACTCGGCTGGCACCCCCTTCAAAGATCTGACCTTCTCCGGGTAGACGACCCGACGGGGCGGCAGCTCAGCCGGTCGCCAGGGTGCCGGTCACCCGGGCGAGCGTGAGAGCGCGGCCGACGAGCCACAGCCCGGCGGCCACGAGCGCCAGGTCGAAGACGGCCAGAACCGCGAGTTCGTCGAGCGTCGACAGGAACGACTCCCCGCCGAGAAGCACAGCTCTCATGGCGTTGAACCCGTAGAAGGCGGGAAACGCCCGCGCCAGGGCCTGAAGCCATCCGGGGAGGATCTCGACGGGGAACAGGGCCCCTGCCACCAGGTTCGTCGCCGCCATCACCAGCGGACCGAAGGGGTCACCGCGTTTCGTCACCACCACGAACGCCCCCGACACGAGGCCGATGGCGGCGAAGGAGCCCACCGTCAGCACGAACGCCGGGACCGCCGCCGGGATCGCCGCCAGGTCGAAGGCCCCGCCGGCCACCACGACCGAGGCCACAAAGAGGATTCCCGCCTGGACACCCGCCACCGTCAACGGCCAGGCCATCCAACCCGCGAACAGCCTCGAGAGGCGAGTCGGTGACGCCAAGATGAGCTCGAGCGTGCCCGACGCCTGCTCAGCCCGAATTCCGGCGGTGAACGCCGAGAGCGCCGAATCGGCCAATCGGACGACGACGAGACCGACGACCACGAACGGGAAATAGCCTCCCTCGTATCGCGCCAGGGCAGGACTGTCGCCCACCAGCCGGCCGATGAAGAAGAACGAGAACACCATCAGCATCGGTCCGGTTACCTGCGAGACCATCTGGAACGGGTAGGAGAGCTGGATGCGGGCGTCCCGGCGGAACACGGCGGCGGCCTGACGGAACGACGTCACGGAGTCTGCTCCATCAGCGCCACCAGATCGGCCCCGGCGGGGGCACCGTCGAACCGCACCCGGCCGGAGGTGAGCACCACCACCCGGTCACAACCATCCCTGACCTCGTCCAGCCGATGGGTGGCGAACAGCACCGCCCGTCCCGCATCGGCCAGGCGGCGGATCAGTGTCATCGTCTCCGCCGACCCGGCCGGGTCGAGGCTACGGGTCGGTTCGTCCAACAGCAGGAACGGCGGGTCGGCGACCAGGGCCCGGGCGAGGGCGAGACGGACCCGCATCCCCGACGAATACCCGAACACCCGCCGGTCCCGGTCGGCCAGACCGAACATCTCCAACAGCTCACGGGCCCGGCGCCGGGCCGAGGCGTGGTCCAGCCCGGCCATCACCCCGAAGAACTCCAGGTTGTTGAACCCGGAGAGGCGCCCATACACCCCCCGGGCGCCCTCCAACACGAGGCCGATACGCCGCCGGATCTCCTCGGGGTGGGAGACCAGGTCGAAGCCGTCGACGGTGACCGTCCCCGCCGTCGGCTCCAACAGGGTGGCGACGATCCGGAACAGCGTCGACTTGCCCGCCCCGTTGGGGCCGACCAGGCCCACCACCTCCCCGGGAGCCACCGTCAGCGAGACGTCCCGCAACGCCACCACCGGGACGTCGGAGGCGGTCCGCATCAGCAGCCGCAGCGCCCCCGAGGCGGGCGGGTAGGTCTTGGAGATGCCTTCGATGCGCAGCACGGACTCCTCCCGGCCAGACACTCTATCGGGCCGGAACCTGTGGGAACATGGACCCGATGCGGAGGTGGGCACGGCGAATCCTGAGTCTCGCCGCCGCCCCGGCCGACGAACGGAAGGCGGTGTGGGCGGCCGTGGCGCTCTCCCCCCGGGTGGGCAGGCGGCTCCGTCGCCGCGGATACGCCGCCACCCGGGACTGGCTGGCGGCCCGCCCCGCCCCCGCCGTCTCGGCGGAGGCCGCCGTCCGAGCCGACCGGGCCCTCCGGCTGCTGCCCTGGCAGCCCCGATGCCTCGAACGTTCCCTCCTCGTATGGTGGCTGGTCGGGGACGGAGCCGAGATCCACCTCGGGGTCAGCCCGGAGGGGAGGCGATTCCACGCCTGGGTGGAGCGGGACGGGACGGTGCTCAACGACCACCCCGACGTCGCCACCCGATACCTCCCGTTTCGAGGGACCGACGTCGACACCGACCGGTTCGATCAGTAGCCGGGGTGGCGACCCATCGCCGACGGGATCGTCGCCAACAGGATCCGCAGGTCGGTGCTCCAGGACAGGTGGGCGACGTACGCCAGGTCGAACTCGGTCGCCTCGTGCATCATCCGCTCGTCGCGGGCCGAGATCTGCCAGACGCCGGTGATCCCTGGTTTCACGGCATGGCGGTCGTGCTGCCACTCCTCATAGGTCCCGACGATCTCGCAGAGCTCGGGGCGGGGACCGACCAGGCTCATCTCCCCCCGGAGCACGTTGAAGAGCTGCGGCAACTCGTCGAGGCTCCACTTGCGAAGGAAACGCCCGATCGGGGTGAGCCGCGGGTCGTGTGGGTGTTTGTGGGTTCGTCGCCGGTCCGGGCCTGGGAACGGCTGCTGACGGGTTCGCCGGTCGGGGAGCATCGTCCTGAACTTGTACACGGTGAAGACCCGTCCGTGGCGCCCCACACGTCGCTGACGGAACAGAACCGGAGATCCCATCTGCAGGAAGACGAGCAGGGCGAGCACCGACATGAAGGGGGCCAGCAGCATCAGCAGAGCGAACGCCACCAGACGGTCGAATACGGGCTTCAGCCACCGCTCGTAGCGACCGGGGACGTGATGGACCCGGATCCCTGGCGGTGGAATCGGGATACCCAGGACCGTTCGGGCGGGCACGAACGGACCGACGTAGTGCGAAGCCTCCCGAGTCGGCCTCGAATCCCTCTCGGCGGTGCTCACACCGATCCCCTCCCATGCTCGGCGTCAACCAACGCCTGGCCGGGAGGGCCGTCCCCCACTCCCAGCCAGCCCACACACCTGCCCCGCAAGCTACCGAAACGTCGGCGGCGGTTGAATCCCGAAACTACTACAAAAAACAGACGCGCGAAATGACTAGACCCCGGCGGGTTGGAGGCGGCCCGCCCCCTCCCCGTCGCTCGATTCCCCGCCGGGATCCCCACCTCGCTGCTTCGCCCCGGTCCCGGCATCGGTCGCCGCCGGAAACGCGGCGTCGCCCCTCACACCCCCTTCGGCAGGGAAGACGACCGACGCGCCGTCACCGAGGGAACCGTTCGAGCTGGACGACCCGAGCGTCCGGGCAGGCGTCCACCATCAGCTCCCTCGTCGCCGGATGACACGTCAGCAGCAACACCTGACGCTCCGCGGCGACCTCAGAGATGACACCGGCCACGTTTCCGGCACGTT
>JALSJV010000334.1 GCA_026989215.1 Acidimicrobiia bacterium | reverse complement strand
GTGGTCGTCGAGTTCGCCCGGGGCGGACCCGAAGGCGTTTCCCTGCCCCTGTCGCCGCCCCACGGGTACGGCTACGCCCTGTCCCTGTTCTCGGAGGCCCTGTTGGAGGTGGCGAAGATCCTCTACGTATGGGTCACCCCCGAGGAGTCGCGGCGCCGCAACCGGGAACGGACCCGACCGGGAGAGGAAGGGTCGATCCTCTTCCACGGGGTACCGGAGGAGGTGATGCGAAGAGAGTACGGATGCGACGACTTCCTGTGGCTGGTTGAGCACACGGATCGGCCGGGGACGGTCACGGTGGACCACGGGGAGCACCGTCACCATCTCCCCGCCGCCGTCTTCGACAACCGCGCCGACCACACGTCGTTCCTCCGTGACGACCCGGACCGGTGGAGCGGCGAGAAGCTGCACCGCCTCCGGGCCGAGCTGTCGGCGGCGTTCGACCGTCTCCGGTGACCACACGGCCCCCGACCCTGGGCTCGTGACCACCGCCACGGTGGTCCCCGGCCCTGGGCTGAGGACTTTTTTCGCGTTCGAGGGCGCCTGCGCCTGCTACAACAGTCCGGAAGCATCCACCACGGTTCCGGGTCCCGTACGTGAAGAGCTCCGCCGGACAGAAGCCGAGGTGCAGACGCTGGCGACGTACTGGACGGGGACGGCCACGGCCCGCAGGGTCGCCGCGGTGGCCGGAGGGCTGCCCCTCATCATCACCGTGGTCGTCCTCGGAGTGTCGGTGACGGCGGTGGTCCTGTTCCGTCGGTTCCAGGCCTGCCCCGCCCGCCCGACCTAGAGACCACGGCGCACCCCCATCCACGGCGCCGAGTCCTCCGGCATCGACGTTCGAATGTGGCACGGCGGCCACTCAGCCCGCACAGTCGAGGGCGACGCCGAGCGCTGCGCAGATCTCCCGCATCCGCCGATCGCTGAGGCGCCCCAACCGCTGTGTGAGGGTCCCCACCGAGACGCTCTCCAGCGAGTCGAGATTCACCGCCGAGGCCCTGGGGATGGGATCCTCGGACGGATCGAGAAGGACCTCGCTCGGCAACCCGCGGATCGTCGTCGTGCACGGGGCGATGACCGCTCGCCGCAGTCGCGGAATCGCGACGTCCCTCGACAACACCACGACCGGTCGACGCGCGACCTCGGGGAGCTCACACCACCAGACCTCGCCCCGGGCGGGCAGGGCGCTCACGACGACCCGGCAGCTTCCCGGAACGAGGCCAGATCACCCCACTCGTCGGGCTCGTCCAGTGGATGGGCATCGTACGCTGCGTAGGCGGCGTCGATCTGAGCAGCGCGATGCCGGGCCAGCAGGGCAGCGAGCGCCTCATCGAGCAGGGCGGCGTCGTTGCTCTCAGGTCTCAGGCGCCGCGCTTCGTCGAGCAGCGACCCGTCGACCGTCGTACTCACCCTGACCCTGGCCATGCCACAACTATGCCACGGACACGCCATGCGGGCAACCCGCTCAGAATCGCGGAACACGCATATTCTTTGAGAGAGGGGTCCGCCAGGCGGCAGGGATCACGCACCGAGACAGACAAGGCCACATCCGCGTGGAGATGATGAACACAACGCACTCGGCCCTCAGACCCCGCCTCCCCGACCTCGTCGGGCGACTGCTGTGGACGTTCATCGGCGCAGGAGCCGCCCTGGCGACCGTCTCCAGCGTCGGGATCTTCCTGATCCCGGCCGTCGTCGGCGTCGCCGTATGGCTGTGGGGTCGAACGGACCCCCGGCAGCGACTGGGGTTCGTCGCCGGTGTCGGCCTGGTCATCCTCGGGATCGGCATCGCCAACCTCGGTGTGAACCCCTGCCCCGAAGCCGGGACCGGGACGGGATCCGAGGTCGGTGGATGTGGAGGGACGAACCCCAGACCCTGGCTCGGTACCGGAATCCTCATCCTCACCGACAGCCTCGGCCTCTCCCGCCTCCCCTTCCCACGGCCAGGCCCCACGTCCCACGACCCCCCGACCCTGGGCTCGTGACCACCGCCACGGTGGTCCCCGGCCCTGGGCTCGTGGCCCGTCAGTAGTCGATCCCCCGGCGGGCCATGACCCCCCGGTCGTAGGCGTGTCTCACCTTCCGCATCTCCGTCACCGTGTCCGCCACCTCCACCAGCTCGGGAGGGGCGTCCCGACCGGTGAGGATCACGTTCACGTGCTCGGGGCGGGACCGCAGCGTCTCCACCACCTCCGCCGTGTCGATCCACCCCCAGTTCATCGGATAGGTGATCTCGTCCAAGATCACGAGCTGGTACTCACCCCCTTCGATCACCCCTTTGGCGAACCGCCAGGCCTCCCGGGCGATCGCCTCCGACTCGGAGATGTCATCGGCGTCCCAGGTGAAGCCGTCACCGATCGCCCACCAGTCCACCCCCAGACGCCGTGCCACCTCCTCCTCCCCCACCTTCCACTCCCCCGACTTCAGGAACTGCACCACCGAGACCCGCCACCCCCGGGCCACCGCCCGCAGCATCGTGCCGAAGGCGGCGGTGGACTTCCCCTTCCCGTCACCGGTGTTGACGATCACGATCGACGGGGCCCGGACCGAACCGGGGTCGGGACGCTCGGTGGGGGGTTGGGAGGTCATGACATCTCCAGGTCGGCGGTGGTGTGCTCGGCGGCCTTCCGGGCACGAACGGGGATCACCACCACCCGCCCGTCCCCGTCGTCCAGGATCCGCACCGTGGCCCCATAATGGCGGGCGATCGCCCCTTCGGTGAGGACTGTCCGGGCCGGACCGTCGGCGACGACCCGGCCGTCGGCGACGAGCACCAGACGGTCACAGAACTGGGCGGCGAGGGTCAGGTCGTGGAGGGCGCTGAGCAGCGTCAGGTTTCGCATCCGTCGGAGCTCGTCGATGAGGCCCATCACCTGCTGGGTGTGACCGACGTCGAGGGACGACGTCGGTTCGTCCAGCAGCAGCACCGGCGCCTCCTGGGCGAGGGCGCGGGCCAGCACCACCCGCTGCAGCTCCCCTCCCGAGAGGGTGCCGAGGCGACGCTCCGCCAGGCCGAGCACGTCCAGCTCCCACATCGCCGTGCGAGCCGCCTCCAGGTCCGAGCTCCGCTCCACCCCGAGATACGGGATGTAGGGGGTGCGCCCCAACAGCACGTAGTCGGCGACCCGCATGTGGGTAGGGACGACGGGCCGCTGCGGCACCGACGCCACCAGCCGGGCCAGCTCCCCCCTGGGGATCTCGGTGCGGGCTCGGCCGTCGAAGCGGACGACGCCACGGTGGGGCATCGTGCCCTGGATGGCCCGCAGCAGGGTGGTCTTCCCCGCCCCGTTGGGCCCGATCAGACCCACCCACTCGCCCGGCTCGACCCCGAGGCGCTCCACGGCGACGAGGTCGCGCCCGTCGACGGTGACAGTCAGGTCGGCGACGTCGATCCTCATCACGTCTCCTCCCGGCTGGTCCGCAGCACCAGGACGAAGAAGGGCGCCCCGAAGAAGGCGGTGATCACCCCGATGGGCAACTCCGACGGGGCCAAGACGGTCCGTGCCGCCAGGTCCGCCAGCACCAGGAAGGCGGCACCCACCAGGAACGACAGCGGCAGCACCACCCGGTAGCTGGAGCCGGCGACGAGGCGCACCGTGTGGGGGACGACGATGCCGACGAACCCGATCAGGCCGCTCACCGCCACCGCCGCCGCCGTGCCGAGGGTGGCGGCGGCGACGACCCACCAGCGGACCCGGGCCACCCGCACCCCCAGCGTCGCCGCCTCCTCGTCGCCGACGGCGAGGACGTCCAGCATCCTGCGGTGGACCAGGAGGATCCCCCCGGCCACTACCACGTAGGGGGCGACGACGGCGACTTCGCCCCACCCGGTGGTGCCGAGCCGACCGAGGATCCAGGCGTACACCTCCCGAAAGGTGTCGGCATTCCGCTGCTGGACGAAGGTCTGCGCCGCCGTGAAGAACGAGGCCACCGCCACCCCGGCCAGGATGAGGGTGGTGGCGGTGCGGTCTCCCACCGTCCTTCCCAGCAGGTAGGTGATGGCCACCGCGGCGAGCGCCCCGGCGAAGGCGGCGACCGGAACCGCCCCCGGCGGAAGCCCCGCCCCCCTGCCGATGATCGCCACCGTCGCTCCCAGTCCGGCCCCGGCGGCGACGCCGAGCAGGTAGGGGTCGGCGAGGGGATTGCGGAACACTCCCTGGTAGGCGGCGCCGGCCCCCGCCAACATCGCCCCGACCAACCCACCGAGGATCACCCGGGGGAGCCGGATCTGGTAGAGGATCGTGGCCTGGGTCCCGGTGAGCCCGCCTCCCGACTCCACCCCCGGGAGGAGCCCGAGGAGCGAACGGAGCACCTCGCCGGGAGCGAGCTCCACGGGGCCGACCGCCACCGCGAGGGCGACGGCGACCACCAGCACCGCGACCGCCCCGGCGAGCCACGCCACCCGCAGTCGGGTGGGGAGCGGCACGCCGGGGACGGAGGCGGCCATCAGCCGACCGGCTCCAGGGAGGACACCGCCTCGGCGACGGTCCTCAGGAACTCCACCACCCGCGGACCCCACCGGGAGGCGATGTCGTCGTCGAGCGGGATGACCGCCCCGGTTTTCACGGCGGTGAGCTCGGACCATCCGGGCCGCTCCGCCACCGTCTCCGGCGACTGACCACAGCATTTCGTGTCGGCGAGGAAGATCAGATCCGGGTCCTGGTCGAGGATGTACTCGGCGGAGAGCTGCGGATAGCCGAACCCGTCGGCGTCGGCCGGGTCGGCGATGTTGTCGAGCCCGAGCAGGGAGTAGACCTGCCCGATGAAGGTGGCCGACGTGGCGCTGTAGAAGGTGGGGTCGAGCTCGTGGTAGTAGGTGAGGGGCTCGGCCCGGTCGGGTACCGACGCCACGATCTCGTCGATCTCGGTTCGGATCTGGGCGACGAGCGACGCCGCCTCCGCCAGATTCCCCGTGGCCGCCCCGAGCTGTTCGATCTGCGCGTAGACGTCGTCGAGGGAGACGGCGGCGGGCTGGAGCAGCACCGGAATCCCGAGCGCCTCGAGGGCGGAGACCAGGTCTCCCGGGTCGAAGGAGATCACCACCAGGTCGGGTTCGAAGGCGGCGATCGCCTCGACGTTGGGGGTGAAGCCGGAGAGGTCGGTGGTCGGCGCCTCCGCCGGGTAGTTGGACTGGTCGTCCACGGCCACCACCTGATCCCCGGCACCGATGGCGAACAGCATCTCGGTGGCGGTCGGTGACAGCGACACGACGGCGGTGGGGCGTGCCGGGACGGTGACCTCGCCGTTGGCGGCGGCGACCGTCACCGGGAAGGCATCATCGACGGCGGTGGTCGGTGTCATCGTCGTGGTGGTCGTGGCGACGGTGGTCGTGGTCGTCTCTTCGGCGGCCACGGTGGTGGAAGGAGCTTCGGTGCCGCCGCCGCAGGCGGCCAGCACCGCGGCCAGGGCCAAGGTGAGGGAGAGGGATCTCCTCATGTCACGACATCCTCCTGTCTCGGAGGATGAAGGGGGCTCGGTCGGCGGGACGCCGCACGAACTACACCTTCATCCGAGGTTCGTTCGCCCGTCGACGCCAGGCGACCTGGCTCGTCCCCGAGGTCGGGGCTTGACAGTTGCGGGACAGCGCCGGACTCACACCGGACTTCGCTGACGCCGACGGATCCCGCCTTCGGCGGGTCGCATGCACCCTACCAGCCTTCATCCGGCCCCCAGCCCGGGGCTCGTCGCCACCGCCACGGTGGTCACCGGCCCTGGGCTGGGGGCGGCTCGGCACGGTGCACCTACCATCGGACAGATGGATCCGATCGCCGAGCTCGCCGACCGGTACTGGACCTTCCGGCACCGCACCGACGCCCTCACCGCCCTCCGTCGCGGAGATCCCACCCACCTGGAGGAGATGGAAGACCTCACGGTGGAAGGCGTCGAGCAGCGGCGAGCCCAGCTCGAAGGCTACGCCGCCCAGGCCGACGCCCTGCCGCCCGACACCCCCCACGCCTCGGACCTCCGCGACCTCATCGTGTTCTCCGCCCGCGCCGAAGCCGCCCTCCGAGGACTCGGCGACGACGTCGCCTGGGTGAACCACGAGGTCGGACTCCACGTCCTCCTCCTCACCTTCCTCCCCCGCTTCCCCCTCGTCACGCCCGACGACGGCCGCCGGTTCGTCACCAAGCTCCGCCACACCGCCCACATGATCGACGGGCTCACCGACCGGGTCGTCCGCCGTGCCCGACAGGGGGTCACCCCGATACGCCTCGCCGTCACCCGCACCATCACCGACCTCGAACACCAGCTCGCCACACCCCTGCACCGCGACCCCCTCGTCACCCGTCCCGCCCCCGAACGCTCCTCGGAACGGGAAGCCGACCGATTCCGGGAGGCGTCGGCAGAGGTCGTGGGACGCCGGGTCCGACCGGCCATCGCCCGCCTCCGCGACGCGCTGGCGACGCGGGTGCTCCCCGTCGCCCGCCCGGACGACCGGCCGGGGCTCCTCCACCTCCCCGAGGGAGCCGACGCGTACCGGCGGATGGTGTGGGCCCACACCTCCACCGACCTCGACCCCGACCAGATCCACCGTATCGGGCTGGAACAGGTCGAGCGGCTGGAACAGGAGTACCGGGAGGTCGCGGGACCGCTGCTCGGGACCACCGCCGTGGACGAGATCTACGCGCGGTTACGGGACGACCCCGAGCTGCACTACCGGGACGGCGCCACCCTCGTCGCCGACGCCACCGCCGCCCTCCGGCGGGCCGTCGAAGCCGCCCCCTCCTGGTTCCGCCGGATCCCACGGTCTCCGTGCGACGCCGTCGAGACACCACGCGGCGCCCTCGCCTTCTACCGGTACGACCAGGTGCACCGTCGGGGGATGTTCTTCTTCAACACCGCCGACCCGACGTCGTGGGGAACCTTCCAGCTCGAAGCCGTCACCTTCCACGAGGGAGTCCCCGGCCACCACTTCCAGATCGCCCGCGCCGAAGAGGACCACCGCCTGCACCCCCTCCAGCGTCGCCTCTACATCGCCGCCTTCAACGAAGGCTGGGCGCTGTACACGGAGCGGCTCGCCGACGAGATGGGGCTGTACTCGTCGGAGCTGCAGCGGGTGGGGATGCTCGCCGCCGACTCGATGCGGGCCTGCAGACTGGTGGTGGACACCGGGATGCACGCCCTCGGATGGAGCCGGGACCGGGCGATCACGTACATGATCGCCCACACCCCTCTCTCCCGGCGCACCGTGGAAGGCGAGATCGACCGGTATGTCGCCAACCCGGGCCAGGCCCTCGGCTACATGATCGGCCGACTGGAGATCGAACGGATGCGGGCCGAGACCGCCCGGCGCCTCGGCGACCGATTCGACCCGGCCGCCTTCCACGAGACGGTGCTGGGAGCGGGGACCATCCCCCTCCCCACCCTCGAACGGCGCCTCGGCGAGCTGGGAGGCGCGGGCCCCCCGCTCTCCG
>JALSJV010000333.1 GCA_026989215.1 Acidimicrobiia bacterium | reverse complement strand
CCCCAACAAGGGGGAGCTGGGGGCGAACGCCATCCTGGCGGTGTCGCTGGCGGTCGCCCGGGCCGCCGCCGCCCGGCTCGACCTTCCCCTGTTCCGATATCTGGGGGGTCCGGCCGCCCGAGTGCTCCCGGTGCCCTGCCTGAACGTCCTCAACGGGGGGGTGCACGCCGCCAACTCGGTCGACCTGCAGGAGTTCATGGTCGTCCCCGGCGGCTTCCCCAGCTTCCGGGAGGCCCTGCGGGCCGGGGTCGAGGTCTACCACGCCCTCAGGAAGGTGCTGGCCGGGCGGGGACTGTCGACGAACGTCGGGGACGAAGGGGGGTTCGCCCCGAATCTGGCCACCAACCGGGCGGCGCTGGAGGCCCTGGCCGAGGCGGTGGAGGCGGCCGGATACCGCCTCGGAGAAGAGGTGGCGTTGGCGATCGACGCGGCCGCCTCCGAGCTGTATCGGGAAGGTCGCTACCACCTCGAAGGTCGGGAGCTCGAACCGGAGGCGATGGTGGAGTTCCTCGCCGGGCTCGTCGACGAGTTCCCGGTCGTCTCGCTGGAGGACGGGATGGCCGAGGACGACTGGGACGGCTGGAAGCTGCTCACCGAGCGTCTCGGCTCCCGGGTGCAGCTCGTCGGTGACGACGTGTTCGTCACCAACGAGGAGATCCTGACCCAGGGCATCACCGCCGGGGTGGGGAACGCCATCCTCATCAAGGTCAACCAGATCGGCACCCTCTCCGAGACCCTCCACACCATCGAGACGGCGGCGACGAACCGGTACGGCCGGATGATCAGCCACCGATCCGGTGAGACCGAGGACAGCTTCATCGCCCACCTGGCGGTCGCCACCAACGCGGGCCAGATCAAGGCGGGCGCCCCGGCCCGAGGCGAACGGACCGCCAAGTACAACCAGCTCCTACGGATCGAGGAGCTGGTCGGTCCCTCGGCGCGGTACGGAGGATGGGACGTGTTCCGGAGGTCGCCGTGACGTTGATCCGCAAGCCGCTCCTCGTGCTCGCCCCGGCGGCGGCCCTGGTGGTGGCCCTCGCCCTCGTCACCAACGTGGTGCCGTTCCGTCAACTGATCGAGCAGCGCCAACAGGTCGCGGCCGCCCGTGCCCGGCTGGCGGACCTGGAAGCCCAGAACGAGCTGCTCCGCGACCAGGTCGCGGCGCTCTCCACTCCCTTGGAGATCGAGCGGATCGCACGGGAGCGGCTCGGGCTCGTTCGGGAGGGTGAGGAGGCCTACGTGGTGTTGGAGCCCGCCGAGACGGTGACGGTGTTCCCCGAGGACGAGCTCGCCCCCGTCGAGGAGGCGGAGCCGGAGCGCCGCCCCTGGTATCTGCGGCTCTGGGATTACGTCACCGGACGCGACCTGCAGCGGTGAGGAACGTCGTCGAGGCGCAGATCGGCAGGCCCCTCCGGGCACCCTCGAAGGTGGTCTCCCGCTGCCATCTCGACCTTCCGGTCGTCGTGGAGGTGCCCCCCATCCTCGACGACGGCACCCCCTTCCCGACCCGCTTCTGGCTGACCTGTCCCCTGGCGGTGAAGCGGATCGGGCGTCTGGAGGGGATCGGAGGGGTGAAGCGGATGGAAGCCAAGGCGGAGGCCGACCCGGTGTTCGGGGAGCGGCTCGCCGAGGCGCACCGTCGGTACGCGGCCGAACGGGACGCCCTGGTGCCCGCCGACGCCGAGGTGCGACCTTCGGGCGGCGTCGGCGGCACGGCCCGTGGGGTGAAATGCCTCCACGCCCACTACGCCGACCATCGGGCGGGCAACGACAATCCCGTCGGTGAGGTGGTGGCGGCCTGGGTCGAGCCCCTCGACTGTCGGGTGCCCTGTGTGATCGACGGGGTGCCGAATCCCGAGTGGCGGGAACCCAGGTAGCCTCGGCTCGTGCGTGTCGCCGCCATCGACATCGGAACCAACTCGATGCGGCTCCTGGTGCTCGACGCCGACGCCGGCGAGCTCGAACGCCGCCAACGGGTGACCGGTCTGGGTCGGGGTGTGGACGCCACCGGGCGTCTGGGGGACGAGGCGATGGAACGGACCCTCGAGGTGTTGGAGGGTTTCGGGTCCGTGATGGCCACCCTGGACGTCGACCGGGTGCGGGCGGTGGCGACGTCGGCCTGTCGGGACGCCGCCAACAGGGAGGAGTTCTTCGATCGGGCGGAGGCGGCGCTGGGAGTGAGACCGGAGCTCATCTCCGGCCGAGAGGAGGCGGAGCTCGCCTACCGGGGCGCCACCGCCGACGCCCCCGGCCCGGGGCCCTTCCTCGTCGTCGACATCGGCGGAGGATCCACCGAGTTCGTGTGGGAGGAGGATGGTCGGGTGACGGGTCGATCGATCCAGGTCGGTTCGGTGCGGCTCACCGAGAGGCTCCTCCCCGACCGGCCCGCGACCTTCGACGACCTGGCGACGGCCGCACGACACACCGAAGGGCTCTTCGTCCGGGCGGAGATCCCGAAGGAGGGACACCGTGTGATCGGGGTGGCCGGGACCTGGACGTCGCTGGCGGCCATCGCCCTCGGGCTCGACGCCTACGACCGGACACGGGTCCACCATGCCGTGCTCACCCGGATCGACGTGGAGCGTCTCGTGGAGCGCCTCGCCGCTCTCACCGTGGCCGAGACGGCGGCCATCCCGGCGCTCGACCCCGCTCGGGCTCCGGTGATCCTCGCCGGGGCCGTGATCGCGCGGGAGGCGATGCGGCGGGTGGCCGTCACCGAGGTCCTCGTCTCCGAGCACGATCTTCTCGACGGGGTGGCCGCCGCCCTGTTGGAGGACGCCCCGTTAGCCTGATCGTCCATGCCCGGGTGGCGGAACTGGAAGACGCGCCGGTCTTAAACACCGGTGTCCCCGACGGGACGTGTGGGTTCGAGGCCCACCCCGGGCACCGGCACGGTGGGTGCGAAACCGGCTTCGGTGTTCCACAATGGGGACGATGACGAGCCCCGCCCTGTCCGACAGCCGACTCGCCAACCTCGGTGCGCGGGCGGTGGCAGACGCCTACACGAGCCTCTCCCATCGGTTTCGGATCATCACCCGTCGAGCCCGCATCCGTTTCGCCGGTCGCGATTGGGCGGGCATGGCAGCCGACGCCCGGGAACGTCTCGACCTGTACGGGTCGGTCGCCGGTGCCACCGCCGAGACGGTCCGCTCCATCCTCGGCGACCGGGTCGAGGACCGGATGGTGTGGGCGGCGATGAAGGCGGTGTATTCGGGGGTGATCGCCGATCGACCCGACTGGGAGCTGGCCGAGACGTTCTTCAACTCGGTGACCCGCAAGATCTTCTCCACCGTCGGGGTGGACCCCCGGATCGAGTTCGTCGACACCGACTACGACGTCCCGCCCCAGCCGCCCCCCACACCCGTCTACCGGACCTACGACCGCCACGAGGACTTGGCGGAGCTGGTCCGTCGAATCGCCGCCGACGCCGAGGTGGGCGGTCCCTTCGCCGACCTGGCAGGCGACGCCGAACTCGCCGCGGCCCGGATCGAAGACCATCTCCGGGCCATCGGGGCCCTCCGTACCGTCGATCGGGCCGAGGTGGTGTCGTCCGTGTTCTACCGGGGCAAGGGCGCGTACGTGGTCGGACGGCTCTTCAGCGGCTCCCACACGGTCCCCCTCGTGTTGGCCTTCCTCCACCCCCCGGACGGGGTGGTGCTCGACGCGGTCCTGCTCACCGAGAACGAGGTGAGCATCCTCTTCTCCTTCGCCCGTAGCTATTTCCACGTCGATGCCGTCTCGCCCCACGCCCTGGTCGGGTTCCTGCAGTCGGTGATGCCCCGGAAACGACGCGCCGAGCTCTACATCTCGGTCGGGCACAACAAACACGGCAAGACGGAGCTCTACCGGGAGCTCCGCCGCTACCTCGCCGCCACCGGTGAGCGGTTCGAGGCGGCCCGGGGTACGCCGGGTCTGGTGATGGAGGTGTTCACCCTCCCCGGGTTCGACGTCGTCTTCAAGGTGATCAAAGACACCTTCGGCGAGCCGAAGCAGATCACCCGGCTCGACGTCTACGAGCGCTACCGCCTCGTCTACCGGCACGACCGGGCCGGGAGGCTGGTGGACGCCCAGGAGTTCGAGCATCTCGAGTTCGAGCGGGACCGATTCGACGAGGGCCTCCTCGAACGTCTGGCGACCAACTGCGCCAACACCGTCACCTTGGACCACGGCACCGTCACCATCCATCACGCCTACGTGGAGCGGCGCGTGATCCCCCTCGACGTGTTTCTGCGGGAGGCGGACCCGTCGGCGGCGCGCGACGCCATCGTCGAGTACGGATGGGCGATCAAGGACATGGCCGCCTGTGGGGTGTTCCCCGGCGACATGTTGCTGAAGAACTTCGGGGTCACCCGTCATGGTCGGGTGGTGTTCTACGACTACGACGAGCTCCGCCTGCTCCCCGAATGCAACTTCCGGCGGATCCCGCCCGCCCGAGACCCCCTCGACGAGTTCGGGGCCGAGCCCTGGTTCGCGGTGGGGCCCGACGACGTCTTCCCGGAGGAGTTCGAGTCGTTCCTCGGTGTGCAGGGCGAGCTGCGGGAGGCCTTCTTGGCGCGGCATCGGGATCTGTTCGACCCGGACACCTGGCGCGACTGGCAGCGGCGGGTCGCCTCGGGGGAGATCATCGAGATCTACCCGTACCGTGAGGGGGCGCGCCTTCGGAGCGGTCCGTGATCGCCCCCGACCTCGCCGCCCGGATCGTGGAGAACGTCGAGCGGGTGATCGTGGGCAAGCGTCCGCAGGTCGAGCGCCTCGTGATCGCCCTCCTCGCCGGCGGGCACGTGCTCCTCGAAGACGTCCCCGGGACGGGAAAGACGATGCTCGCCCGCAGCCTCGCCGCCTCGGTCGGACTCGAGTTCCGTCGACTCCAATGCACACCGGACCTGTTGCCGAACGACGTCACCGGCGTGAACGTCTTCGATCCTCGCACCGCCGACTTCGTGTTCCGGCCGGGACCGGTCTTCTCCCGGATCCTCCTCGCCGACGAGGTGAACCGGGCCACCCCCAGGACCCAGGCTGCCCTGCTGGAGGCGATGCAGGAACGGCAGGTCACGATCGACGGTGAGACCCGCCGCCTCGGCGACCCCTTCATGGTGATCGCCACCCAGAACCCCATCGAGTTCGAAGGCACCTTCCCGCTCCCGGAGGCGCAGCTCGACCGGTTCCTCCTCACCGTCGCCCTCGGCTATCCGGAACCCGACGACGAGGCTCGCCTGGTCAGAACCATCACCGGCCGCCACCCGGTGGAAGACCTCGGTGCGGTCACCGACGCCGAGGAGCTGCGAGCGGCGATCGCGGAGGTGTCGAGGGTGGAGGTGGGAGCCGACGTGGCCCGCTACGTGGTCGACGTGTTGGAGGGGACCCGGCGGCACCCTCGGGTCGCGTTGGGTGCGAGCCCCCGGGCGGGGATCGCCCTGGCCGGTGCCTGCCGTGCCCGAGCGGCGATCTCGGGACGGGACTTCGTCACCCCCGACGACGTGAAGGACCTGGCGGCCCCGGTTCTCGCCCACCGGCTCATCCTCCATCCCGAGGCCCAGCTCCGCGACCTCACCCCGTCGGCGGTGATCGGGGACGTCCTCGACGGGATCCCCCTCGACCTCACCGGGACGGAGTGATGCGTCCCCTCGCCCGGCTGGCGTTCCTCACCGCGTTGGTCGGGGCGGGGTTGCGGATCGATTTCGTGCTCGGGGCGGCGTCGATGATGGCGCTCATGCTCGTCTACGTCGCCGTCGTTCCCCGCACGGTGGCGCGACGGGTGGAGGTGGGGCGTGTCGCACCTCGCCGGGTGCTGTGGGGTGAGACCATCGACCTGACCATCACCGCCCACAACCGGGGATGGCTCCCGGCGACGTGGGTCTCCGTCGTCGATCCGGTTCCCTTCGACCTCGGGACGGTGACGACCCGTTGGGTGACGTCGCTCGGGCCCGGGGAGACGAAGACGATGGCGCGAACCCTGGAGGCTCGGAGGCGAGGCCTGTATCGGCTCGGTCCCGGGGTGGTCGCCACCGGAGACGTGTTCGGGCTCCGCCGGGTTCGTGCCGAGGACGTCCCGGCGGTGGACACGGTGGTCTACCCGAAGATCGTCCCGGTGGGGACGGCCAAGCTTCCCGCTTCGAGCCCCAACGCGACGCTGCCGGTCCGTCGGGCGCTGACGGAGGACCCCGCCCGGGTGGTCGGCGTACGCGACTACGTCACGGGGGATCCCCTCCGGAAGGTGCATTGGACGGCGACCGCCCGGGTGGGACGCCTCCAGGTGAAGCAGTTCCAGCCGGGGATCGAGCGTTCCACGGTGATCTGTCTGGACCTGTCCCGCACGTCGTTTCCGAGGTCGCAGCGGCGGGCGGGATCCGAGCTGGCGGTGACGGCGGCGGCGTCGCTCTGCTTCCACGGCATCACGGTGGAGCGCCTCGCCGTCGGCCTGCGGATCGTCGGATGGGATCCGGTGGTCGGCGGCGACGTGGCATGTCGGATCCCTGCCCGCACCGACGCCGGTCATCTCATCCCCCTCCTCGAGACCCTGGCGCGGGTCCGCCCCGCCCGGGAGGCGGGTCTCCGAGGGCTCCTCGACCCCTCGGACCTGGGGTTCGGAACGACGGTCGTCTTCATCACCGGGGAGCTGGACGAGGAGCGGGTCACCGCCCTGGTGCGGCTTCGGCGGGCGGGGGCCAGACCGGCAGTGGTGCAGATCTCGCCCTCCGGGGAGACGTCGCCGTGGGCGGCGTCCCTCCTCCGGTTCCGCATCCCCGTCCGGTCGGTGCGGAGAGAGGCCGATCTCCGATGGTGAGCCCGGCGGTCGCCGCCACCCTGGGGCTCATGGCCGCGGCGGTCGGGTGGACCGTCGGCGCGGCCGTGCCCGACGTTCGGGCGCCGTTCTCGGCCCTCGTCGCCGGCCTGGTGGTGGTGGAGGTCACCGTGGTGCGTGCCGCGCTGGCCGCCGGGGATCCCGACGGGGGGCGCGGTTGGATGGCCGTCGAAGCCCTGTTCCTCGCCGTGGCGGTGAAGCTCCTCCATCTCGTGACGTCGGGGTCCGCCGCATCCGTCGAGGTCGCCCGCTACCCGGAGGGCCTCGTCGAGATCGAGACGGTGGTCGGATGGGTGCTCGCCCTCGTCGTCTGGGCTCTGGGACACACCACCCTGCACGACGTCGAGCTGCTCGGGTATCCGGGGGACGGGCCGGGAGATCCGGACCCGATGGACCTGCTGACCCGTCGCTTCTTCCGGCTCGGGTTCGTGGCGGTCGTGGTGGCGGCGGTGGCCGTGGTGGGCCTCGGAGGGCTGGTGGACGTCGAACGGGCGCCGGCGGTGGGGACGTTCCTTCCCCTCCTCGGCTACTTCGCCGTCGGGCTGGTCGGACTGGGAGGTGCCGACCTGCGGCACGAGACGCGGCAGTGGCGGCGGGACGAGGCCCGGATCGACGGTGACGTGGAGCGCCGATGGCGATCCACCTTGGCGATCTTGGCCCTGGTCGTGATCGTGGCCGGGGTGGCCGTCCCGCCCCGGTCGTCGGGCGTCG
>JALSJV010000332.1 GCA_026989215.1 Acidimicrobiia bacterium | reverse complement strand
TGGATCACCTCCTTTCTAAGGAGCATGATCGGGTCGATATGTACGATCCGTAGCTCTCAGTTGATCTGCTGGTTACTCGGTGCCGGGCTCGCCCCGGCCAGGATGCGGAACCATCAAGCCCTCCTTTGGGATGTGGAAGATGGGATGAGCATCCCAGTTGAGGACGAACCCGGTATCGGGCACGCTGTTTAGTCGTGAAGGAGTCCATATCGAACGTCTCGCCCCCCGACGGGGGACGGGACCGGACCCCTTCAGGCACCTTGAGAACTGCATAGCGAGCATGTTGTCTTGGATTCTCTGATGTCCAAGCTACTAAGAGTCAACGGTGGATGCCTAGGCGCTAGGAGCCGAAGAAGGACGTGGCAGGCTGCGATAAGCCTCGGTGAGCTGTCAAGCAAGCGTCGACCCGAGGATGTCCGAATGGGGAAACCCGGCTGGGGTCATGCCCAGTCACTCCGGTCTGAACACATAGGGCCGGTAGAGGCAACCGGGGGAATTGAAACATCTCAGTACCCCGAGGAAAAGAAAGCAACAGCGACTCCCTGAGTAGCGGCGAGCGAAACGGGATCAGCCCAAACCAGTACGGTGGAACAGCCCGGTGGCGTTGCCGTACTGGGGTAGCGGGACCCACCAGACCGCGCACCGGAGCGGTCAGAGAGTTACAAAGGTGACGGTTAGTCGAACACAGCTGGAAAGCTGGGCCAGAGCGGGTAACAGCCCCGTAGACGAAAACCGATCACCCTCTCGGTGGTGTTCCCAAGTAGCACGGAAGATACTCCGTGTGAATCTGCGAGAACCACCTCGTAAGGCTAAGTACTCCCTAGCGACCGATAGCGGACCAGTACCGTGAGGGAAAGGTGAAAAGCACCCCGGTGAGGGGAGTGAAATAGAACCTGAAACCGTTGACTTACAAGCAGTAGGAGGGAGTCTTCGGACTTCTGACTGCCTGCCTTTTGAAGAATGAGCCGGCGAGTTAGCGGTATGTGGCAAGGTTAAGGCGTGAGCCGTAGCCGAAGCGAAAGCGAGTCTGAACAGGGCGCCTAGTCGCATGCCCTAGACCCGAAGCCGAGTGATCTATCCATGGGCAGGGTGAAGCGAGGGTAAGACCTCGTGGAGGCCCGAACCCACCAAGGTTGAAAACTTGGGGGATGACCTGTGGATAGGGGTGAAAGGCCAAGCAAACTCGGCGATAGCTGGTTCTCCCCGAAATAGCTTTAGGGCTAGCGTCATGCGTTCCGTCTCGGGGGTAGAGCACTGATTGGGCTAGGGGGCCAACAAGCTTACCGACCTCAGTCAAACTCCGAATCTCGAGACGCCAGAGCATGGCAGTCAGTCTACGTGGGATGAGCTTCGTGGACGCGAGGGAAACAGCCCAGACCGCCAGCTAAGGCCCCTAAGTCTGAACTAAGTGGGAAACGATGTGGAGTCGCCCAAACAGCCAGGAGGTTGGCTTAGAAGCAGCCATCCTTTAAAGAGTGCGTAATAGCTCACTGGTCGAGTGATTCTGCGCGGAAAATGTAACGGGGCTCAAGTTCAGCGCCGAAGCTGCGGGATTCCGTGCTTGCACGGGATCGGTAGGGGAGCGTCGTGGTGCCAGTGAAGCGGCGGCGGAAGCCAGCCGTGGAGGCTACACGAGTGCGAATGCCGGCATGAGTAGCGAATGAGGAGTGAGAATCTCCTCCGCCGAATGTCCAAGGGTTCCTGGGGAAGGCTCGTCCGCCCAGGGTTAGTCGGGACCTAAGGCGAGGCCGAGAGGCGTAGTCGATGGACAACGGGTTGATATTCCCGTACCGCTCTGTGCGCGACCAGACCGAATCCGGTGTGCTAAGGAAAGCCCTTCGGGGCCTACCGACCCCACTGGTACTAGGTCAGCGATGGGGTGACGTGGAAGGGTAAGCGGACCCGGGCGTTGGTTGTTCCCGGGGTAAGCGTGTAGGGCGAGGCCCAGGTAAATCCGGTCCTCATCAACAGCCCGAGGCGCGATGCCGAGCCGCTCAAGGCGAAGCCGCCGAACGCCCATGCCACCGAGAAAAACCTCTAGCGAGTTCACAGGGCGCCCGTACCCCAAACCGACACAGGTGGACAGGTAGAGAATACCAAGGCGAGCGAGAGAACCCTGGTTAAGGAACTCGGCAAATTAGCCCCGTAACTTCGGGAGAAGGGGCGCCCCGGTAAGGTGAAGGACCTCGCGTCCGGAGCCTGAGGGGGCCGCAGTGACCAGGCCCAAGCGACTGTTTACTAAAAACACAGCACGGTGCTAAGTCGCAAGACGACGTATACCGTGTGACGCCTGCCCGGTGCCGGAAGGTCAAGTGGAGGGGTTAGCCTTCGGGCGAAGCTCTGAAACCAAGCCCCGGTAAACGGCGGCCCTAACTATAAGGGTCCTAAGGTAGCGAAATTCCTTGTCGGGTAAGTTCCGACCTGCACGAATGGCGTAACGACTTGGGCACTGTCTCAACCAGGGACTCGGTGAAATTGCAGTGTGAGTAAAGATGCTCACTACCTGCGGCAGGACGGAAAGACCCCGGAACCTTTACTGCAGCTTGACATTGGAGTCTGGCATGCGATGTGTAGGATAGGTGGGAGACTGGGAAGCGGAGGCGCCAGCCTTCGTGGAGTCGCCCTTGAAATACCACCCTTCGTATGACGGGCTTCTAACCTCGGTCCGTGATCCGGATCAGGGACAGTGTCTGGCGGGCAGTTTCACTGGGGCGGTGGCCTCCTAAAGAGTAACGGAGGCGCCCAAAGGTTCCCTCAGCCTGGTCGGCAATCAGGCGTTGAGTGTAAAGGCACAAGGGAGCTTGACTGCGAGACCTACAAGTCGAGCAGGGACGAAAGTCGGGCTTAGTGATCCCATGGTGGCACGTGGGTGCGCCATGGCTCATCGGCTAAAAGGTACTCCGGGGATAACAGGCTTATCACGCCCAAGAGTCCATATCGACGGCGTGGTTTGGCACCTCGATGTCGGCTCGTCGCATCCTGGGGCTGGAGCAGGTCCCAAGGGTCGGGCTGTTCGCCCGTTAAAGCGGCACGCGAGCTGGGTTTAGAACGTCGTGAGACAGTTCGGTCCCTATCCGCCGCAGGCGCAGGAGACTTGAGGGGAGCTGTCCCTAGTACGAGAGGACCGGGATGGACGTACCTCTGGTGTGCCAGTTGTCTTGCCAAGGGCACGGCTGGTTGGCTACGTACGGACGGGATAAGCGCTGAAGGCATCTAAGTGCGAAGCCCACCCCAAGATGAGGTCTCCCACGGGGTGAACCCGGTAAGGCCCCTGGCAGAAGACCAGGTTGATAGGCCGGAGGTGTAAGCGCAGCAATGCGTTCAGCCGACCGGTACTAATAGGCCGAGGGCTTGGACTTGAATCCAGACACATGCTCGCTATGGAGTGCTCGGGGTGTCCCCGGCACGAAGGGTTTGTCCGGTGGCGATAGCGGCGGGGAACCACCCGTTCCCATTCCGAACACGGAAGTGAAACCCGCCAGCGCCGATGGTACTTGGGGCGCAAGCCCCTGGGAGAGTAGGTCACCGCCGGACATCAAAAGTGAAGAGGGCCGCCCGCCGACGGCGGCCCTCTCACGCGTACAGGAGAGCCAGATGAGTTCCGAAGGTCGACGTCCACCCCGCGATCAGGCGCGTCGCCGCGGTGGAGCCATCAAGGCCGCCAAGGGTGGACGGCTGCCCGGATGGGTTCGGGAGGAGGTGGTCCGCTCCACCCCCCGGACCCGTCGAGATGCCGCCCTCCGGGCCCTCGCCGAGGGGATCGGCGCCTTCTCCGAGGAGCGGTATGCCCGTGCCCTCCGTTCCCTCCGCGAGGCGAAACGGCTCGCACCGCGTGCCGCCACCATCCGCGAGCTGCTCGGCCTCGCCGCCTACCAGGAAGAACGGTGGGAGGAGGCCCTCCGGGAATTGAGGACCTTCCGCCGGCTCACCGGCGACACGACCCACATGGCCGTCGAGCTGGACTGCCTTCGCGCCCTCGGACGCGACGCGGACGTGCACAAGACCTGGGAACGATTCCGCGAGCTCGGCGGCGGGCGTATCGCCGACGACGAAGCCCGCGTCGTGTACGCGTCGTTCCTCCTCGACCACGGCGACCACCGCCGCGCCTGGCAGATCATCAAGCCGGGTCGTCTGGTCGAGAACGCACCCGAGAGCCGCCTCCGCCGCTGGTTCGTCGCAGCGAAGGTCGCCGCCGCCAGCGGTGACCGGCGTGCGGCCACCACTCTGGCGGAGGCCGTCCGGAAGCAGGCACCCGACATGCCCGGCCTCGACGAGCTCCAGGCGGAGATCGAGCGGCTCCCCACCTGAGGCGCACCGAACTGTCACACCTCCCCCGTAGGTTCGAGGTGCTCTCCGCCTTCCCCGGTCTGGAGGAACCATGGACCTGAACCTCGTCGTCCTCCAGGGGCGGCTCGCCGCCGTCCCGGAGCACCGTACCTTCGAGTCCGGAAGCCACCTGCTGCGCATGCTCGTCACCACCAGGACCGAGCACCCCCGTCGACGCCTCGACGTCATCCCGGTGACGCTGTGGGATCCATCCCCGGAGCTCTGCACGCTGCCCGCCGACACGCCGCTCTGGGTCGTCGGGGCGGTCCAACGCCGCTACTGGGAGGGGGTCGAGGGCCGCCGGAGTCGCCTCGAGGTCGTCGCCGAACATGTGATGCTCGAAGACGACACGGGAGACGACCCGGTAGGCTCTCTCGGTCCATGACCGCCGTCGCCGTCGCCACCCCGTCTCGGCTCTGCACCGAAGCGGCCGCCGTCGCCGTCGCCGCCGGCGGCAACGCCGTCGACGCGGCCCTGGCGGCGATCGCCGTGGCGATGATTTCGGAGCCCGGTATCTGCGCCCCCGGCGGAGGGATCTTCATCACCGTCGGGGGAGCAGGACTGGACCCCGTCGCCTACGACGGATACATGGAGATGCCCGGCCGAGGTCTGGCGTCTCGGCGGGGGACGGTGCGGGTGGTCACCACCGACTACGGCGGCGGAACCACGACCCTCGTCGGACCCGGCACGATCGCCACCCCGGGAGCCTGGGCCGCGATGGGGGAGGCGTGGGCAGGTCACGGCCGCATCCCGTGGGCGACGATGCTCGAGCCCGCCGTCGACGTGGCCCGAGGGTTTCCCCTCCCGGCGGCCGCCCACTCCTACCTCGAGTACACCCACGAGGTGATCTTCGGCTCCGACCCCGCCTCGTACGCGGCGCTGCACCGAGACGGGATGCTGTTGGCCCCCGGCGACCTGGTCGTGGTGCCCGGCCTCGAGGAATCGATGCGTCGCCTGGTCGACGAAGGGCCCGGGGACCTCTACACGGGTGAGCTGGCCCGTCGAATCTCCACCGACATCCTCCGTCGCGGTGGCATCCTCACCCTCGACGACCTCACCGAGTACCGCACCGAGATCCGTCCCGCCCTCACCCACGACGTCTCTGGGTGGAGGCTCGTCACCAACCCCCCGCCCGCGGTCGGCGGGGCGGCGCTCGTCGCGATGATGGGCCTTCTCGCCGAACGCGGAGACCGATCCCCAGGGACGATCGCCGAGATCCAGCGGGAGGTCCTCGAGTATCGGCGGCACCACATCGGCCCGGACGGAGACCGGGTCCGGGGCCTCGACGGCCTCGTCGGGGCCCGTCACGGTGCGCTCCGCAGCCCCTCGACCGTCCACGTCTCCGCCGTCGACGAGCGAGGGATGGGCTGCGCGGTGACCGCCTCCGCCGGATACGGCTCCGGGGTGATCCCCGCCGGCACCGGATTCTGGATGAACAACGCCCTCGGCGAGATCGAACTGGTGGGGGACGACCCCTCTGCCATTCCGCCCGGCACGCGACTCCTCTCGAACATGGCGCCCACACTCCTCCTCGGCGAAGACGGCGAAGTCGTCGCCGCCGGGAGCCCGGGCGCAGACCGGATCACCACCGCCCTCATGATGGTGCTCGGCGACATCGTGTTCTCCGGGGAGTCCGTGGCCCATGCGGTCTCTCGGCCGCGGCTCCACGTCGAGTTCACCGCCACCGGCCCGAGGGTCGCCCACGAACCCGGCATCGACCCCGCCGCATTCACCCTCCCCGTGCGATCCTTCCCCGATCGTCACATGTTTTTCGGGGGTGTCGGCGTCGCCGCGCGCCACGCCGACGGACGACTGGAGGCGGTCGCCGATCCGCGACGCGCCGGCGACGCCCGCGTCATCCGCTGAGCTCGCGAAACCCCAGGTCGGAGGGGGGTTGACAGGGGCGGTACATTCGAGTCGCGCACCCCACGGAGGTTTCCCGACATGGCTTGGCTCTGGAGCGACGATCTGGCCCGCCTCCTCATCTCGAAGGGCATGACGGACGCCTCCAGGGTCGCCGAGTGGATCCACACGCCGGTCGCCTTCGCGGTCCCCGACGACGTCGACCCCGAGGAGGTCGCCGCGGCCCTGCTCGGGGTGGCCGGAGAATCCGTGGCCTGACTCCACACCGTCCGCGAGCTCCCATAATGGGGCCTCGTGTATCGGACCCTGCTTCGCCCCCGCTGGATCGTCGCCCACATCGTGGTGGGGGGGCTCCTCGTCACCTTCCCCCAGCTCGGCTTCTGGCAGCTCGAACGGCTCGCGGAGCGCCGCACCCTCAACGCCGTGAACGCGGCCCGCTACGACGCCCCCGTGGAAGACCTCGAGGCGATGATCGACGCCGCCGGGAGCGACATCGCCTCCCTCGAGTATCGCCGCGCCCGGGTGACGGGGACCTACGACCCGCAGCAGGAGGTCTTGGTGCGGTCACGGGTCCGTGACGGCGTCGCCGGCTACGGCGTCCTCACCCCGCTCGTCCTCGGGGACGGTCACGCCGTGATCGTCGATCGGGGCTGGGTCCCGTTGGAGGCCGAGTCCCCACCGGTCGAAGAAGCACCCCCGCCGACGGGCACCGTCACCGTCGTCGGGGTGGTCCGTCCCACCCAGGTCCGCCAGGGGCTGGGTCCCGTCGACGGACCCGGCACGCTCGAGGTCGTCAGTCGGGTGGACCTCGATCGTCTCGCGGTCCAGCTTCCCTACCCGGTGGCACCCGTCTACCTCGAGATCGTCGGGGATGCGACCGGATTCCCGATCCCGGCCGAGCCGCCGACCTTCGACGACCAGGGCCCCCACCTCCTCTACGCGATCCAGTGGTTCTCCTTCACATTGATCGCGGCGATCGGCTACGCGGCGTTGCTGCGGTCGGTCCTCCACCCCCGCCGCCGAGCGTGAGGATCGTCGCCGTCGCCGTCGCGCTCGCCCTGGTCGCCGCCGCCTGTGGCGGCGACGACCCCGCCGCGACCACCCGGCCGATCCCCGCCTCGGTCCCGCCTCTCCCCGACGCGACACCCGCTCCACGCGCCTTCGACGAGCGCCGGCCGATCCCCTGCGACGAGACGCCCCCGAAGAGGTTCTCGCTCCTGTGCGAGACCTACGACCTCGTCGTCCGCCACTACTACCGGCCGGTCGAGCCCGCCGCCCTCGCCGCCGCCGCCCTCGCCGGTGTCGCCACCGTGGATCTCGTCGTCGCCGAGCCGCCGGAGGCGTCCGCCGAGCCCTTCGTCTGCGCGCTGCCCGACCCCTCCTTCGACGTCGTCTGTGCCGAGATCGCGGACCGCGCCCGCGC
>JALSJV010000331.1 GCA_026989215.1 Acidimicrobiia bacterium | reverse complement strand
CCGGGGGGGCCGGTGCCGGGGCGGGCTCGCTCGGGGTCTCCTCGGGGGTGGGGGCGGCTTCGGGGGCCGGTTCGGGCGGGGTGGTGGGTGTGGGTTCGGTCTTGGGAGCCTCGGTGGCGGGGGCCTCGCCGCCGGAGGCCCAGGCGGCGATGATGTCGTCCACCGGGACGCCGGTGGCGGCGGCTCGGGCCTCCGCGGAGCGGCGGACCAGCGCCTCGGGGATCCCCAGTGCTTCGGCGGCCTTGGCCAGGTCGCTCATCGGTTCGTCTCCTTCATGACGAGGACTTCGCCGATCCCGGCTCGACCGGAGGTCACCGTGCGATAGAGGTTGATCACCAGCATGAGCTGACCTCCGAGGGCGATGGCGGCGGTGAGGACCGCCAGCCCGGACAGGAGCCCGACCAGCGCCGTGGTCTGGCCCCATCCGGTGCCGGTGTCGGCGACGACGCCGAGGAACGATCCTCCGGTCCAGCCGTACCCGGCGGCGAGACCTGCGAGCACGAACAGGGTCACGGTGCCGCCCACGCCGCCGACGGTCCACCGCAGGTACCTTCGGGCGAGGTCGCGGCTGAAGAGCTGTCGACCGCTCACCGCCGGGACCGCGCGGAGCGCGACGGCGGCGAAGAAGAGACCACCGACGCCGAACACCAATCCGTACACGACGCCGTCCCAGAGCAGGGTCAGCCCGACGAGGGCCGCCGAGGAACGGAGACCGGCGGCGACGATGACGGCGGAGAGTGCCAGCCACATCGCCGAGGCGGCGAGGGCGGAGGCGCTCGCCGGCAGCTCACGGAGCCTGGGCCAGGCGGACCCCACCGTCGTCGCGAGGTCGAAACCGACGGCGAGGGCTGCGAGGGGGAGGGCCAGGGTCATCACCAGCGCCACCGCGCCGACCCAGTCGGCGGTCGGGCCGTGGACCAGTTGGAGCTGCCCCCACCAGAACGCCGTGAAGGCCAGCGACCAGAAGCCCACCTTCGCCAGGCGACGGCTCGCCAAGGGCTGGTCGGTCTCCTTGGCGACGACGAAGAAGGCGAGACCGGCGCCGACACCGACCACCCAGAGGACGAGGAATCCGGCGAGGAAGGTCGCCTCCTGGAGGGTGCGTCCCAGAGCGCCGAGCCCGGGCAGGTTCCCGACCAGATAGAGCAGGGGGAGGAGCACCGCCCCGGCGAGGACGTACCAGATCGTGACGTAGGTGTTCGGCTCGTTGCGGCGACGCAGGGTCTGGATCGTCACCACCCCAGGGACGACCAGCACCGCCAACACGGCGAGGTCGAGGTACCAGGGGAGGGAGAAGGGTTCGAGGCCGTCGCCGAGCCCCAGGGCGACCGCCGCCATCCCGACCAGGGTGACCGCTGCCGTCGCCCAGAACCCGGCGATGGCGAGTCCCTCGCCGGCGAGCGGGGAGCCGGTGAGCCGAGGCAGGACGTAGTAGATCCCTCCGGCCAGGCCCAGCACGAGCCATCCCAGCAGGGCGGCGACGAACGCCGCCGGGCGTAACCGTCCGTAGGAGAGGGGCCCGCTGAAGAGGGCGGGGAACCGCATCGCGACCAGCGATGCGAAGAACACGATCCCGGCCAGGGCCAGGAAGAGGGATGATCCGAGTAGATGGAGGGTCGCGGCCCGATCGCCACGGAGATCGGATCGGGTCGGCGTCTCGGCGGTTTGGCTCGAGGCCACGTTGCTCCTCGGGTCGTCGCGGACGGGCGGGAGCATAGCCGGACGGGCGACCCCCTCCGTCCCCGCTCTCGGCTCGCCGGACCGGAGGGTCGCGATCGGGTGGCCGGTCGTCGCTGATTCCGCCTCCGGGCCGGGTGTGTGGTACAACATGCCGCGCATCGGCGACCCCGATGCGTGCGGCGACCACGAGGATGGATCGGCTGATGAATCGACTCGGTGAGCTGACGGCTCAGCAGCGTTCGCGCCTCGCCTGGACCCTGCTGATCCTCGGAACCCTCGTTCTGGCGGTCGGGGTGTGGCTCGTCCATTACGCCGGCTTCCCGGAGACCGAACTCGTGGACGGGGTGGAGGTCCCGGTGGTCCTCGGTGAATTCAACTGGGTCCCCCGTGGCTGGCTGCCGAAATCGATCGGCTACCTCATCGCGTTCGGAGGGAGCCAGCTCATGCTCGCCGGTGCCGCCATCGGGTTCGTGCTCGGTCGGCCCATGACCTGGGCACGGGCAGCGTTCGCCGCCTTCATCGCCTGGATGGAGCTGGTGCTCATCTTCGGGGTCGTGCCGTCGGAGTGGCTCAACCTGGCCCAGACCGATCTCAACTGGTCTCCGCAGCGGGTCGCGTTCACGCTTCCGCGGTGGCTCACCCTCGGCAATCAGGTCGACATCAGCCTGGCGGCGATCAAGGACGCCATCTCCGGCACCTACAACCTGGTGATGTTGGGCGCCGCCGCCGTGTTCGCCTACAAGGTGCAGGACATCGGCAAGCCCCGCCCGAAGGTGGAGAAGCCCGCACCGAAGTCGCCCTACGGTCGCCCACTCGTGGAGGGGGAGCGCTGATGCCTCGCGGCGTGGTCGACGAGACGCCGCCGTTCCGCGACGACTACCAGCTCGCCCTCGTCGACGGCGACTACTTCAAGGACAAGCTGCGTCCCAAGCAGTTCCTCCACATCGATCAGTCCGAATGCATCCTCTGTGAAGGATGTGTCGACATCTGCCCGTGGAAATGCATCCACTACCTGTCGATCGACGCCATCGCCGAGGCGGTCAACGTCGACGACCCCACGACGGACCCCACGAACCTCGGATTCTTCGTGGTGGACGAGAACGAGTGCACCCGCTGCGCCCTCTGCATCGACCGCTGCCCCACCGGGGTGATCACCCTCGGCAAGTTCGAGGGTTCGCTGGCGGAGCAGGCAGCCGCCCTCGGTCTCGACCGGGCGCCCTGGGACGTGGACACGGGTCAGCGTGATTTCAAGAACGGATACGCCTACGGGATGCGTTGGTAGGAGGAGCCGAGTGGCCAACGGAAACGGGAAGACGGGATTGCTGGAGCGGGTGCGCGAACGGACGGCCGAGGCGGTCGACCGTCTCCGCGGGTCCCAGTTCATGGAGTCGGTGTTCCGGCCCGGATCGCCCTTCAAGAAGGGGTACGCGGACAGTCCGCGGAACCGGTCGTACGTGATCATGAACAATGTGCTGTACCACCTCCACCCGGTGAAGGTGAAGCGGCACGGCGTGAAGCTCTCCTACACCCTCTGCCTCGGCGGTCTGAGCTTCTTCCTGTTCATCCTGCTCACCATCACCGGCATCTTCCTGATGTTCTATTACGCGCCCACCGCCGAGCGGGCCTACGTCGACATCCAGGCCCTCTCCACCAACGTGGCGTTCGGGTCCCTCGTCCGCAACATGCACCGCTGGGGCGCCCACCTCATGGTGCTCACCGTGTTCCTCCACATGTCCCGGGTCTTCTATCACGGCGCCTACAAGCCGCCCCGCGAGTTCAACTGGGTGGTCGGGGTCGTGCTGCTGCTCCTCACGCTGCTGCTCTCGTTCACCGGCTATCTGCTCCCCTGGGACCAGCTCGCCCTCTGGGCCGTCACCGTGGGGACCAACATGGCGGGCTTCGTCCCGGTCTTCGGCGACCAGGTGAAGTTCGCGCTGCTGGCGGGGGTGGAGGTGACCGCAGGGACGCTGCTGCGGTGGTATGTCCTCCACGTCCTGTTCCTCCCGTTCATCATCGTCATCTTCATGGCCGTCCACTTCTGGCGGGTCCGCAAGGACGGCGGCATCTCGGGACCACTGTGATCGGAGGTAGCGAATGACCGAGATCCCCGAAAGTCTCCTCCGGCGCTCCGCCGAGGCGAAGGCGAAAGCCCTCGGCATCCCCGTCGAGCAGGTGCTCGCCGAGATGAAGGGCGAGGCCCCGCCGACCCCGCCCGCCGCATCGGAGCCGTCCGAGCAGACCGCCCCGCCGGCCGAGCCGTCCCCGCAGGAACCGTCGTCCGATCCCGCGGCGAGCTCCGGCGACGTCGACGCGCTCCTGGCCAAGGCGGCCCAGGTCGCCGGGATGCCCGAGGCGCTCCTCCGGCGCTCCGCCGAGGCGAAGGCGAAGGCGCTCGGCGTCCCCCTGGTGAACGTGCTGGCCGAGATGGCGGGCGAAGCGCCGCCTGTGGGCGCCGAGGCGCCTCCACCGGCCGCGGAGCCTCCCGCGGGCGCTCCCCAGCCCGCCGAGGCCCCCGCCGCGGTGGCGGTGGAGGAGCCCACCGTCCCGGCGCCCACCGGGAACGGAGGCGGCAAGGTGGCGGCGGTCGTGTCGCCTCGGCCCAGCGTCCCGCCCGCCGGTGTCCCCGAAGGCGTCCGCACCCAGCGGCTCCTCACCGTCGTCAAGGCGAAGGCGATCCAGCAGGTCAAGGCGGAGCCCCACGACAAGGTCAACACCTGGCCCCACCTCATGCTGGTCGAGTTCGTCGCCCTCCTGGCGATGACCGGACTGTTGATCCTGATGTCGGTCGCCCTGCAGGCGCCGCTGCTCGAAGCCGCCAACCCCAACCTGACGCCGAACCCGTCGAAGGCTCCGTGGTACTTCCTCGGACTGCAGGAGCTGCTGTCGTACTTCGACCCGCAGATCGCGGGCGTGACCGTGCCGACGATCATCGGGCTGGTCGGGTTCATGATGATCCCCTACGTGGACCGCAACCCGTCGACGAAGCCCTCCGACCGGAAGCTCGCCATCATGCTCTACACGATCTTCCTCGCCGGGTCGGCGACCCTGACCATCCTCGGGGTGCTGTTCCGGGGGAAGGGGTTCAACTTCAGCTACCCGTGGAAGGACGGGATCTTCTTCGACGATCTGAAAGACTGGGTGAGTTTCGAATGAGTGCCGCAAACCTGATCCTGGTCGGTGTCGCCTTGGTGGCCATCGCCGCCGCCGCGGCCGCCTTCGCCATCGCCTACCGCCGTTCGACGGACTGGCGAAAGGGTGTGAGTTCGGAGACCCTGGCCGCCGATCGGTCCGAGGTCCCCGAAGCCTTCGTCGCCGCGACCGAGTCCGCCGGGGAGCAGGCCGCCGAGGAGGGCGGCGAGGCGACCTCGGAGCCGCCGGTCGCCACCGCGGTGGAGGTCGTCTCCGAGCCGGTGGTGGTCGAGGTCACCCCCGAGGAGGCGGGCGTCACGCGCCGCCAATTCTTCAACCGGGCGCTCGGCGCCACCTTCGGGACCTTCCTGGCCGGGTTCGGTCTCGCCTCGCTCTCGTTCCTGTGGCCGAAGCTGACGGGGGGATTCGGGTCCGACGTCAACGCCGGGAAGGTCGACGAGCTGCGGGAGCAGCTCTTCAACGAGGACGGCTCGGTGACCCCGCTGTTCATCCCCGAGGCCCGGGCCTACCTCGTCCCCTACGACGAGAACGCGCTGTCCCCACAGTTCCGCGACCTCGGGGTCGCCGACCGAGGCGTGATGGCGCTCTGGCAACGCTGCGTCCATCTGGGATGTCGGGTGCCCTGGTGCCAGCCGTCTCAAGGGTTCGAGTGCCCGTGCCACGGCTCGAAGTACAGCCTGGTGGGTGAGTACTTCGCCGGGCCCGCGCCCCGCAACCTCGACCGGTTCGTGATCGATTTCACCCCGGCCGACGACCTGATCATCAAGACCGGGTCGATCGTCCAGACGCCGCGGGCTCCGATCCTCACCGTGAAGTACCCGCAGGGTCCGTCCTGCATCGCCGCCGGCGGGGGAGCCTGAGCGTGAGCTCCAACGCCGTCATCCTCGTCGCCGTCGTCCTGGCCGTCGGCTACCTGGCCTTCCTCGGGGTCAGCGCCCTGCGCACCCGGGGCAAAGAGGAGATCCCGCCCAACCTCAAGCCGCCGATCCCCGACGACGAGCTGGAGACCCGTCGTCTCGAACGGGCCCAGCAGGCGGCCGTCGTCCTCTCCGCCTTCCTGGCCCTGGCCCTCCCCCTCTACTTCCTCGGGGAGACGGATCGTCAGGAGAGCTTCGTCGACCAGTTCCACGAGGAGTCGGTCGAGCGTGGAGCCGAGCTGGTCCAGGAGTTCGGGTGTTTCAACTGCCACGGCCCCAACGGGGTCGGGGGGGCGGCGCCGTTCGTGGAGAAGCGCACCGGGGTGAACGTGAGCTGGGTGGCCCCGTCCCTCGACGACATCTTCTACCGGTACACCCGCGAGGAGATCAACTTCTGGATCACCTACGGGCGGGGGAACACCCCGATGCCCCCGTGGGGGGTGGCCGGGGGCGGTCCGATGACCGAACAGCAGGTCGAGGACATCGTCAACTACCTGGAGACGATCCAGATCCCCCAGAGTGAGGCCGTGGCCCGGGCGAACGACGTCGTCCGCGCCGAGCTGGCGAAGCTCGAAGGGGCCGACGCCGCCCTGGAAGAGATCATCCGTAGGCAGCGTCAGCTCATCGTCGACCTCGAGGCCGCCCCGACGCTGGCTCCGATCGCCGCCGACCTGGCGAAACGCGCCGAGAAGGTCCTCGCCACCGCCGGCGAGGGGCTCGACACCGACGGTGACGGCCTCTCCGACGTGGCGGAGCGGGAGATCAGCGACATCACCCGCGAGGCGGAACGCGCCTTCGCCATTCCCGGGCTCGAGCCCATCACCTTCGATCCCGAGGCCCCGGCGAGCACCGACCGGCCCGATCGGGAGGTCGCCGAGGAGCTCCTCGCCACCCTCGAGGAGCTGGTCGCCACCCGGGCGCCGCTCATCGCCCCCAACGTGGAGGCGATCCGCGAGGCGCTCGCCCAGACCGAGGGAGAGGACTCCGACCTCGACACCATCCCCGACGAGGCCGAGCAGCAGATCACCTCACAGCTCACCGCCGCGGTGCAGGCGATGCGGCCGAGTGAGATCCAGGTCATCGATCTCGACCCGAGGAACCCCGCCACCTCCGGTGAGCCCGACGAGGACGTCGCCCACCGGGTGGTGGGCGGGCTGTCCACGCTGTCGCTCAACCTCACCATCCAGGCCGAGAACCTGGAGAAGCTGCTCGGACCCGCCGAGGAAGGTCTCCAGCGGCTGCTCACCGCCCAGAAGGAGCGCCGCTGGGAGATCGACATCCAGGGGGTCGCCGACCAGGTCTTCGACGGGGACCTCGCCAAGGCCGAGCGGGCGGTCGGGATCTTCCAGGGATACTGCGCCCGCTGCCACACGTCGGGGTATTCGGCGGGGATCCCCTTCGCCCAGGAGCCGGGGGCCGGCGGCTTCGGTCCCGCCCTCTGGGAGGGCCGGGTGCGGAAGCAGTTCGCATCGGTGGAAGACCTCGGTGACTTCCTGGTGACCGGCCCCCGCGCCAACAAACCCTATGGTTTCAACGGGGTAGGCACCGGCCGGATGCCCGGCTTCGGCAAGACCTTGAGCATGGAGGACCTCGAGCTCCTCGCACAGTATCTGTGGGGTGGACACCTGGACGGAATCGTCAACCACGCCGAGAGGGGTGAGTGAACCATGCGCGAGCTGATGCGCGAGCTGCTCTCCGCCAACCTGTTCGTCACCGGCATCATCCTCACGGTCGCGTCGATCCTCGTCTTCTACGGGACGATCTACCTGCTCACCTACACCAACCTGGGGAAGAAGCTGGGGTTTCTGGTGACCGGGGCGGGGGTGTCCGCCTGGTGGACGATCGGGAGTCTCCTGTTCGTCCTCTACGCACCCCGGGGACCCCGGCCTGCCGACATCGAGGGCCTCAACGCCTTCGAGATCCGGATCATCCCCATCACCTTCATGCTGGTGTCGGCGATCGTCTTCGTCGCGTTCCTCGTCGCCCTCAAACAGTACGAGGAGACCCAGGAGCGAGCCGACCTCTAGGTGACGGGCGGTCGTCGGCCCCCGGTGCTGCACGGCGGGTACTTCGACGCGTCCCTCGAGGAGATCGATCCGGCGGTGGCCGAGGCCCTCGCCGGTGAGCTCGGGCGGCAACGCGACCAGATCGAGCTCATCGCGTCGGAGAACCTCGTCTCCCGGGCGTCCCTCGAGGCGATCGGTTCGGTGATCGTGAACAAGACGGTCGAGGGCCTGCCGGGGAGGCGCTACTACGGCGGGGCCGAGTTCGCCGACGCGGTGGAGCGGCTGGCCGTCGAACGTGCCAAGGAGCTCTTCGGCGCCGCCCATGCCAACGTCCAGCCCCATTCGGGCAGCCAGGCGAACCTGGCGGTGTTCGCCGCCTTCCTCGAACCCGGTGACGTCGTCGTGTCCATGGACCTCTCCATGGGGGGACATCTCAGCCACGGTTCACCGGTCAACATCTCCGGACGCTGGATGAGGGCGTATCACTACGGCGTGGATGCGACCACGGGGCGGATCGACCTGGACGCCACGGCTCGTCTCGTGCGGCAGGTACGCCCCAGGTTGATCATCTGCGGAGGCTCGGCGTATCCCCGAGCGGTCGATTTCGCGGCGTTCCGGGAGATCGCCGACGAGGTCGGGGCGGTACTGCTCGCCGACATCGCCCACGTCGCCGGACTCGTCGCTGCCGGCCTGCATCCCGACCCGGTTCCCCACGCCCACGTCACGACGGCGACGACGTACAAGAACCTCCGCGGGGTACGCGGCGGGCTGATCCTCACCGGGGATGCCGAGCTGGGTCGACGCATCGACGCCGCGGTCTTCCCCGGAGTGCAGGGCAGCGTGATCCTCAACGCGGTGGCGGCGAAGGCGGTGTGTCTGGGGGAGGCGCTGCGGCCCGAGTTCGCGTCTTGGGCGGCGGCGGTGCTGGCCAACGCCCGGGCGATGGCGGACACCCTGATCGCCCGGGGGTTCGACGTGGTCACGGGCGGGACCGACACCCCGATCGTCCTCGTCGACCTCCGATCCCGGGACGTCACCGGCAAAGACGCCCAGGAGCTGTTGGAGCGCGCCGGGTTCACGGTGAACAAGAACACGGTCCCGGGCGAGACCCGTCCACCCTGGGTCGCCTCCGGGATCAGGCTGGGTTCGTCGGCGGGGACCACCCGCGGGTTCGGTGTGGACGAGTTCCGATGGATCGCCGGCCGCATCGCCGACGTGCTCGACGGGGCGGACGAACGTCTCGTCGAACGGATCCGGGGTGAGGTGTCGGAGCTCTGCGCCCGCTTCCCGATCTACCCGGAGCGCCATCGCTCGGGGAGGCTCGACGTCGAACCCGTCTCTCGGCGGGAGCCCAGGTAGAAGGCGAGGATCTGCAGCTCGGTCGCCAGATCCACCTGGCGGACCGTGGCGCCGGGCGGCACCCTGATCACGGTCGGGGCGAAGTTGAGGATGCCGGGGATCCCCGCGGCGATCAGCCGATCGGCGACACCTTGGGCTTCCGACGCCGGGGTGGCGATGATGCCGATGTCGGCGGGATTGCGCTCCAGGTCCTCCTCCAGGCGGTCGAGATGGCGGATCTCGATGCCGGCGATCCGTTTCCCGACCCGTTTCGGGTCGATGTCGTACACCGAGACGATGTGGAAGCCCCGATTGTCGAAACCCTTGTAGCGGGCCAGGGCGCTCCCCAGGTTTCCGGCGCCGATGAGCACCACCGTCAGGTCGGTGCTGAGGCCGAGGCGCCGCAGGATGAGGTTCCGCAGCTCTTCGACGTCGTATCCGACCCCCCTCACCCCGGTGGCGCCGATGTAGGAGAGGTCCTTTCGGACCTTCGCCGCGTTCACGCCCGACGCGCTCGCCAGATCCGAGGACTGCACCGTCTGTTGCCCGGGCCCGAGGGAGTCGAGATGACGGAGGTAGGCCGGAAGGCGCGCCACCGTCGCCCGGGGGATCCGTCGTGTCATGGGGGGCGACGATAGGGACGGCGGACGTCGAAGCCAAAGGGGATTCCCGCTCCGTCGCTGCCGCCGGTAACGTCGCCGCCATGGCGGATCATCGGGTCGTGGTGGTGGGCGGAGGACCTGCGGGTTCGGCCGCTGCCTACTGGCTGGCGCGTGCGGGGCATCCGGTCATGCTGGTCGAGAAGAAGGCGTATCCCAGGGACAAGACCTGCGGCGACGGCCTCACGCCGCGGGCGATCCACCAACTCCGGGAGATGGGGTTCGACTTCTCGGCGGCCACCTTCTGGCGGATCGACGGGCTGCGTTCGTACGCCGGGGACGACCTGATGTTGGAGATGCGGTGGCCTCGGCATTCCCGGTTCCCCGATTGGGGAGGGGTGATCCGCCGCCGCGATCTGGACGCCGAGGTGGCCCGGCTGGTGGCGGCGCAGGGCGTGACCGTCCGGGAACGGACCGAAGCCCGGCCGGTGCTGGACCGTGGGCGCCTCGTCGCCGTCGACCTCGTCTCCGACGGCGAGACCGAACGGGTCGTCCCGGAGGTGGTGGTGGTCGCCGACGGCTCCCTCGATCGGTTCGGGCGCCGGCTGGGGACGTCCCGGCGCAAGGATTATCCGATGGGGCTCGCCGCCCGCGGATACTACGCCAGTCCCCGCTCGCGGGACCGGTTCTTGGAGAGCCAACTCGATCTGAGGGACGAGACGGGGGCGTCGATGCCCGGGTACGGCTGGGTGTTTCCCCTCGGCGACGGCACCGTCAACGTCGGTGTGGGTCTGCTCTCCACCTTCAAGCGATGGAAGCACACGAACACCACCCGCATGATGGAGGACTACGTGCGGACGGCCCCCGAGTACTGGGCGCTGTCGGAAGACCGGCGTCTCACCGAACCGATGGGCGGCAAGCTCACGATGGCCTTCTCGAAGGGGCCGCTCGCAGGACCCAACTGGCTCGTCGTCGGTGACGCGGCCGGGGCGATCAACCCGTGGAACGGGGAAGGGATCTCCTACGCGTACGAGACGGGTCGGATCGCCGCCGGCGTCATCTCCGAAGCCTTCGCCGCCGACGACCTCGGCCTCCTGGCCCGGTACCCGAGGATCCTCGACGACGAGTACAGCCTCTACTACAAGATGGCGCGGATCTTCGTGAGGCTGATCGGCAATCCGCCGGTGATGCGGACCCTGGCCCACGTGGGTTTGCGGAACCGGCCGCTGATGGAATGGACCCTCAAGGTGATGGCGAACCTGCTCGACGAGGACGAGCGGGGCGTCGGAGAGCAGGCGTATCGGATGCTGGCGACCATGGTGCGCCCTCTGCCGATCCGTTGAGCCGGAGCAGGTGTCGGAGGGTCGATGCTCCATCCCCGGCTCGAGGCGGCGTTCGGCGAGCTGGTCGCCGCCTGGAGGCATCATGAGCGTCTGCGGGCGCGACGGGCGCCGCTGCGGGACCTGGCCGAGTCGAGGGCACGGCTCGACCGCCTGCGCCAGGAGGTCTGGCGACTTCGGATCGCCCTCAGCCCCGACCCGAGCTCGGCTCGGGACATGGCCTTCCCCGTGCGCTGCCCGGAGCTGGATGCCACCGTCTGGATTCGATGGCCCGACGTGGAGGGCGACCGGTACCGGTGCGTCTGCGGTCAGGTGGCCTCGCGCCCGCCGGACCGTTGACGGCCCTTTTGTCCACCGACGCCCGGCGTCTCTATCCTCGCGGACGCTGTGACACTCGCCGACTACCTCCCGATCGCGGTCATGCTGGTCCTCGCCGTCGGGTTCGTCGGGGTGTCGATGGTGGTGAGCCGGCTGTTCTCCCCTCACCGCCCGACCCCCGAGAAGCTCGAACCCTACGAGTGCGGGATCGTCCCCGAGCAGGAGCCGTCGCAGCGGTTCCCGGTGAAGTTCTACCTCGTGGCGATGCTCTTCGTGATCTTCGACGTGGAGATCATCTTCCTCTTCGCGTGGGCGTCCCGGTTCGACGACCTCGCCTGGTACGGCATCGCCGCCGTCGGCATCTTCACGTTCTTCGTCCTCGAGACCCTGTTCTACGTCTGGAAACGGGGCGCCCTCGACTGGAACGTGCATCGCCGTCGCCGGTACGTCTCCTCCGAGGTCTCCCAGGAGGCAGCCTGATGGCCGCCCGGTCGTATCCGTCGAACTTCCTCACCACCACGATCGAGAAGGCCGCCCGCTGGGCTCGCACCCAGTCGATGTGGCCCGCGACCTTCGGACTGGCCTGCTGCGCCATCGAGATGATGGCCACCGGGGCCGCCCACAACGACCTCGCCCGGTTCGGGATGGAGGTGTTCCGGGCGTCGCCGCGCCAGGCCGACCTGATGATCGTGGCGGGACGTGTCTCCCAGAAGATGGCGCCGGTGCTCCGCCAGGTGTACGACCAGATGCCCGATCCCAAGTGGGTCATCTCGATGGGGGCCTGCGCCTCGTCGGGGGGCATGTTCAACAACTACGCCCTGGTGCAGGGCGTCGACCAGGTGGTCCCCGTCGACATGTACGTCCCCGGATGTCCGCCGGGTCCCCAGAGCCTCATGCACGGGATCCTCACCCTCCAGCGGATGATCGTGCAGGGCGAGCACGTCTCCTCGGGAGCTTCATCGTGAACGACGAGATGGAACGGGCTCCCGAAGGTTCCGACGCCGACGTGGCCCCGCCCGACCTCCCCCAGGTTCTCGCCGGGCTCCTGGCCGACTTCCCCGAGGCCGTCTACGTCGAATCCGCCGGACAGCACACGGTGGTCGTGAGCCGGGAGGACTACCACGCGTTGGCGTCGGCGGCCCGGGATGCCGGGTTCGAGGTGTGCGCCGACGTGACGTGCGTCGACTGGTTCGACCGCCGTCCCATCCGCTTCGAGCTGGTCGTCAACCTCCTCTCCCACCGGCATCGGCTTCGCCTTCGTCTCCTGGTCCCGGTGCCGGCCGACGATCCGGTGGTCCCCAGCCTCTGCGATCTGTGGCCGGGCGCCAACTTCCCCGAGCGGGAGGTCTTCGACATGTTCGGCCTCGTCTTCGAAGGGCATCCCGACCCCACCCGGATCCTCATGCCCGACGACTGGGAGGGTCATCCCCTGCGGAAGGACTTCGGGGTCGGGTCGGTGCCCGTCCAGTTCAAGGAATCCCACAAGGCGACGTGATGAGCGACGAAACCCCCACCCCCACCATCGACGGCGAACCCGAGATCGTCGACATCTGGCTGTCGGGGACCGAGGTGCCGCCCACCGACGAAGGGGCGCAGGAGATGGCCGAGGAGGAGCCCGAGGCGCGGCTCCGGGAGCAGCTCGGCTCGGTGGTCACCGACGACTACGTCGACTCCGAGGTCGCCCCCGAGGACGAGCGGATGATCATCAACATGGGGCCGCAGCATCCTTCCACGCACGGGGTGCTGCGCCTCCAGCTCGAGCTCGAGGGTGAGATCATCCGTCGCTCCAAACCGATCATCGGATATCTGCACACCGGGATGGAGAAGACCGCCGAGACCCTGACCTTCGCCCAGGGTCCGACCAACGTCACCCGGATGGACTATCTGGCGCCGCTCCACAACGAGCTGGCCTACTCGTTGGCGGTGGAGCAGCTCCTGGGCATCGACGTGCCACCCCGGGCCCAGGCCATCCGGATCCTGATGACCGAGCTGAACCGAGTCTCCTCGCACCTGGTCGCCCTCGCCACCAACGGGATGGACATCGGGGCGCTCTCGATGATGCTGTACGGCTTCCGGGAGCGGGAGCTGATCCTCGAGTTCTTCGAGAAGACCACGGGCCTGCGGATGAACCACAATTACATCCGCCCCGGCGGGGTCGCCGCCGATCTCCCACCGGGATGGCGCCGCGACGTGGCCCGGATCGTGGAGACGATCCCGGCTCGGATCCGAGACTACGACGACCTGTTGCGGGAGAACCCGATCTGGCTGTCCCGAACCAAAGGCGTCGGGGTGATCACCGCCGAGGAGTGCCGGGCCTACGGCATCACCGGTCCCATCCTCCGCTCCACCGGGGTGGACTGGGACCTGCGGAAGGCGTTTCCCTACAGCGGGATCGATCGGTACGAGTTCGACGTCCCCACCGGCACCAACGGCGACGTCTACGACCGTTACATGATCCGGATGGAGGAGATCCGCCAGTCGATCCGCATCGTGGAGCAGGTCGCCGAGACGATGCCGAAGGGCGACTACCGGGCCGACGACCGCAAGGTCACCCCGCCACCCCGGGCGAGGATCGACGAGTCGATGGAGGCGCTCATCCACCACTTCAAGATCTTCACGGAGGGTTTTCGGGTCCCCCCCGGGGAGACCTACGTGGCGGTCGAGTCCCCCCGCGGTGAGCTCGGCTGCTATCTGGTCTCGGTCGGGGAGGGGAGGCCCTGGCGGATGCACATCCGGGCTCCGTCCTTCTACAACCTCCAGGCCTTGCCGGTGATGATGGCCGACACCCTCGTCGCCGACACGATCGCCACGATCGCCTCGTTGGATCCGGTCATGGGCGACGTGGACAGGTAGGGCTACAGACTCCTTCCGGTTGGTCGATAGGGGGAGTACCGTGCAGCCCGTGGACGACGGTCGACCGCCCAACGAGGCGAGCCCGCTCCTCACCGAGGTCGTGCGGATCGTCGGTGAACGCGTCGATCCCCCGAAGGCGGACCTCGTGCGCGAGTTCGCCCGTTCCTACCTCCGTCGGATCCCGGGCGACCTCCTTCCCCAGCTCGACCCCGAGGCGACCTTCCACCATCTGCTGGGGATCTTCGAGTTCATCGAACGGCGTGAGGAGCCGATCAAGGTCCGGGCCTTCAACCCGACCGTGGCCGAGCACGGGTATGAGACCCGGGGAACCGTCGTCGAGCTCGTCACCGACGACTCCCCGTTCCTGCACGATTCGGTCACCAACGAGCTGGAGGCCCACGGGCTCCGGGTGGAGCTGGTGCTCCACCCCGTGATCGGCACCGAGCGGAGCTCGGACGGGACCCTCCGGCACATCCGTAACGCCCGCTACACGACCAGCCGCGAGTCGGTGCAGCACTACGAGCTGGACCGGCGCCTGTTCGAAGCGGACCTCCCCGCCCTGGTGCGCGCCCTCCGGTCGGTGCTGGAGGACGTCCATCGGGTCGTCCGTGACTTCCATCCGATGATGGGTCGGGTCGACCGCATGGCCGACCTGGTGAGGGTCGCCGTGGGGCACTATCCGGACGTCGTCATCACCGAGGGTGTGAACTTCCTCCAGTGGCTCCGGGACGGCAACTTCATCTTCCTCGGCTACCGGGAGTACCGCGTGATCGAGACGCCCGAGGGCAAGGCGGTCGAGGTGGTGCCCGACAGCGGTCTCGGTCTCCTCTCCGACGAGCGCCAGTCGTCGATGGCCGAGCCGGTGCTCCTCGCCGACCTGCCGCCCGACCTGGCGCGGCGGTACGAATCCGGCGATCTGGTGGTCATCACGAAGACGAACCGCTACTCGACGGTGCACCGTCGGGCGAAGATGGACTACGTCGGGGTGCGGATGGTGGGGCCCGACGGGGAGACCATCGGGGAGGCACGGCTGGTCGGCCTGTTCACGTCGAAGGCCTACATGCAGCCTGCGAGCCAGATCCCCATCCTGCGGGCGAAACTGGCCGACATCGTCGCCGCCGAAGACCTCATCGAGGGCAGCCACGACCACAAGAAGATCGTCGAGCTGTTCGACGGGTTCTCCAAGCACGACCTCTTCTCGGCGGACACCGACGACCTGCGCCGGGAGCTGCGGGAGCTCCTCGACCTGGAGGAGCGACATCAGGTCCGGTTGTTCGTCCGGCGCGATCTGCTCGAACGGAGCGTCTCGATCCTCGTCGCCCTTCCCCGGGACCGGTTCAACGCCGAGCTGCGGCGCCGCCTCCAGGACATGTTCATGGAGCGGTTCCACGGCACGGCCGTCGAGTACCACCTCAGTCTGGGGGAGTCGGACCCCGCCCAGATCCACTTCACCGTGTGGGTCGAATGGGGCAACGTCCCCGAAGTCGACCTCTCGTCGTTGGAGGCGGACGTCGTGTCGCTGATGCGGTCGTGGGGGGAGCAGGTCGCCGACGTCCTCATCCGTCGACGGGGCGAGGAGGAGGGACGACGGCTGGCCGAGACCTGGTGCGAACGGTTCCCCGAGTACTACACGAGCTCGGTCGCCACCGAGGTCGCCGCCGACGACATCCTCCGGCTCGACGAGCTGGCGTCGTCGGGGCGTTCCTTCGTCGTGGGTCTCCGCAACCTGGCCCAGGCCGGGGAAGAGCTGACCCGGGTGGTGCTGTACCGGAGCGACGGGAAGCGGCCCCTGTCCGAGCTGGTCCCCACCCTGGAGCACATGGGCATGCAGGTGGTGGAGGAGGTGCCGACCCGTCTCGAAGCCCCCGGTTCCTTCTTCATCCACGACTTCGGGGTGCGGGGCCCCGATGGGGAGGCCCTCGACCTCGACGCCGTCGGGGAACGGGTCGCCGCCGCCCTCACCGCCGTCTGGGAGGGCACCGCCGAATCCGACCGCCTCAACCGTCTCGTCGTCACCGCCGGGCTCGACCACCGTCAGGTCGCCATCCTCAGGGCGTACCGCACCTACTGGCGTCGGGTCGCTCCCGTCTTCACGGTCGCCTACGTCAACGACACCCTCCTCGCCCACCCGCAGATCGCCGCCAACCTCGTGCGTCTGTTCGAGCTGCGCTTCGACCCCGACGCCGACCGGGACGAATACCCGATGGTGGCGGCCGTCCTCGCCGAGCAGCTCGACGCCGTCCCCTCCCGGGACGAGGACCGGATCCTGCGCAGCTTCCTCCGGCTCATCGAGGCGACGACCCGGACGAGCGCGTTCCGCGACGACCGGCAGAGCCTGGCGTTCAAGTTCCGCTCGGCCGACGTCCCCGACGCCCCTCGCCCCCATCCGATGGCGGAGATCTTCGTGATCGCCAAGGACGTCGAAGGGATCCACCTCCGGGGCGGGGCGGTCGCCCGAGGCGGGATCCGATGGTCGGACCGCCGAGAGGACTACCGCACCGAGGTCCTCGGGCTTCTGAAGGCGCAGATGACGAAGAACGCCGTCATCGTCCCCACCGGAGCGAAAGGGGGCTTCGTGCTACGGACCCCGCCGACCGACCCGGCGGATCTGGCCGAGGCGGTGCGCCGTCGGTACGCGGTGTTCATCCGGGGGTTGCTCGATCTCACCGACAACCGGGTGGAAGGGCGGGTGACACACCCCGACCGGGTCGTCGTCCACGACGGCGACGACCCGTATCTGGTCGTGGCCGCCGACCGGGGCACGGCGACCTTCTCCGATCTGGCCAACGAGATCGCCCGCGAGTACCACTTCTGGCTCGACGACGCCTTCGCCTCCGGGGGATCCACCGGATACGACCACAAGAAGCTCGGGATCACCGCCCGCGGCGCGTGGAAGTCCCTGGAGCGGCATTTCGCCGAGCTCGGGATCGACCCCTATGCGGATCCCTTCACCGTCGTCGGGATCGGCGACATGTCGGGGGACGTCTTCGGCAACGGCATGCTCTGTTCCGACAAGATCAGGCTGGTCGCCGCCTTCGACCACCGACACATCTTCATCGACCCCGACCCCGATCCTCGCCGCTCCTACGCGGAACGGCGGCGACTGTTCGAGATGGAACGTTCGAGCTGGGCCGACTACGACCCGGATGTGATCAGCGAAGGTGGAGGGGTGTGGCCGCGGAGCGCGAAGAAGGTGCCGATCTCCCCGGAGGCCCGGAAGGCCCTCGGCATCACCGACGAGGTGCTGGCGCCGCCCGACCTGATCAGGGCGATCCTCACCGCTCCCGTCGATCTCATCTGGAACGGCGGGATCGGCACCTACGTGAAGGCCAGGGACGAGACCAACGAGGAGGTCGGTGACCGCAGCAACGACGCGGTCCGAGTCGACGCCGCCGACCTGAGGGCGCGGGTGGTGGTGGAGGGGGGCAACCTGGGATTCACCCAGCGGGGAAGGATCGAGTACGCCCGGGCCGGTGGACGGATCAACACCGACTTCATCGACAACTCCGGCGGGGTGGACTGCTCGGACCGGGAGGTCAACCTCAAGATCCTCCTCGGCCTCGCCGAGGAGCGGGGACGTCTGGAGCGGGACGACCGAAACCGCCTCGTGCAGGAGGCGGCGGAGGGGGTCGTCGACCGGATCCTGTACGACAACTTTCTTCAAGTCCAGATGCTCTCCCAGGAGGAGCTGGCCTCCCCACATCGGATGGAGGCCTATGACGACCTCATGTCCACCCTGGAGACCCAGGGCATCGTCGACCGCTCCATCGATTTTCTCCCCACGTCCGAGGAGATCGCCGAGCGGGTGAGGGCCGGTGAGGGGATGACCCGGCCGGAGCTGGCGGTGCTCCTCGCCGATGCCAAACGGAGTCTGGAGGAGTCACTGATCGAGTCCGACCTCCCCGACGACCCCTACTTCCTCACCGATCTGCATCGTTACTTCCCCGACAACGTCGTCGAACGGTTCGGCGACCTCGTCGAGCATCATCCGCTCCGGCGTGAGCTGGTGGCGACCATCGTCGCCAACGACGTCGTCAACTCGGAGGGGGTGACGTTCGTGGATCGCCTCTGCAGGCAGACGGGAGCCGACCCGGCGGAGGTGGTCCGCGCCTACCGGGTGGCCCGCGACGTGGCGGGCGCGGTGCGTCGCTGGGAGATGATCGAGTCGCTGTTCGGCCGTCTCGACGCCGAGACCTGGAACGTCCTCATGGGGCGGGTCGACCGGCTGGTGGCGGTCCTCACCCGGTGGTACCTGGCACGGCTCAACGGGGTGGAGATGGGCGAGATCGTCGCCGCCCACGGGCCCGCGTTCCGGGAGGTGGAGGCCACGCTCCCCGAGGCAGGTCCGCCCGAATGGCGGAAGGAGCGCGACGAGGAGGCGGAGCGTCTTCGCCGGGTCGGAGTGCCCGACGCCACCGCCCGTTGGCACGCCTTCATGCCGGGGCTGGTCCACGCTCCCGACATCATCGAGGTGGCGGAGCGGTTCGCCCGTTCGGTTCCCGATGTGACCAGGGCGTTCTTCCTCGTCGGTCAGGCCGTCCGTCTCGACCGACTCGAGGAGATGGTCGTCGCGCTCCCCGCCGACTCTCCGTGGGATCGGTGGGCCACCCAGACGATGGAGGACGAGCTGTTGGCGCTCCGCCGAGCCCTGGTCTGTGAGATCCTGGCGGAGGGTGGTGAGCGGTCGGCCACCGAGGCGGTGGATCACTACCTCGCGGAGCATTCCCGGGCGGTGGCCCGCCTCGTCCGTTTCATGCGGAGCCTGGAGGCTCAGCCGGTGGAGGATCTGGCTCCGGTCCTCGTGGGGATCCGTCAGGTCCGAGCCCTGATCTCCTGAGTCCCGGCGGCGGAGCCGTCGGGGAGGAGGGGTGTCGATTGTTCGGTCGGGGGGATGGGAATCTATCCTGCCGGGGCGATGAGCCGCTGGAGTCCGGAGACCAGAGAACGAGCCCGGAGCATCCTCGCCCGCTACCCCGAGAAACGGTCGGCCGTGATGCCCCTCCTCTACCTCGCCGCCGCCGAGGAGGGATACCTCACCGACGAGGGGATGGCCGAGGTCGCCGAGTGGGTCGGTCTCACCCCGGCTCAGGTGCAGTCGGTCGCCTCCTTCTACACGATGTACAAGCGGGAGCCGACCGGGCGCTATCTGGTCTCCTGCTGCACCTCGATCTCGTGCATGCTCCTCGGCGCCGACGAGGTGCTGGCCGCCGTCGAGGACGAGGCCGGCGTCCCCGCCGGGGAGACCGACGAGGACGGGGTCATCACCGTCGAACACGTCGAGTGCATCGGCGCCTGCGGGGGGGCGCCGGCGGTGCAGGTGAATTACGAGCTGATCGAAGGGGTCACGCCCGACACGGCACGGGAGCTGGTGCGGTGGCTGCGGTCCGCCGCCCCCGACTCGGTTCGGGCCGACGAGATGCAGGAGCTGTTCGGGACGAGACGCAGCTTCGACTGGGCGATCGCGGAGCACGCGGGAGCGGTCGGACCCTACCCGGCGTTCGAGCCCTACGGAACCACGGACGGTCACCCATGACGACCCAGCTTCGCGTCATCACCCGGCGGATGACGGAGCACCCCGCCGACTCCCACACCCTGGCCCGCTACGAGGCGACGGGGGGATACCGCCAGGCCCGACGGGCGGTGGGGATGACCCGGGACGAACTGGTCGAGCTGACCAAGGAGTCGGGGCTGCTGGGGCGGGGCGGGGCGGCGTTCCCGGCCGGGCTCAAGTGGTCGTTCCTGGCTCCGGCGCGTCCCGCCTATCTGGTCGTGAACGCCGACGAGTCCGAGCCGGGGACCTTCAAGGATCGGCAGCTCCTCGAGCGGGATCCCCATCAGCTCGTCGAGGGGATCATCATCGCCGCGGTCGCCAACGAGGTGCATCACGCCTTCGTCTATGTGCGGGGCGAGTATCCGAAACCGGCCCGGCGGCTCCAGCGGGCGGTGGACGAGGCCTACGCCTCCGGTTACCTGGGCGAGGGGATCTTCGGGTCCGACTACGACCTGGAGGTGACCGTCCACCTGGGGGCCGGCGCCTACATCTGCGGGGAGGAGACGGCGCTCATCAACAGTCTGGAGGGCCGGCGTGGAGAGCCGCGGCTGAAACCCCCCTACTTCCCCGCCGCCAAGGGCTTGTACATGATGCCGACGATCGTCAACAACGTCGAGACGATCTCGAACCTCCCCCACATCCTGGAGATGGGGCCCGACGCCTACAAGGCCCTCGGGCACGAGGAGGACACGGGCAGCTTCCTCTTCTCGATCTCGGGCCACGTGAACCGGCCGGGCAACTACGAGCTCCCCCACGGTCTGACCTGGCGGGAGCTGATCTTCGAGGTCGCCGGGGGCATCCGCGACGGACACGAGCTGAAGACCTGGATCCCCGGTGGAGCGTCCGCCCCCTGGTTCGTACCCGGCGACCACCTCGACCTGCCCATCACCAAGAACGACACCGGGAAGGCGGGGTCGATGCTCGGCTCGGGGGCGGTGGTGGTGATGGACGAGACCACCTGCGTGGTCCGGGCGGCCGAGCGGATCGTCCGTTTCTTCGCCCACGAATCCTGTGGGCAGTGCACCCCCTGTCGGGAGGGGACCACCTGGCTGGAGATGATCCTCCGCCGCATCGAATCCGGCGCGGGGCGTGAGGTGGACGTCGACCTGCTGTTGGAGGTCGGCGGCAACATCTCCGTCGGGCTCGCCTGGCCGCCCCGAATGACCACCATCTGCCCCCTCGGTCCGTCGGCGGTCTCCCCGATCATCTCGATCACCAAGTACTTCAAGGACGAGCTGCTGGCCCACATCCACGGCGGTGGCTGCCCCTTCGAAGGGGGGGAGCGATGAGCGAGGTCGTCACCGTCACCATCGACGGGCGGCAGGTGGAGGTGCCTGCCGGCGAGCTGCTCATCAAGGCGGCGCAGGACCGCGGCACCTACATCCCCCGCTTCTGCTGGCACCCGCGGATGAAGCCGGTCGGCATGTGCCGGATGTGCCTCGTCGAGCTGGAGACGCCGCGGGGTCCGGCGATCGTCACCGCCTGCACGACCCCCGTCTCCGACGGCATGGTCGTCCACACCCGAAACGAGACCGTTCAGCGGGTCCAGGAAGGCGTGTTGGAGTTCCTCCTCATCAACCACCCCCTCGACTGTCCCGTCTGTGACCGGGGCGGAGAATGCCCCCTCCAGGACCACGTCATGGCCTACGGGCCGGGGGAGAGTCGGTTCGTCGAGGAGAAACGCCACTTCGAGAAGCCGATCCCGATCTCCGACCTGGTGCTGCTCGACCGCGAGCGCTGCATCCTCTGCGCCCGGTGCACCCGCTTCTCGGAGGAGATCTCGGGTGATCCCCTGATCGAGTTCACCGACCGGGGCAACGGGGTCCACATCGCCACCTTCCCCGACCTGCCCTTCTCCTCCTACTTCTCCGGCAACACCGTCCAGATCTGCCCGGTGGGGGCGCTCACCGCCACCGCCTACCGGTTCCGGGCCCGTCCGTGGGATCTGACGGCGGTCGAGTCCACGTGCCTGCAGTGCACGGCGGGCGACCGCATCAGCATCCAGGCGTCGCAGAACGAGGTCCTCCGCATCCTCGGCGTCGACGTAGAACCCACCAACCAGGGCTGGCTGTCGGACCGCTGCCGGTTCGGCTTCCAGTACCTCGGGTCGCCGGAGCGGCTCGCCACCCCGCTGCTCCGGGACGCCACCGGCGACCACGTCGAGGCCTCCTGGTCCGAGGCGCTGGCGGTGGCCGCCACTCGGATCGGCGACGTCCTCCAGCGTTCGGGCGGTCAGGCCGTGGCGGTCCTCGGCGGGGCCCGACTCACCAACGAAGATGCCTACGCCCTGTCGAAGTTCGCCCGGGTGGTGCTCGGCACCAACCACGTGGACGCCCAGATGGACGACGGCCTCGACCCCCAGTTCCTCGCCGCCACCGTCGACCGGGCCCGCATCGGGGACCTGGAGACGGCGAAGGCGATCCTCGTGTGGGGGCCCGACCTCAAAGAGGAACACCCCACCCTGTATCTGCGGGTGCGCCGCGCCGCCCAAGAGCTGGGCGCCAAACTGGTCGTGGTCCATCCTCGACGCACCGGGCTCGACGACCGGGCCACCCACAAACTCACCTACCGTCCCGGCGAGGGGGCCGACCTCCTCACCGAGCTGGTGGCCGGGACGGGGAGGGCCGCCGAGGCTCGGGAGGCGCTGGCCGAAGGGCCGGTGGTCGGCCTGGTGGGACGAGCCGGATACGGGGAGGATCCCCGTCTGGCGGAGGCGGTCGCCGCCTTCGTCCGCACCCTGCCGGACGGCAAGGTCCTGCCCCTCGCCCGCCGTGCCAACGTCTACGGGGCGCTCGACATGGGTCTCGCCCCGACCCTGCTGCCCGGGCGGGTCTCGGTCGCCGGTGAAGGGGCCGACGCCATCGCCGAGGCCTGGGGCGGCCTCCCCGACCATCCGGGACTCGACGCCCGGGGGATCCTGGAGGCGGCCGCCGCCGGCGACATCGAGGTGCTCATCCTCGTCGGAGCCGACCCGGTCAGGGACGTCCCCGACGGGGACCTGGCTCGCCGCGCCCTGGAGACGGTGCCCTTCGTCGTGGCCATCGACCAGTTCCTCACCGACTCCTCCCGGGTCGCCGACGTCGTGTTCTGCGCCGACGGGTTCGCCGAGAAGGAGGGCACCGTGACCAACCTGGAGGGGAGGGTGCAGAAGGTGAACCGCATCGTCCCCGGGCCGGGGCAGACCCGACCCGACTGGTCCATCCTCGACGACCTCGCCCGTCGCCTCGGCGTGGAGCTGGGACTGACGTCCGCCGAGGCGATCGCCAAGGAGATCGCGGAGGTCGCTCCCGCCTATCGGGGGGTCACCTGGGAGCGTCTGGACTGGGAGGCCCGGGACGGGATCGTGGTGCCGGAGGAAGGCCACGCCCCGCTGCGATACGTCCCGGCCGACACCCCGGGGGCCCGTCACGGTGGCGACCTCGTCCTCCATCTCGCCCGGGTCATGTACGACGACGGGGTGCTGGCTCGTCACAGCCCCGCCCTCGCAGGCCTCGCCCCGGGCGGGGCGGTGTTCCTGCATCCCGACGACGCCACCCGGCTGGGTCTCGGGTCGGCCGAACAAGCCCGGGTCGTCACCGAGCACGGAGAGGCGACCCTGCCGCTCCGAATGGACGACACCCTGCACCGCGGCGTCGTCTACGTCCCCTTCAACCAGCCGGGAGTCCCCCCGCTCGGACCCGGCCCCGGGGTCACCGTCACCCCCGCCTGACGGACCTCACGGCTCGTACAGGTCGAGGACGAGCTCGGCGACGGCGCCGTTCCCGTCGACGAGCACCGAGAGCGAGTACCACTCGAGGCAGCTCTCCACACCGACCGGCTCGATGACGACCGGGAGCTGGAGGAGGGTCTCCGTAGGCCACCAGTCGGCGGGTCGGCCACCGCATCGGGGGCTGGTACGCCGTTCGCTCACCGTGATGTTCGGCCATCTGCGGAGCCCGTCGAGGAGGTCGAAGGGACCGACGCGACCGGCGAAGAGGGCGTCGTCGACCACCCAGTTCGACGGGTCGGTCATCGCCGTCGCCGGATGGGAGATCGAGACCTGGTCGGCGAGACGGAGGGTCACCTCGTCGGCCATGGGAGGCGGTGTCCCGCCGGTGGCGAAATCCACGAGTCGGCGGGCCAGCTCGTTGGCCTCGTCGCTCGGGACCTCGGGGGCGGGGCCAGACCGCTGGAGCGTGAAGGGGACCGAGAGCGGCTCCTGGCCTCCCGTGTCGAAGACGAGACGGTACTCGCCTGGGGCGAGGTCCTCGACACGCACCGCGAAGGGTGCCCACGCCTCGAGCCAGTCGTTCGTCGGGATGGCATACCGGTCGGTGCGGTGGGTGCCGAGGGTCGGGCTCCCCGAGAACACCGCCTCTTGGACCGTGCCGTCTTCGGACTCCACCCAGACGGCCAGGTTGGCTTCGAAGGGTCGGGCCAGCCCCGTCGCCTCGACGCGGCCGGGTCCGGTGAAGGGGGCGCGGAGGAGCGCCGCCGCCGGTCCCCAAGGGGGCTGGGGGCGGGAGGCTTCACGTAGGTCGACCACCAGGCGGCCTCCGATGGTGCGGACCCAGACCTCGTCGGCGGGGCGGGTGACGACCAGGGCGAGGGACCGATCGGGCTGACGCACCAGATACGCCCCGGCCTCCCCGGCAGCGTCGCCCCAGGCCGACGTGAGGTCGGGGAAGTGGATGATGAGGGGCCACGGGGCCTGGAGGATCCGCCAGGATGGAGGGCTCGCGGCGGGGGCGGTCCCGTCCCCGATGTCGGACCATCCGGAGGGAGCGTCCCCCGACGAGAACCCGACGACGATCCTGGTGCATCCTTCGGCGACCGCTGCCATGCGGAGCGACGAGACGAACACCGACGTCGGGTTGGTCGCCTCGAAGTCGGTGCCCCCTTCGCAGGGCTCCAGCTCGGCGTTGGTGACGGCGAGGCCTTCGGGGAGGGGGACGAGGTACGTCGAGTCCAGCCAACCCACGATCGGCTCGTCGCCGTCGGCGACCACGGTGACGGGCTCGGTGAGTCGAACCCGGTACCAGACCGAGCCGTCGTCGAGGGTCTGCGTCTCCCCCAATCGGCGGATCCCGGCGTAGGCGGGCGGTAGCTCGGCGATGACGGGCGCAGTCGGATCCGGTGCGGTTCGCAGGGGGAGGGCACCGTCGGGGAGGCCGTCGGTGGCGACCCGGTAGCGATCGGGCACGGCGGGAGGCGGGTTCGTCGCCGGGGGGATGCTCGACGTCGTCGAGCTGGTCTGCGGTGCCGGGGTGGTGGCGGGCGTGGAGGCGGGCTCGGGCGCGGCGGGAAACAGGCCGAGCCACGCCGCGCCGCCGATCAGGCCCACGACCACGGCGACGGCCGCGGCCGCCGGAGCGACACGCCGTGCCCGCATCGCCCGTCGGAGTCCCGCCTCCACGTCGGCCTGGCGGGCGGCACGTTCGGCGAGGGCCCGGTAGGCGGCACGGACGCGGTCTTCGGCCTTCATGGGTCGTGCTCCAGCATCGTGGCCAGCTTCGTCCGGCCTCGGTGGAGGTGCACCCGGGTCGTGGCCTCGGAGCAGCCGAGGATGTCGGCGATCTCGGCGACGGACCGGTCCTCCAGGTAGTAGAGGGCGATGGCGGCCCGTTGGCGGGCGGGGAGCCTGCGGACCGCGATCCAGACGTGGGTCTCGTCGCCCTCGGGGGGTTCGACGAGGGGTGGGCCGCCGAGCCGGAGGCGCAGGCGAGCCTCCGAGGCGAGTCGGCGGCGTCGGGACAGCGCCAGATTGATCGTCACCCTCCGCAACCAGGCGCCGGGTCGGTCGTAGGTGCTGATCCTGCCCCAGCGGCGAAAGGCTCGGGTGAGCGCCTCCTGGGCCAGGTCCTCGGCGGCGGCGAAGCTGCCCGAGACGGCGGCGGCGAGGGCGACCATCGCCGGGTATTCGCGGCGGTAGAAGTCCTCGTACTCGGGAGGCGAGGTCACGAGCTCGACCGATTCCACACCCTTCCACACTCCCGAAGGGCGTCGCGCGTGTACACGGAGCGGCTCCTTTCGGTGGCCATCGTAGGAACCCTGCCTCGAACCGTCCCTCCGGGGAGGCCGGGAACTCGGAACCCCGGGCGTGAGGAGGTCATCGCCGACGCCCGTCGGTTTGTCCGGGTTCGTCGCCGGTTCCTATGCTCGGTGCGCCGTGAGTTTCGCCACCTGCCGGGTCAAGGACTGATGGACGCCATCGACCTCCTCATCGTCGTCGCACGGGTGGTGGTGGTGTTCGCGCTGCTCCTCGTCGTCACCCTGCTCAACGTGTGGCTGGAGCGGAAGATCGTCGCCGACATGCAGAACCGGATCGGGCCCGACCGGGCCGGTCCCTTCGGGATCCTCCAGACCCTCGCCGACGGCATGAAGCTCTTCTTCAAAGAACAGGTCACCCCCCGGAAGGTCGAGCTGGGCGTCTACCTCATGGCGCCCTTCCTGGCGGTGATCCCCGCCCTGTTGACCTTCATGGTCGTCCCCTGGGGTCGACCGATCGAGATCGCCGGTCGGGTCGTCCCCCTCCAGGGCACCGACCTCAACATCGGACTCCTCTTCATCCTCGCCATGTCCTCGGTCGCCGTGTACGCGGTCGTGATGGCCGGGTGGTCGTCGGGCTCGAAGTACCCGCTCCTCGGTGGCGTGCGGGCCACCGCCCAGGCGATCTCCTACGAGGCGGCGATGGGCCTGTCGATGGTGGCCGTGGTCATGTTCACGGCGACGGCCGGTGACGGTGGCACGCTGTCCCTGGCCGAGATCGTCGCCCGCCAGCAGGGAAGCTGGGGCGACGCGTTGGGGATCCCCGCCCTCGGATGGGTTCCCCGGTGGAACCTGTTTCCCGAGCTGGTCGCCTTCGGGATCTTCCTCATCGCCGCCATCGCCGAGACCAACCGGGCCCCCTTCGACCTCGTCGAGGCCGAACAGGAACTGGTCGGAGGGTTCCACACCGAGTACTCGGGGATCCGCTTCGCCATGTTCTTCCTGGCCGAATACATCAACATCTTCACGATGTCGGCGATCGCAGTCACCCTCTTCCTCGGTGGCTGGAACGGCCCCACGTGGGAGGGGACGGTGCCGGCGGTGATCTCGGCGATCCTGCCGACGGTGTGGTTCCTGCTGAAGACCTACGTCATCATCTTCGTCTTCTTCTGGATCAGGGCGACCCTGCCCCGGCTCCGCTACGACCAGCTCATGCAGCTCGGGTGGAAGCGGCTCATCCCGGGGGCGTTCGTCTGGCTGATCCTCTCCACCGTCGTGATCGGGATCCGCCAATTCGGTTGGCCGTGGACGTGAGGTGAGCCGATGGGAGTGATGTCGGAGCTGTGGAAGGGGTTACGGGTCACCGGGCGGATCGGGCTGCGCTCCCTGTTCGGTCGGGGGATCGTCACCACCGAGTATCCCCACGAGTTTCGTACCAAGCCTCAGCGTTTCCACGGGCGGCACGTCCTCAACCGGTACCCCGACGGGATGGAGAAGTGCATCGGATGTGAGCTGTGTGCGGGAGCCTGCCCGGCCCAGTGCATCTTCGTCCGGGGGGCCGACAACCCCCCCGACGATCCGACCAGTCCCGGGGAGCGGTTCGGGTTCGTCTACGAGATCAACATGTTGCGGTGCATCTTCTGCGGACTCTGTGTGGAGGCCTGTCCCACCGAGGCGATCACGATGACCCATCTCTTCGAGATGTCGGTCACCTCCCGGGAGGACGCCATCTACACGAAGAACGAGCTGCTCATGCGTCCCGACGGCAGCGTGCCCCACCCCCGACCCGACGATCCCTACGCCGACATGTCCGAGCTGGAGGTGGCCGACGGCTGGCTGCGGGCGACCGCCCCCGCCGGGTCGGCCGCCTACGAAGGGGTGACGATGTGGCAGGGCACGCCCGGGCCCGCCTCGTGGGATCCCGAACCGGACCAGGAGACGAGGGACGCCTGATGGTGGAGCTGATCCTGTTCGTCATCACCGCCGTCGCCGCCCTCGCCGGGGCGGTGACGGTGGTGACGGCCCGGAACCCGGTTCACTCCGCCATGGGCCTGTTCGGGACCCTGTTCTCCTTGGCGGTGATCTACGTCGTCAACCTCGCCCACCTGGTCGCCGCCGTCCAGGTGATCGTCTACGCCGGGGCGGTGATGACGCTGTTCCTGTTCGTGATCATGCTCATCGGAGTCGACAAGGCCGAGGACACCTCCGAGCACCTGCCCCGACAGCGGATCCTCGTCGGCGTGCTGGGGACGGCGCTGGGGCTCGTCGTGGCGGCGTTGGTCGTCTCCGGGCGTTTCGTCTGGGTGCCGGCGGCGGTCGGTGACGTCGAGATCCCCAACGGCACGGTCCAGGCCGTCGCCGAGCCGCTGTTCACCACCTGGATCCTCGCCTTCGAGGTCACCGCGTTGCTCCTCACGATCGCCGCCGCCGGGGCGATCGCCCTCGCCTACTTCAAGCGGGGCCTGATCCGGGAGGAGCACGAGTGACGGTCGGCCCGGGCTGGTACATGACCTTGGCGGCCGCCCTGTTCTCCATCGGGGCGATCGGCATGCTGGTGCGGCGGAACGCGCTCGTCATGTTCATGTGCATCGAGCTGATGCTCAACGCCGTCAACCTCACGTTCGTGGCGGCGGGGCGGGCCCTCGGGACCCTCGACGGTCAGGTGTCGGTCTTCTTCGTCCTGGTCGTCGCCGCCGCCGAGGTGGTGGTGGGCCTGGCCATCATCGTCGCCGTCTTCCGTGCCCGGGCGACGGCCTCGGTCGACGAGCTGTCGGAGCTGAAGGGATGATCGACCTTCTCTGGCTCGTCATCGCCCTCCCCCTCTTCGGGGCGGTGTTCCTCCACTTCTTCGGTCGTCGTCTCGGTGAGCCGGCCGCGGGCTGGGTCGCCACGCTGCTCATCGGTGGCTCCTTCGTCGTCGCCGCCGGAGCCGCCGTCCCCTTCTTCCGGGGGACCGGGGAGAACGTCCGGGTCCTGCTGTGGGAGTGGATGCCTGCCATCGGTGCCGGCTTCGAGCTGCAGTGGGACCCCCTCGCCGCCCTCATGGTGCTGATCGTCACCGGTGTGGGGTCGCTCATCCACCTGTACTCGATCGGCTACATGTCCGGTGACGAACGGTTCTCCCGCTTCTTCGTCTACCTCAACCTGTTCGCCGCCTCCATGCTCACCCTCGTCCTGGCGGGGAACTACGCCATGCTCTTCCTCGGCTGGGAGCTGGTGGGCCTCTGCTCGTACCTGCTGATCTCCTTCTGGTTCACCCGCCCCTCCGCCGCCGCCGCCGGCAAGAAGGCCTTCGTCGTCAACCGGATCGGCGACTTCGGCTTCATGGTCGGCCTCATGCTCATCTTCACCTCCTTCGGCACCCTCTCCTACGCCGGGATCTTCGAGCGTGCCCCAGAAGTACTGGGGACGGGCGTCGCCACCGCCATCGGCCTGCTGCTGCTGGTCGGCGCCATCGGCAAATCGGCCCAGATCCCCCTCTACGTGTGGCTCCCCGACGCCATGGAGGGCCCCACCCCGGTCTCCGCCCTCATCCACGCCGCCACGATGGTGACGGCGGGGGTGTACGTCGTCGCCCGGTCGGCGCCGATCTACCAGCTCGCTCCCTTCGCCGCCGGGACGGTCGCCACCATCGGTGCCCTCACCGCCCTGTGGGCGGCATCGATCGCCCTGGCCCAGAACGACATCAAGAAGGTGCTGGCCTACTCCACCATCAGCCAGCTCGGCTACATGTTCCTCGGGGTCGGCACCGCGGCGTACGTGGCCGGGGTGTTCCACCTGATGACCCACGCCTTCTTCAAGGCGTTGCTCTTCCTCGGCGCCGGGTCGGTGATCCACGGCATGGCCGACGAGCAGGACATGCGGAAGATGGGTGGACTCGCCCGTCACATGCCGATCACGGCGGTGACGATGGCGGTCGCCACCCTGGCGATCGCCGGCATCCCGCCGTTCTCCGGTTTCTGGTCGAAGGACGAGATCCTCGGTGTCGCCTTCGAAGCCGGCGGGTGGTTCGTCGTGTTGTGGATCATCGGGCTCGTCACCGCGTTGCTCACCGCCTTCTACATGACCCGCCAGTTCGTCATGGTCTTCCTCGGCGCTCCCCGATGGGACGAAGGTGTCCATCCCCACGAGTCCCCCCGGACGATGACGATCCCACTGCTGGTCCTCGCCCTCCTCGCCTTCGGTGGTGGGTTCGTGAACACGCCGTGGCGGACGGCGTTGGAGCATTTCCTCGAGCCCGCCTTCGAAGGGGTCGCCATCGCCCAGCCTTCGAAGGAGCTGTCGACGTTCTTCCTGCTGGCGGCGGTCTCGGTGCTGGCCGGCGTCCTCGGCATCGTGGCGGCCTATCTCGCCTACCGGCGCCCCGCCGAGGTCTGGCAGCGGTTCCAGGAGTCGCTGGGGGCACCCTGGCGCTGGTGGGAGGAGGCCTATCGGGTGGACGACCTCTACGGTGCGCTCATCGTCGCCCCCGGCAAGACCCTCGCCGAACGGACGGCGTTCTCCTTCGATCTCGGGATCGTGGACGGGGCGGTGAACGGTGTCGGCTGGGTCGTGCGCCGGGTCGGGGCCGCCCTGAGGCCGCTGCAGACGGGGTTCGTGCGCAACTACGGCGTCGTGTTCGTCGCCGGGGTGGTCGTGGTGGTGGCCTGGTTGCTCGTCGTCGGAGGAGGCGTGTGATGCCGGAGCCGGCCCGATGCTGACCTGGCTCATCCTCATCCCCGTGCTCGGGGCGGCGGTCGTCGCCCTGCTGCCCCGTCGCCGAACCGAGCTCGTGCTGCCGGTGGGCATCGCCGTCTCCCTCATCCCCGTCGGCCTCGCCGGGGTCCTCTTCTTCCAGTTCGAGACGGGCGAGGCCGGGTTCCAGTTCCTCCAGCAGGCCACGTGGTACGAGCCGCTGGGGATCTCCTATCGGGTGGGGGTCGACGGGATCTCCCTCGGGCTCCTCGTGCTCACCGCCGTGCTCGTCCCGATCTCGCTGGCGGCGTCGACGTCGATCGACCGGCGGCTGAAGGAGTTCGTCGTCTACATCCTCCTCCTCGAAGCGGGCCTGTTCGGGGTGTTCGTCGCCCTCGACCTGTTCCTGTTCTTCGTGTTCTTCGAGGCGATCCTCGTCCCCATGTACTTCATCATCGGGATCTGGGGGGGTGAACGGCGGATCTACGCAGCGGTCAAGTTCTTCCTGTACACGGCCGTCGGCTCCGCCCTCATGCTGGCCGCGATCATCGCCCTGGCGGTGATCCACGCCAACCAGACCGGCGTCCCGTCCTTCGCCTTCGCCGATCTCCTCGCCCTCGACCTGTCGCCCACCGTCCAGCGGTGGCTGTTCGCGGCCTTCGGGCTCGCCTTCGCCATCAAGGTGCCGGTCTTCCCGCTCCACACCTGGCTCCCCGACGCGCACGTCGAGGCGCCGACCGCCGGGTCGGTGCTGCTGGCCGGGGTGCTGCTGAAGCTGGGGACCTACGGGTTCCTCCGCTTCAACCTGACGTTGTTCCCCCAGGCCACCGTCGACCTCGTCACCGTGCTGGCGGTGCTGGCGGTGATCGGGATCATCTACGGGGCGTTGGTCGCCATCGTCCAGCCCGACCTCAAGAAGCTCGTCGCCTATTCGTCGGTGAGCCATCTCGGATTCATCGTGCTGGGGACGTTCGCCCTCACCTCCGGCGGGCTGCAGGGCGGCGTCATCCAGATGATCAACCACGGGCTCACCACCGGTGCCCTGTTCCTCCTCGTCGGAATGATCTACGAGCGGCGTCACACGAAGAAGATCGCCGACTTCGGCGGTCTGGCCAAGGTCATGCCCGTCTACGCCGGCTTCTTCCTCTTCATGGCCTTCGCCTCGATCGGGCTGCCCGGCCTCAACGGCTTCATCGGCGAGTTCCTGGTCCTCGTCGGCAGCTTCGCCACGCTCCCCGTGTACGCCATCATCGCCGCCTTCGGGGTGATCCTCGCCGCCATCTACCTGCTGTGGGCGTACGAGCGGGTCTTCACCGGGGTCCCCGACAAGCCCGAGAACCAGCGGCTCGTCGACCTGTCGGGACGGGAGATCGCCCTCCTCGCTCCGCTCGTCGTCCTCATCCTCGTCCTCGGGCTCTACCCGAAGGTGCTCCTCGACAAGGTCGCGCCCTCCACCGAGGCGATCCTCGATCGGATCGAGCAGACCACCGACTTCCAGGTCCCCGAGCCTGGACGGCTCGCCGACGTGTTCGTGGCCGAAGGAGGGGGTGAATGATCTTCCCCGAGGTGTCCTGGGCGGCGATCGCCCCCGAGATCGCGCTGGTGGCCGGCGCGGTGGCGATCCTGATGGTCGACGTGCAGTGGAAGCCGCACACCCGGGTCCTGGGCGGCATCGTCGCCCTGGCGGTGGTCTCGGCGGCGGTCTTGTCGGTCGGACAGTGGCTCCGCCTCGACACGCCGGGCGACATCACCACGCCCTTCGGGGGGATGATCGCCTTCGACCGGATCTCGGTGCTCGCCCGCTTCGTGTTGTTGGCGGTGGCCGCCATGGGGGTGGCGGGCGGCTGGCGGCTCTTCGAGCGTCTGGGCCGCCGAGCCGCCGAAGCCCTGGCCCTCGTCCTGTTGGCGACCGTCGGGTTCTCCTTCATGGCGTCGTCGATCCATCTGGTGATGATCTTCCTCGGGCTCGAGGTCGGGTCGATCTCCCTCTACGTCCTGGCGGGCATCACCCGGGAGCGGACCGAGTCGGACGAGGCGGCGATGAAGTACTTCCTGCTGGGTTCCTTCGCCTCGGCGGTGTTCATCTACGGCGTCGCCCTGACCTTCGCGGGGACCGGTCGGCTCGCCCTGCTCGGACAGCGGGCGTTCCTCGACGCCAACATCCTCACCCGGCCCGCGGTGCTGCTGATCGGCCTGGCGCTGGTGATCGTCGGGTTGGGATTCAAGGTCTCGGCGGTCCCTTTCCACACCTGGGCGCCCGACGTCTACCAGGGCGCCCCGGCCGGGGTGGTGGGGTTCATGGCCGCCGGGGCGAAGATCGGCGGGTTCGCGGCCCTCACCCGGATCCTCTTCACCGCCTTCCCGTCCATGACCGACGAGTGGTCGTCGGTGGTCGCCGCCATCGCCGCGGTCTCGATCGCCGTCGGGGTGGTGCTCGCCCTCGTCCAGGACGACGTTCGGCGGATGCTCGCCTACTCGGGTGTCGCCCACGCGGGGTTCATCTTGACGGGGGTCGTCGCCGGTGCGACCGCCACCACCGGGATCTGGTTCTACCTGGCCGTCTACACGGTGCAGCTCGTGGCCGGGTTCGCCATCGTCGCGGCGGTGACCGGGTCGGCGGGAAGCCGGTCGGATCTGGGTGCGTTCGCCGGTCTCGCCACCCGTTCCCCCTTCCTCGCGGGGGCCTTCACGGTCGCCCTCTTGGGGATGGCGGGGATCCCCCTCACCTCGGGGTTCGTCGCCAAGTTCGGCGTCTTCGTGAGCGCCTGGCAGGCGGGATTCGAATGGTTGGTGATCGTGGCGGTGTTGGCGTCGGTGATCGCCTTCGGGGTCTACCTCCGGGTGATCGTCGTCATGTACATGCGAGAGCCCGGCGACGACGCCCCGGCGATCCCGACGGTCGCCGCCCGCTGGATGCTCGTCGCCGCCACGGTCGTGACGATCCTCTTCGGTGTGTTGCCCCAGCCGCTGCTCGACCTGGCGAGGAATGCGTTCTCGGTGTGACCGCCTGCTCTGGGCAGTCACCCTCGGCCTGGTTCTCGTCGTCGGCCCGGCGCTGCCGGTCCGGGCGGAGCGCACCCAGGCGGATTTCGTGTTCATCCGCACCGAGGACGTGGTCTCCGAGGACCTCTACGCGGCGGGCAACCGCATCACGATCGCCGGTCGGGTCGAGGGCGACCTGTTGGCGGTGGCCTTCGACGAGATCCTGATCGAAGGAACGGTGACCGGGTCGGTGACGGCGGTGGCGTCCCGGGTGGTGGTCACCGGTGAGGTCGGTGGTTCCCTCCGGGTCGCGTCTCCCACCGTCACCGTGGAAGGCACCGTCGGCGACGACGTCTTCGTCTCGGCCAACCGCCTCACCGTCGCCGAGGGGGCGACCATCGGGCGGGATCTGTTGGCCTGGGTCCGGGACGCCGCCGTCGACGGCTCGGTCGGGCGGAACCTGGAAGGCCGGCAGCGAAACCTCGCCCTCCGGGGTGAGGTGGCGGGCGACGTGGAGGTCACCGTGCGGGGGTTGGTGATCGAGGGTGCTCGGGTGGGCGGCGATCTCGCCTATCGGGCCGAAGATCCGGCCGAGGTGCGTGACCTGGACGTCGGCGGCACGCTGCTGCACCGCAAGCCGCTGCCTCCCAACATCGAGTTGCGGGCGCTCCGCATCCTCATGTTCGTGCTGGGGTGGCTCGGTACCGTCGCCCTCGGGTTGGCGGTGTTGTGGGCGGCCCCGGATCGTGCCCGGCGGGCGGCCTCTGCCGTGGTGGGGACTCCGGGGAGGGCGCTGGTGCGCGGCGTCTCGGTGACGGCCGTCCCCGTGGTCCTCATCGCCGTCGTCGGTGCCCTCCTCGCCGTCGTTCCGCCGTCGTCGGGGATCCCGCTGCTGGCGGTGTTCCTGCCCCTGATCCTCGTCTCCGGCTCTCTGGTGGGAGCCGGGCTCCTCGTCGCCGCGACCCCGGTGGCGACCGGTCTCGGGCGACGCCTCCGCCCCGGGGGCTCGGATTTCGGGGCCTTCATCGTCGGCATGGTGCTGTGGGGCGGCGTGTATCTGGTGCCGTACGTGGGGGGATGGCTCACCCTCGTCGGCCTGATCCTCGGACTCGGAGCGTGGCTGACTCCGGCGGCGGAGGCCCGGGGTCTCGGCCCGGACCTTTCGTCCCCGTCTTGACATCTGTGTGTGTGTGTGTGTGTGTGTGTGTCAGAGTCCGTCCATCGTGAAGGGGGCTCTCCCTGGTCGGCACCACCGGCGTCCAGGGTGCCGCCTTCGGGGAGTCGAGGGTGAAGGGAGGATCCCGTGGTGGGTGTTCGTCTGTCGGGTATGGGTGCCGTCGTCGCCGTGATCGTGGTGCTGCTCTCCGGGGTGGCGTGGGCCTACACGGAGTCGTACCGGGGAGACTGTACGACCGGATACACGTTGAGTGCCCGGGTTCGGGGCGAGGACATGACGTTGGCCACCGCGTGGGGCGATTGGGTCAACGGCCCCGACGATGGCTCCACCTACACCTACGTGTCCTCCGGTCTGCAGTACCATTTCGGCTCGCTCGGCATCGCATCGGCGTACTCGTACCGCCGTTATGACGGCGGAGGAGATGCATGGACACGTCATGCAGATTGGGGTGATCGGATCTATACGCGGGCGGGTTGCTTCTACACGGGGAACTGAGATCGCGGCTTCCGCACTCCTGGTCTCTTTCGCCCGTCGGCGGTGAGGGTCGTGCGGCGGGTGGTTATCGGGGCGGCCTCGCTGGTTCTGGCCGCGTGCGCGGCGGCCGGTATCGGTGCCCTCTCCGACACGAAGGCCGAGACGCAGGGATCGGTCCCCGCGTCATGGGAGCCAATCGTCGAGCGGTATCGGCTCTCGTACGTGGCCGAGATGGTGGAGCAGTTCGGACTCACGGACGCCGACCTGGGGACGATCGAGGTGCAGTCGTTCGATCCCCAACCCTACGATGCGTTCCCGACCAGAGCCGACTACGACTGGGCTTTCGCCGGTTTCGTCGCCGACTGTCTCCGCCGTGGGGGATATCCGGCCGAGATCGTCGAAGCGGCGGAGGGTCCGGGAGTCGACGTCGGTGGTCTCGCCCTCGACGACCCCGACGTGGCGAGGGTCCACGGCCTCTGCGTGGTCGAAGCGCTCTTACGATTCCCTCCCCGCCCGAGGCCGGTGACCCGGGAGGAGTGGTGGATCGTGTACGAGGAGCAGGTGGTCACAGCGCAGTGCCTGGAGGAGCGTTTCGGGTACGAGGCCCGGGTGCCGACCTTCGATGCCTTCGTCGATGACCCGTCGGCGTGGGTGGCGTACGATGCCGTGCCCGAGGCCCTCGGCCCCGGCCGATGGGAAGCCATCAACGAAGAGTGTCCGCAGCCATGAGGGTCGGGGGAAGCGACCGGTCTCCAAGGGCGGGAGTGAGCGGGGAACCGGCTGCAGGACGATGAGGGAGAAAGGGTGGGCATGATGAGGGTCGTCGATGCGACGACGTTCTGGAGGGGAGTGGTCCTCGGGGTGGCTGCTTCCTCGCTGGTGATCGGCGTGGTCGTGGTAGCGATCACGATGCGGCAGGTCGAGGCTCCGTGGACCTTGATTCGGTGGGCTCTGTGGGTTGGTGCCGTCGCCGGTGCGTGGGGGACCCTCGAAGGTCGAAGGCCATGGACGGCCGTCCCGGCCGTCCTGTTGGCGCCGTTGTGGTGGCTGACCAGGGCGAGTACTCACCTCACGGCGCCTTCGTTGGGGGGAGTGCCGGTGAGCGCGGCGTTGATGATGGTTGCTGTCTCCGTTGTCGGCTGGGTGGTCGCGGGTCACTCCGTGCGTCCGGTGGGCCGCACGGACATGCTCTTGGTGATGTCGGCGGGCCTCGCTGCCGGCGTGGTCGTCGATCCGATCCTCGTCGTCGTCGCAGCGACGGTCGTCGCCGTCGTGGCCCTACCGTCTCGACCATCGGTCGTGGTGGGGTCGACGGTCCTCGGTGTGGCGGTCGCCGTGTGGCAGACGGTCATCTGGTGGTTCGCCCCCGATGGGGGGTTCCCGCCCGCGTCGACGGGAGCTGCCGTGCTGGCGGGATTCGTGCTGGTCTGGCTGGGGAGGAGCGTCACACGGGCGAGGCCCGGACCATGGGCATCGAACATCCCTCTACAAAGCGGGTGATGCGAGCGTTGCTCGAATACACGCGTGAGGGGAACGGCCTCATTCCCTGGTAGACCTCCACCACGATTCCGGGTCACGTCCATGGACGTGGTGTATGGGTGATGCCGCGGCGGCCTCGTGGGCATGGTTTCAGCCGGTTGGGTGGAGGGCTGCCACCTCCTCGGGGTCGGGGGTTTCGAGGGCTCGGATGCGGGGGTGGACGAGGGAGCCGAGGCTCATGTAGCGGCGGGTGATGGCCCGCTCGTCGTGCTGTTCGGCCAACACGGCGCCGACGAGACGGATGATCGCCTTGCGGATGGGGAAGGTCCCGACGACGCCGGTCGCGGCGCCGGAGCTGGTTGTTCAACCGCTCTTGGGCATTGTTGGACCGGATCTGGGACCAATGCGCCTTGGGGAATCCGGTGACGGCCAACAGGTCCGCAGCGGCCATTTTCTTCCTCGGTCTGTCGTGGAGGCCGCTGGGAGGAAGCCGGTCTCGAATCTCGGTCACCCAGGGGCAGCGCGCCGGCTCGTCGTCCCCACCGGCCCCTCCGCGGCCACGTCGTTGACGGACCCATCGGGGCGTTCGCTGCCGATGATGGGGCGCCGATCGCGCGTTCTCGATCCTGCGAGTGGGGCTTGGCCTCCATCTACGAGGAGCAGGCTCCGGAAAGGCCAGGGGAGTTTTGCGGGCATGCGCGACGTGGGTATCCCGGGGGAGGCGGTGGTTGGTGAAGCTGGGGTAGACGTGGCCGAGGCGGAAGGGGTTTGGCGGTGGTGATGTTGTGGGCTTCAGTGGGGCCGTTGGAGGCCCCTGCGGTGGCAGCGAGAAGAGCTTGTTTCTGGGTGGGGGTGGGCCTGCTCGGCGCGGGATGAGGGGACCGTGCCGAGAGAGCGGCGGTGGTCACTCGCCGGCCCCGTTGCGGACGAGCTGGCCTGCGAGGACGTCCTTTTTCACCAGTCCGGACGCCCGCCAGCGGAGGGTGACGACCTCCCGGCCCTTCGCCTTG
>JALSJV010000330.1 GCA_026989215.1 Acidimicrobiia bacterium | reverse complement strand
AGTCGGACGGGCTCCGGAAGCTGGTCGTCGAGATCGCCGGTGCGGGCCCGGAGGACCTTGCCCAGATCGTGGACGCCCTCAGGGCTCGAGACGAGGTGGTGCGGGTCGTCCCCCCGCCGGGTGTGGGCTGAAGCCGATCGCGGCCCTCACCACCGCCACGTGGTCGGCTCGCCGACCGACCCGGAAGCCGTCCCGCCCTCGGGAGGCTCCCCGTGGGAGGTCACTCGGCGATCCCGGCCCGTCCGATGATCTTCGAGGGGACGAGCCGGACCAGCAGCTCGCCGGGGACCGCGTTCCGATGTCCGTACCGTTCGGCCCGGTCGGCACCCATGTACCTCCCCCCGATGGTCGTCGCCCACCGCAACAGGGCGTCGGGGTCCTCGGAGAGGGTCACCTCGCCCTCGACCATGACGAAGGCGAAGGGGGGCTCCTCGTCGTCCACCGTCAGGGCGACCCGGGGGTCACGACGGAGCGAACGCCCCTTCACCGAGTCCTTCCAGGTCGTGAACACGAGATCGCCGCCGTCCAGGACGAACCAGATCGGGCTGACGTGGGGGCGGCCGTCGGCCCGGACCACCGCCAGTTTCCCGGTGCGGGTGCCGACGGTGAGGAACGCCCTGGCCTCGTCGTCGGTCATCGGTCTCATGGCTCTCCTCCCACCAGGAGGGCGGCCCCCAGCACGCCGGAGGAGTCCCCGTGGACGTTGGGGACGAGCCTGGTCGCCACCTCGCCGCCGAAGACGTAGCGGTCCCACACCCGGGGCACCCGGTCGTAGAGGACGTCGACGTTGGACATACCGCCTCCCAGCACGACGACCTCGGGGTCGAGGATGTCGATGACGACGGCGAGGCTCCGGGCGAGCCGGTCCACGTACCTGTCGAGAGACGCCCGGGCCCCGGCGTCGCCCGCCTCGGCCCGGGCCACGATCTCCGGAGGGGAGCGTCGTTCCCCGGTGGCCCGTTCGTGGTCGCGGGCAAACCCGGGTCCGGACAGGAACGTCTCGACGCATCCCGTCTTCCCGCAGTAGCAGGTCGGGCCGGGGAGCTCGTCGGGACGTGGCCACGGGAGCGGGTTGTGACCCCACTCGCCGCCGATCCGGTTGGGGCCGGTGACGACCCTCCCTGCGACCACCACCCCGCCGCCCACTCCGGTGCCGAGGATCACCCCGAACACGGGGTCGGCGCCCGCGCCGGCGCCGGTGCGGGCTTCGGAGAGGGCGAAACAGTCGGCGTCGTTGCGGATCAGCACGGGCCGGCCCAGGGACGCCTCCAGGTCGCGGTCGAGGGGACGGCCGTTGAGGACGGTGGTGTTGGAGTTCTTCATCGTCGCGGTGAACGGAGAGATCGCGCCGGGGGTCCCGACTCCGACGGTGGCAGCCGCCGGTCCCACCTCCGCCTCGACGTCCGCCACGAGCGTGGTGATCGCGTCGAGGATCGCCCGGTAGTCGTCGGCGGGGGTCGGGACTCGACGCCGTATCAGCTCGCGGTCGTGGTCGTCGAGGGCGACGGCCTCGATCTTGGTGCCGCCGAGGTCGACACCGATCCTGATCGTCACCGAGCCGCCTTCGGGTAGACCTCGGCCAGGACGTCGTTGAACGAGGCGGTGGGGAGCAGGACGAGTGCCCCGGCCTCGGTGCGGTAGTTCTCGACGGGGAGCCGGAGGCGGATGATGTCCTCGGCATCGAAGTTGCGGTACCGGTAGGCGAGGGAGGCCGCCTCCGACACCGACCAGCCCGAATCCATCCGAACGGCGTAGGAGAGGTTCTCGAGGGCGTTGGTGAGGGAGCCGAGCGACGAATAGGACGCCAGTTTGCGGCCGAGCTGGACGAGAACCTTCTGCTCTCGGGCCTGACGGGCGAAGTCGCTGGCCGCCACCTTCTTCCACTCTCCCCCGATGAGCTGCTCGGTGTTGCGCGACCGGACCCAGGCCAGGGCGGTCTCACCGTCGGCACGGATGCATCCGGGCGTCTCGATGTTCAGCTCCGACTTGACGTCCCGGGTCGGGTAGTCGACGCAGATGGTGATGCCGCCCAGGCCGTCGATCACCCGCTTGAACCCGTCGAAGGAGACGCGGGCGAAGTGGTCGACTTCGATGCCGGTGAAGTCTTCGACGGCGAGGGCGAGAAGCTCGGATCCCGTCGCGTATCCCTTGCATCCGCCCAGGTTGGTGTTGATCCGCCGGTAGGTGCGGGTGCACCGGTTGGGGACGTACAGGTCCCGGGGGATCGACGCCATGATCGGTGGGGAACCGTCGGTGGGGAGCAGGACGTAGATGATGGCGTCCGCCAGGTACCCGGAGGCGTCGGAGCCGATCAGCAGCACCGTGTCGAACATGTCGTCGGGGAGGTCGGGGCTCTCCGCGTAGGGGGAGGAGAACCCCTGCGACGCCGTCGACAGCAGCTCTTGGGCGTCGGCGAGGGCCCGTGCCTCCGCCTCGGCCGCTTCCAGTTCCGAGCGGTAGGCCTGGGCGAGGGCCTGACGTTGCTCTTCGGAGAGGGTCCGGCGCAGCTCCTGGACTTCGGTGTCGGAGAGCTCGTCCAGGGCGGCCCGGGCGGTGGCGACCTCGAACTCCTCCCCGGCGATCTGGTCGAAGGCGCGCACCGACTGGATGACCACGAAGGCGACCACACCGACGACGATGCCCGCCAGGGCGATCGCCGCCGAGCGGATGGGATGTGCACGGACCCAACCCATGACCCAACTCCCGCGCGTCTCAGGGGATCCCAGATCCTAGAACCGGTCGGTTCCCGATCCGTACTCCGTCAGCCCTGGATGAAGACCGTCCCGGTGAAGACCCCGACGACCCGCCCGTCGTCGCGCCGCACCGTGATCCGGTAGGTGGCCAGGGTGCGGCCACGGCTCGTCTCCTCGGCGACCGCGGTGAGGGTCTCGCCGACCTCGGCGGCTCCGGTCAAGACGAGATGGGTGTCGATCGCCACCGCCCGAGGACCGGGAGCGTTCGAGATGAGGCTGAGGGCGGCGTCGGCGAGGGAGAACACCGCCCCGCCGTGCACACCGCCGAGGAAGTTCGTGTGGAACGGCTGGAGGTCCATGGCGACCACCACCGAGGTGTCGTCGGCACCGACGACGCGGATCCCCAGATGGGCGGCGTAGGCGTCGGCGGCGAGGAGCTCTGTGACGCGTTCGGGCTGGATGGGATTCACGTCCGGGGACGGTAGCCGGATTCACGCATCCTCGGTGGCCGGGTACCCTCCCGACGGTGCGCATCCTCGTCCCCCTGGTCGTCCTCTCCGTCGTCGCCGCGGCGTGCGGCGCCACCGGCGCCACCGTGGAGGAGCCGTCGACGACGACCACCCTCGGGTTCAGCGACTCCGCCCTCGTCACCTTCCAGTCCGAACTCGGGTTCACCATCGACTATCCGGCCGATTGGACGGTCACGGAGGATCCGGCCGGGAGGATCGTCACCTTCACCGGTCCGGCGACCGGACCCGGCTTCAACGACAACTTCAACGTCGTCGTCGGGGAGGTGCAGAACCTGCCTCCCATCGCCTACTACGACGCCGAGGTGCAGCGGATCCAGAGCGTGCTCCCCGATGCCGAGATCCTCGAGGTGGCCGACGTGAACATCGACGGGGTTCCGGGTCGGGGGATCACCCTCACCGCGTCCCAGAACGGGATCCCGGTGGGGATCTCGCGCATGCTGTTCCTCCGTGACGGCACCGCCTACGAGGTGACCTTCGTCACCACCGCCGACCGTCTGGGTCTCCTGTCCAAGCTCATCCAGCGGATCTTCGCCAGCTTCCGGTTCACCGGCTGAGCGTGGCCAGCCAGCGGGAGAAGAGACCGTCGGCGGCCTCGGCGAGTCTGCGCTCCGCCGTCCGGACGGCCTCGACGTAGTCGTCGAGGGCGACGCCGGCCGGTGCGAGGATCGACGTCGCCGCCTCCTCGCCCCACCGCACCGCCACGTCGGCGGGGGTCTCGGGATGGAACTGGAGGGCCAGCGCGGAGCCGTGGCGGAAGATGTGGGGGAACCGGTCGGATCGGGCGAGCAAGGTGGCGCCGGGAGGGAGATCGAAGGTGTCCTGGTGGAACGCCAACACCTCGGGATGGAGCGGCCCCACCACCGGGTCGGCCGCCCCTTGGTCCGTGAACACGAGGGGGACGACCCCCACCTCGGGACGTTCGGCCCGGTACGCACGACCGCCGAGCGCATCGGCGAGGAGCTGGGCGCCGAGACAGATCCCCAGCACGGGGACGTCGCGTTCGACGGCTTTTCGGGCGTACGCCTTCTCGGTGACGAGCCAGGGGAAGCGTTCCTCTTCGTAGGCGGCCATGTAACCGCCGAGAAGGACGACCGCCGCGGCGTCGTCGAGGTCGGGGAGGTCTTCACCTCGGTCGAGACGGACGTCCCGCCGGCGGCGTCCGGCCCGGCGCATCGTCTCGGTGAGCCTTCCGGGGGGACTCGTCTCGTCGTTCCAGACGACCACGATCTCACGCATGGCGGGGAAGGGTAGGCCGATCCCGGACCGACTCGATCGGCCCGGAACGGAACTCCCGCTCCCGCCGCCCAAGGTGTGACGCCAGCGACTACGCTGCCGCCGTCTCGTGACGAAGAACGGGTCCGTGAGCCTCGCAACGCTGCCATTCCACCACCTCGCCTCCGGCAAGGTTCGGGAGATCTACGAGCTCGACGACGAGCGTCTGCTGTTCGTCGCCACCGACCGGATCTCCGCCTACGACGTGATCCTGCCCGACCCGATCCCCGACAAGGGTCGGGTGCTCACCGGCCTCTCCCTCTACTGGTTCGATCTCCTCGACGTGCCCAACCATCTCCTCACCACCGACCTCGGAGACCTGCCGATCGACGACGAGGCCCGACGTGAACTGGCCGGGCGGGCGATGGTGGTGCGGCGGGCCGACGTGGTGCCGATGGAATGCGTCGTCCGTGGCTACCTCTACGGGTCGGCGTGGAGGGAGTACGCGGCCGGGGGCGGTCCCACGACCGAGCATCTTCCCCCGGGTCTGCAGATGGGATCGAAGTTGGACGAACCGATCTTCACCCCGGCGACGAAGGCCACGGACGGCCACGACGAGAACCTGGACGAGGCGGCGGCGCGTGAGCTGGTCGGAGACGAGTTGTACGAGGAGCTGCGTCGGCGGTCCCTCACCATCTACACCCGGGCCGCCGACCATGCCGCCGCCCGGGGGGTCATCCTCGCCGACACCAAGTTCGAGTTCGGGTTCGTGGGAGACGAGCTGATCCTCGTCGACGAGGTGCTCACTCCCGACTCCTCCCGCTACTGGCCCGCCGACGAATGGGCACCCGGGGTGACGATGCCGAGCTTCGACAAGCAGTACGTCCGGGACTGGCTCGATTCGACGGGATGGGACCACACCCCGCCGGCGCCCCGCCTCCCCGCCGACGTGATCGCGGAGACCCGCGCCCGCTACGTCGAGGCCTACGAACGGATCACGGGGCGACCCTTCACCGCGTATCTGGAGGAGGTGGGTGCGTGAAGGTGACGGTGAACATCGTGCGGCGTCCCGACGTCGCCGATCCCCAGGGCGCCACGGTCGCCCGGGCCCTCCACGACCTGGGCCACGCATCGGTACGGTCGGTCCGTGTCGACCGGGCGATCCACCTGGAGGTCGACGGGGACGATCCGGAGGCGGTGCGGGCCGAGGTCGTCCGCATGTGCGAGGAGCTGCTCGCCAACCCGGTGCTCGAGGATTTCGAGGTCGTGGTGGAGGAATGAACGAAGGCCGACGGCCAGGGGGTGGGTGGCGGTGACCAGGATCGGGGTCGTCACCTTCCCGGGCTCCAACTGCGAACACGACACCGTGTGGGCCTTGACGTTGGCCGGTGCCGACGCCGAACTGGTCTGGCATCGTGACACCGACCTCACCGGGCTCGACGGGGTGGTGCTTCCCGGCGGCTTCGCCCACGGCGACTACCTCCGGCCCGGGGCGATCGCCCGGTTCTCCCCGGTGATGGCCGAGGTGGCGCGTCTCGCCTCGGAAGGACGGCCGGTGCTCGGCATCTGCAACGGTTTCCAGATCCTCTGCGAGGCGGGCCTGATCCCCGGTGCCCACATCGCCAACCGTGACCTGGCCTTCATCTGCCGCCCGGTCGAGGTCGAGGTCGTCGACACCGACTCCATCCTCACCCGGGCCGCCGAGCCGGGGCGGCGTCTCACCATCCCCCTCAACTCCTACGAGGGGGCGTGGGTGGATCCGTCGAGGGCGGGGCGGGTGGTGCTCCGGTACGTGGACGACCCGAACGGGTCTCAGGACCGGGCGGCGGCGGTGGCCAACGAGGCGGGCAACGTCGTCGGGATCATGCCCCACCCCGAACGGGCGTCCGAGGCGGTGCTCGGCTCCGACGACGGGCTGGTGCTGCTGGCAGGGTTCGTGGATTCCTGCGGCCGGGAGGTGACGGTGTGACGATCCCCACCGACGATCTGCAGTTCGAAGACGCCTACGTCCCCGAACCGGAGCCGGGCGGCCCCGAACCGCTTCACCGCCGGCTCGGGCTCACCGACGACGAGTACCGGGCGATCTGTCGGATCCTGGGGCGCGACCCCCGGCCCGCCGAGCTCGCCATGTACTCGGTGATGTGGTCGGAGCACTGCTCCTACAAGTCGTCGCGGCCCTTCCTCGGCCGTTTCCCCACCGAAGCCCCCTGGGTGGTGGTGGGCCCCGGTGAGAACGCCGGGGTGATCGACCTGGGAGACGGCTGGCTGGCCGCCCTGCGGATCGAATCCCACAATCACCCCACCTTCGTCGAGCCCTTCCAGGGGGCGGCGACGGGCATCGGGGGCATCCTCCGGGACGTGTTCACCATGGGGGCGCGTCCGGTCGCCCTGTGGGATCAGATCCGCTTCGGCCCCCTCGACCATCCCCGCAACCGCTACCTGTTCTCCGGGGCGGTGTCGGGCATCGCCTGGTATGGCAACGCGGTGGGGGTCCCGACCGTCGGCGGGGAGGTCGCCTTCGAAGAGTGCTACTCGGGCAACCCCCTGGTCAACGTCATGTGTCTGGGGCTGATGCGGGCCGACGAGCTGGTGCTGGGGACGGCGGGTCGCCCGGGGACGGTGGCGATCCTGCTGGGCGCCGCCACCGGTCGGGACGGGATCGGTGGGGCGTCGGTGCTGGCGTCGGCCTCCTTCGACGAGTCCTCGGGGGCGAAACGCCCGTCGGTCCAGGTGGGCGATCCCTTCGAGGAGAAGAAGCTGATCGAAGCCTGCCTGGAGCTGTATCGGCGGGGTCTCGTGGTGGGGATCCAGGACCTGGGAGCGGCGGGCCTGTCCTGTGCCACCTCGGAGCCGGCCGCCCGGGCGGGGGTGGGGATGGAGGTTCACCTGGAGGCCGTCCACGTGCGGGAGTCGGGGATGACCCCGGCGGAGCTGCTGATGTCCGAGTCGCAGGAACGCATGATGGCCTTCGTCGACCCCGCCCACGTCGACGACGTCCTCGCCGTCGCCCGTCGCTGGGAGGTGGACGCCTCCGTGGTCGGGACCGTGCGCAGCGGGGGGATGCTGTCGGTCTACGAGGGGGATGAGCTCGTCGCCGAGGTCCCGGCGGCGTCGTTGTCCGAGGACGCCCCCCGATATCGACGGGAGCTGGGGGAGCCGGGATGGATGGAGGACCTGTGGTCCAACACCCTGGGCCTGGTGGCGCCGCCCGACACGTCGGAGACGCTGCTGCGGCTGCTCGACGACCCGTCGATCGCCTCGGCGGCGTGGGTGTACGAGCA
>JALSJV010000329.1 GCA_026989215.1 Acidimicrobiia bacterium | reverse complement strand
ACTGTACGAACCCTCGGGAGGCCATGCACCGGGCCACGGCATCCCCCTTCGCCCGTCGGATGGCTACTACCTCCTCCGCTGGAAGCGATCGGAACGGCTGAGTCTGGAGGTCACCGATCGGCGCTGCCGCCTCATCCTCTGGCGAAGCATGCTCCAGCCCCGGGCTCACACAGGCCCCGAGGAGGAGGGTCGCGAGGAGAAGCGACCCTCCTAGAAAACCGCGACCCGTCATCCTCAACAGTTTACGCGTGTGTGTAGATCAGCTCGCTGATTGATCGAGTTCGGGGCTTCGTGCCAGTAATAGTCGTTTGCGACGGTCCACGTGTTCCCTGTGCCCCAGTCCTGGAACCGAACGTCACACGTGGTGTCCTTGTTGACCACGGCACTCATATCGTCGTCAACGGGCCACGATTCGTAGTGGTTGTGCACCGTGTCATACCACGTGTAGTGCGTGCCGTAGACGGCACCCCAATAGAAATGGTTGGTGTACCGACTTGATGACGCGAGGTCGTACAAGCAGATCTCACCACGGTTGCACGACTCGTAGCCATCGCCGTTGTCGTGGTTCGCAAGCGCCGGGACCCCGGCCACCATGAGCAACGCAAGCGCCGCAACGAACACCCTCGTTTGCACGAGAACCTCCCTTCTCTCGTGCCTCCCCTCAGTCCGAACCTGTTTGTACCGGGATGATGTGTGACACCTTGTACCGGGATGTTATGTGACACTTCTTCGTCGTTGTGGGGGTTGGCGTCCTCCTTTGGGCTGGTAGTAGCGGTCGGGGTCGATGGTGAGGGCCCGGATGAGGGCGTCACCGTGGTAGATGTGGACGAGCTGGTCGACTTCGACGACCCGCACGTGGGCGGCGGCGTAGCGGCTGCCGACGTGGACGAGTTTGCCGCGCCAGCCGATGTTGCCGGTGGCGCCGACCTTGCGCACGTACGCGTCGGGCGGGTAGGTCGGTTCGGTCATCCCGTCTGGGTCGGGGAGCCGGATGGCGTCGGGGTCGATGGGGGCGATCCCGTAGCGTTCGGCAGGGGTGGCATCGTCGATGCCTTGATGGGGCCGGCCGCGGTTGTAGTGGAACCGGAACCCGTCGAGGAGTTCTTGGAGATGCTCGAGGGTTTCGGCTGGGCCTTCGTCTTCGAGCCATTCCTTCAAGGTGCGGTGGAACCGCTCGAGCTTGCCGAGGGTTTGGGGGTGATACGGCGCCGAGTTGATCAACTCGATCCCCAGGTCCTTGAGCGACACTTCGAAGGCGACCTCGGTGCCGTGCAGGCGGCCGGTGAAGATCAGCCCGTTGTCCGACAGCACCTGACGAGGCAGCCCGTACCGGGACGCCGCGATCTCGAAGGTGTCCCACGCCAAATCGCCCGTCGCTGCCGGACCGGCCACGGAGGCCAGCAGATAGCGGGAGTGGTCGTCGAGGACGTTCACGACCCACACCTCGGTGTCGTCGACCAGCAGCACCCGGGTGGCGTCGATCTGCCACAGATCGTTGGCGATCTCCCGCTCGAAGCGTTTCGTAGCCTTGCCACGCCGTGGCGGCCGGACCGCGACCAGACCGTTACGGACCAGCACCTGATGAACCGTCGAGACCGCCGGCGCCTCGACCCCGGCGCGGGTCAGTTCGGTACGGATCCGCCGCGCCCCCCACCGGGGATGATCCCTGCGCATCTCCACGATCCGCACCTCCACCTCGGCGGGGATCCGGTTTGCCGGATGCAGCGGCCTCCGGGACCGGTCCGCCAACCCCGCCAACCCTTCGGCCAGATACCGTTGCCGATACCGGTAGTAGGTCTGCCGGGAGATCCCATAACGGCGGCAGATCTCGGTCACCGTCAGACCGGTCCGTTCCGCCTCCATCAACACTTCCAAACGTAGCTCTGGCATCGTCACCACCTTCAACGCCACCGCCGACCTCCTCGCCGTGCTCGAAGGCCAGCCTGCAGCAATCAACACGGTGGTGTCACACATCTCCCCGGAACACTGTCACCCATGTGTCCGGAACGACCTGTCACCGATCTCCCCGGAATGAACACCCTCAGTCCGAACCCGCCGACACGATGTTCACACACACACACACACACACATGTCAAGGACTTCCCGGGCAGACCCTGACAGCTTCCAGCGTTCCCACGGCGCGAAAGCGGGTACCACCTCGCCTATCCTCCGCCCCGTGCACATCCTGGTTGCCACCACCGGCGTGCTCCCCCCCGGCCCGGTAGCGGACCTTTGCGGCCGGTTCCTGGCCGACGGCGGGCACGTCACCGTCATGACGGTGATCCAGGTTCCCCGAACCTTCCTCGAGCAGATGGACGTCGAGGAGCGACGCTCGTTCCTCGACGACCGACCCTGGGAGTCCGACACCGCTCAGATGATGGCCCTCGGATATCTGGAGGAGCGGGGACGTCGAGCCGTCGAGCCGATCGTGGCCGCCCTCCGGGCCCGGGGTCAGGACACCGACGTCCGTTTCATCGAGGGGGACGACCCGGCGGAGGCGATCATCGCCTCCGCCGAGGAGCTCGAGGTCGACCTCGTCGTCATGGGTGCGACCCGGAGACTCTTCACCGACCAGGCCTGGACGAGCGTCTCCGCCCGGGTGATGGAACAGGCACGATGGCCGGTGGTGCTCGTCCCCGGAGCGAGGAGCGACGGGGACGACTGACCCCGACGGCGGGTCGTCAGGTCACCGTCGGGTCGTGAGCCGCTCGATGATGCGGGCCCGGATCCGGTCGAGCCGCTCCACGACCTTGTCGGCGTCGACTCGACCGGACGCCACGAGGGCGTCGGCACGCTCCTCCAGCGGCGCCATGAGGGCGTCCACCAGCTCTTCGACGTCCACGCCCCGCTCGGCGGCGATCTCGGCGACGGTGGACCCTTCGGCCAACGCGTCCCTCAGATCCTGGGGAGTCATGTCGACCACCTCGGCGATGATCTGCAGCGCCCGAGCTCGGACCCGCTCGACGCTCCCCATCGCACGCCGCCCGGCACGGCGGTGGGTCTCGAACACGAAGGTCTCGATCCGCTCACCGGCCCGCTCCCGGATTAGGTCGGCCTGCTCGTCGGTGATCTTCCCGGCGGCGACCGCTTCGTCCAGGAACTCGGAGAGCCGAGCTTCGAGTGCCGTCACGAGCGCCTCACCGCTGGAGCCCTGAGCTTCGGCGAGATCGGCCAGGGTCTGTCCCGAGGCGAGTCCGGCGACGATCTCACGACGGGAGAGACCGAGTTCGTCCTCCACGACCGCCAGCAGCCTGGCGGCCCGCCCCGTCTCCGGCCTCGGCGCCTCTCGCCGCCGGGCCGACTCCTCCACGGTGACGGGCCTCCCCGCCTCCTGGGCCATCACCGGCGCCGCACCGACGAGCACCAACACAGCGGACATGACGGCGGCCCCGATCCTGGTTCGCATGGCATCTCCTTTCGTGGGACGACACCAGCGTCGGACACCGATGTTCGAAAACGGTGAAGGCGGCGTCAAGAGTGAACGGAGACATGCCTCCGTGGATGCAACAGGCCGTCAAGGTGGGTCCGTCACCGTGGCGGGATCCGTGTTGGCGCCACAGACGATCACCGCCACCCGCTCGCCGGGGGCGGGACGGTAGGCACCGCCGACCAAGGCGGCGAAGGCGGTCGCACCTCCCGGTTCGGCGACGAGACGGAGCTCCGCCCACAGTCGCCGTTGCGCCTCGACGATGCCCTCGTCGGAGACGAGCACGACACGGTCGAGCCGCCCCTGCATCGTGGCGAAGGGCGTCTCCCCGATCCGGGTGGCCCCGAGGCTGTCGGCGGCGACCCCGCCGACGTCGACGTCCACCGGACGTCCGACCTCGCGCGCCCGTGCCAGGGTGGGCGCCGTCGCCGGCTCCACCGCCACCACCCGCACCCGTCCGTCGAACCAGGCGCACACACCGGCGATGAGCCCACCCCCGCCCACCGCCACCAACACGGTGTCGAGGTGGGGAACCTGGCCGTCCAGCTCCCGGGCCACGGTCCCCTGTCCGGCGACGGTGGCCGGATGGTCGTAGGCATGGACTTCGACGACGCCCGGTCCCCGAGCCGCCTCCCGGCTCGCCTCCAATGCCTCCTGGTAGTGGCGTCCGGCCACCACCAGGCTCGCGCCCAGGGCGCCGATCCACCGCCGTTTCACCGAAGGAGTCGTCTCCGGGACGTAGATCGTCGCCTCCACACCCAGCTCCCGGGCCACGTGGGCGACGGCGAGCCCGTGGTTGCCTCCCGAGGCCGCCACCAACCTCCGCGGGGATGTCGTCTCCGACAGCACCCGGTTGAAGGCCCCCCGGGGCTTGAAAGAACCCGTATGCTGCAGCAGCTCCAGTTTCAACGCCACCGCCACGCCGTTCACGTCGGCGTCGATCACCGGGGTGAGCCGGACTCGACCGGCCAGGCGGTCGGCGGCTGCGGCGACCTCGGTCGGGCCCACCCTCATGCCGGTTGTGCGTGACGGAACTGGGTCTCGTAGAGCGTGGCGTAAAGACCCCCGGCCGCCACCAGCTCCTCATGGGTGCCCTGCTCGACGAGACGCCCTTCGTCCAGCACCAGGATGAGGTCGGCGGCTCGGACGGTGGAGAGCCGGTGGGCGATCACCAGCGAGGTGCGGTCTGCCATCACCCGCTCCAACGCCTCCTGGATCAGCGCCTCGGAGCGGCTGTCAAGATGGGAGGTCGCCTCGTCCAGGATGAGGATGCGGGGATCCTTCAGGATCACCCGGGCGATGGCGATCCGCTGCTTCTCCCCGCCCGAAAGGCGGTACCCGCGCTCCCCCACCACCGTGTCGTATCCGGCGGGCAGCGACACGATGAAGTCGTGGATGTTCGCCGCTCGACAGGCCTCCTCGAGCTCGTCGGCGGTGGCGTCGAGCCGGGCGTAACGAAGATTGGCGGCGATCGTGTCGTGGAACAGGTAGGTCTCCTGGGTGACCACCCCGATGGCGTCGGCCAGACTCTCATGGGCCACCTTCCGGACGTCGTACCCGTCGATCGTCACCCGCCCCCGGGTCACGTCGTACAGCCGCGGCACCAGATACCCGATCGTGGTCTTCCCGGCGCCGCTCGGACCGACCAACGCCACCAGATCACCCGGGGCGACCCGAAACGTCACATCGGCGAGCGCCCAGTCGCGGGTGGAGGCGGCGGCCTCGTCCACCGCCGACACCTTCACCTGGTCGAGACCCTCCGGCCTCCCCGAGCCGTACCGGAACCACACCTGCTCGAAGGCGATCTCCCCCCGTACCTCGTCGAAGTGGTGGGCGTCGGGATCCTCGCGAAGGTCGATCTCCAAGTCCAGCACTTCGAAGACCCGCTCGAAGGAGACGAGCGACGTGGCGAACTCGACCCGCGAGTTCGAGATCGCCGACAGGGGACCGTAGAGCTGGGTGAGCAGAGTGGAGAACATGATGATCGTCCCGAGGCTCACCCCTCCCTGGATCACCAGCAGGCCTCCCACCCAGAACACCGCAGCCGTGCCGACCGCACTCACCAGTCCGAGGGAGGCGAAGAACCACCGTCCCACCATCGCCCGCCGCACCCCCAGATCCCTGACCTGGGCGGCCTCCCGGGCGAACCGCTCCGCCTCGTGGCGTTCCCGTCCGAAGAGCTTCACCAACAGGGCGCCGCTCACGTTGAAGGTCTCCGCCAGGATCGACGACATGGCGGCGTTGTGTTCCATCTGCTGTTCGCTGATCCGACGCAGCAACCTCGCCACCCGCCGTGCGGGCACGACGAACAGGGGAAGAGCCAACACGGCGAGGGCGGTGAGACGCCAGTCGGCCCGCAGCATCACCACCAGGATCGCGGCGACGGCGGTCAGGTTCGACAGGATGGAGACGAAGGTGCCGGTGATCGCCTGCTGGGCGCCGACCACGTCGTTGTCGATGCGGGAGACGAGCTCGCCGGTCTTCGTGGCGGTGAAGAACCGCAGCGACATCCGCTGGAGATGCTCGAAGAGCTGGCGACGGAGGTCGAAGATGATCCCCTCCCCCGCCCGGGAGGACCACCAGCGCTGGGCGATGCCGACGAGGGCGTTCACCACCGGGACCGCCACCATCCCCGCGCCCAGCAGGGTCAGCTTGCCGAGGTCGGCTTCGGGGATCGCCTCGTCGACGACGAGCCGGATGAGGATCGGGGGCACCACCCCCAACCCGGAGATGACCAGGACCGTGACGAGGACCCCGACCAGATACCGACGGTAGGGGCGGCCGTACTCCCACACCCTTCGGAGCAGGGCGCGGTCGATGTCGGGTCGTGGTTGCTGGTCGTCGTATCGGAGGTAGGTGAACCACCCGCCGCCGTGGAACACATCCGGCTCCTCGTCGAGGTCGAGGGGTCAGGCTACCCGGCGATCGCGACGGGCCCGGCGACGAGGGCATCGAGGGGTTCGGTCGAACCGACCATCGCCTCGGCCGGGGTGGAGTCACCGCGCAGGAACATGTCGTAGCGGTATCCGTCTTCGATCCACAGCCACGTCTCGCCGCGGGCGTCGGTGATCCGCCACACCGACAGGTCGCCGACGAAATCCGACTCGCACGCGATCGTCTCGGTGTCCGAGAGGGACGCACAGGTCACCTCGTCCTCCGCGTTCCAGGGACGGACCGAAAGCACGCCCCGCTGACCCACGACCCGTGAACGCGAGTAGGGCTCGACGGTCCACATCCCGAACACCGCCGACTGCTCGGGGTTGAGGATCGGGCGACCCGGGACGTACACGAGCTGGGACGTGATGGAGGTCACGTCTCCGGGGACGAGCGCAGGGAAGCGGATGCCCGGGAGCGCGGCGGCGATCTCGTAGGGCGAGGCCTGGACGAACTGCCCGCCGTCACCCCCGCGCAGGAACACCCGCGTGATCACCTCCTCGGGGGCCTCGGTCGGATCGCCTCCCAGTTCCAGATTCCACCAGCCGACCATGGCGACGCTCCGCACCGGATCGGCCTCGACGACCGTGCTCGTCACCGGGACGGGCTTCACCTCCGCCAGCCAGCCGGAGGTCCGCCCGAGACTCCCGAGGGCCTGGTCGGTGCAGGCCGAGACGACGAGTGAGAAGGCTGCCACCACCAGCAGCGAAGCGACCCCCTGTGGGCGAGAACGTGTCGCCATACCCACTACTCAGACGTCCCCGAGGCTCCAGAAGTTCCCGGAAGGCGATAGCCTGCCATCCCGGTGCTCCCCGATCCCCTCACCCTGGTGGTGGATTCCTTCCCCGATCCGCCCGCCCTCGACGTGGGCGTCTCCCACGCCGTGCTCCTCGAAGTGGCCGAAGGGAGCCGGGGAGCGACGCTGCGTCTCCACCGGCCCGCCGACGTCGTCGCCTTCGGGAGACGAGACGTCGCCGCGCCGGGCTACCGGCAGGCGATCGACGCGGCTCGACACCACGGATTCGCCGCCGTGGAGCGGCTGGCCGGCGGTCGGGCAGCGGTGTTCTCTCACGGCACCCTCGCGTTCTCCTGGGCGGTCCCGGCGCGCGATCCTCGCCGGCGGGTCCACGACCGTTTTCGGCACGTCGCCGAGATCCTGTACCGGGCGTTTCGCCTGCTCGGAGCGGACGCCCGCATCGGCGAGGTCCCCGGGGAGTACTGCCCGGGTGCGTACTCGATCAGTCTCGGAGGGCGAGTGAAGGTGGCGGGCATCGGCCAGCGCCTCGTCCGCGGCGCGGCACACGTCGGCGGTGTCGTCGTCGTCTCCGACGCCCCACGGATCCGTGACGTCCTCGTCCCCGTGTACCGGGCTCTCGGCATCGCCTGGAATCC
>JALSJV010000328.1 GCA_026989215.1 Acidimicrobiia bacterium | reverse complement strand
CCAGCCCCCGGACGGCCAGATCGCTGACGGCCCTCGCACAGGCGGTGAGCGTCTCGTTGGTACCGGGGTCGTCGGGGTCGAGACGGAGCAGCATCTTGCCGCCGTCGAGACCCATGGCCTCGATCGAGGCGGCGTCGTAGGCGGTGAACCGGTCGTCGAGCTCCCAGACCGAGCCCGCCAGTCCGCTGCGGTTCATCGAGCCGAACACCACCTTGTCGTCCAGCTCCCCGAGGAGGAGGAGATCCTCGACGAGGTCGGGGGTGGCCAACACCCCGTCCACGCCGGGTCGGCTCAGCGCGGTGACGAGGCGGTCCAAGAGCTCCCGGCGGTCCGCCATCGCGTAGGGGTTGGCACCCACACCGAGGCTGCGGCGGGCCGGATGGTCGGCGGCGACGATCATGAGCCTGCCGTCGCCGTCCAGCAGCGGCCTCCGTCTCCGGCTTCGGGCCCGCTCGGCCACGAGTTCGGGCTGCCGAGCCCGATCCTCCAGCAGACGCCGGTAGCGGTCGTCGGTCAGTCGCATCGTCCCCGTATCCTGTCGCCATGCTCAGGGTGACGGTGTCGGCGGTGGCGTTGGCGCTGGTGGTCTCGGCGTGCGGCGGACCCAAGATCACCTTCGGTGCCAACACCCCCGACGATCTGCGGGGACTGGTCGACGACGTGTGGGACCAGTTCCGTGACGCCTTCCCCGCCCTCGACGACTGCGTCGGCGAGGTCCGGCTGGAGGGTGACTGGGACCTCGACGAGCAGGGCGAGTATCGGGCCCTCACCGCCACGATCACGGTCGGCATCCCCGGACCACCCTCCCGGCTCTCGCACACCATCGTCCACGAGCTCGCCCACCATGTCGAGGCGGTCTGCCCGACCCAGTGGGACCTGCGGGGATCCTTCCTCGCCGCCCAGGGACTGCCACCGGGTACCGCCTGGTTCGAGGCCGAGACATGGGAGGAGATCCCCTCCGAACAGTTCGCGGAGGCGGTGGTCGAGGTGGTGCTCGGCTGGCCCGCGGTGCATTATCGGATCGACCTCCGGCCCGAGGCGGTGGAGCTGGTTCGGCAGTGGGGTCTCACCGGTCGGACCTGACGTGGGGACGGTCAATCGGCCTCGCCTCGGGCCTCTGCCTCGAACCCCTCGGCGACCTTCTCCAGCTCGTCGGCTCCCGGACCGCCCCCCTCGGCGGCCTTCTCCAGCTCGTGGGAGAGGACCTCGAGGTCGGCGCCGCCGGCCATCATCTGGACGAGCTGTTCCAACGGGATCTCGTCCTTGGTGAAATCGCCGTAGATCTGGCCCCGCCGCAGGATGACGAAATGGTCGCCGACGGGGTAGGCGTGATGGGGGTTGTGGGTGATGAAGATCACCCCGATGCCCCGCTGCTTCGCCTGCACGATGTAGCGGAGGACCACCCCGGCCTGTTTCACCCCGAGGGCGGCGGTCGGCTCGTCGAGGATCAGCACCTTGGCACCGAAGTAGACGGCACGGGCGATCGCCACCGACTGGCGTTCCCCACCCGACAGGGTGCCCACGGGCTGGTCGGGATCACGAATGTCGATCCCCATCTTGCCCAGCTCCTCGCGGGTGGTGCGTTTGGCGAAGTCGACGTCGAATCGCCGGAAAGGGCCCCAACCGACGGTGGGCTCGGACCCGAGGAAGAAGTTCCGCCAGATCGACATGAGGGGGATCATCGCCAGGTCCTGGTAGACGGTGGCGATGCCGAGGTCGAGGGCGTCGCGCGGCGAGGAGAAGCTCACCTCGCTGCCCTGATACCGGTAGACGCCTTCGTCGGGTTTGTGGACGCCGCTCAGCACCTTGATGAGGGTGGACTTGCCGGCCCCGTTGTCGCCGAGCAGGCAGGTCACCTCCCCGGCGCGGACGAACATCGACACGTCCTTCAAGGCGATGACGCTGCCGAAGAATTTGGAGATGTTCTGGACTTCGAGGATGGGTTCACTCATCGTTTCGTCGCCTGCTGTCGCACGAAGTTGTTGAAGATGACGGCCGCCACCAGGATCCCGCCGACGAAGACCTTGAACCAGTCGCCGTCGACCCCGGTGATGATGATTCCCTGCTGCACCATGGCGAAGATCAGGGTGCCCAGCAGCGCCCCGATCACCGAGCCGTAGCCACCGGTGAGCAGGGTCCCGCCGATCACCACCGCGATGATCGCCTCGAACTCCTTGAGGCTGCCCCGGAGGGAGTCGGCGCCGTTGAACTGGAAGGCCTGGATGAGGGCCGACAGGAACGCCGCGAACGCGGTGGTCATGAAGAGAGCGATCTTGAGCCGGTTCACCGGGACGCCGACGTTACGGGCGGCGACGTTGTCACCTCCCACGCCGAAGATCCAGTTCCCCACTCGGGTCCGCATCAGCACCCAGGTGGCGATGATGGTGAGCCCGATCCACCAGACGATCGCCACGTCGAAGCGGGCCCCGAAGAGCTCCAGCTTGGTCCCCAAGATGGCATCCATCGGTCCGTAGCCGGACACCTCGTCGAGCCCGCCGAGCTGGGTTCGGTTCGTCGCCGACCGGGGCACCGCAACCGCCAGCCCCCGGAAGATGAACAGCGAACCCAGGGTGATGATGAACGACGGGAGCTTGGTCGTGACCACCAGCACGCCGTTGAAGAACCCCGTCGCCAACGTGATGAGCAGGGCGACGCCGATCGCCGGGAGGATCGCCCAACCGAACCCTCCCGCCTCCACCGGGGTGACGAGCATCATGATCGCCATCCCGCCGAACCCGACGAGAGAACCGATCGACAGATCGAACTCGCCGGCGATCATCAGCAGGGCGACCGCGATCGCCAGGATCCCCAAGGGCGCCGCCCGGTTGAGGATCGCCGCGGTGGTCGCCCAACTGATGAAGTTGTTGTCGGCGGCCACCACCGCGAAGAACAACCACACCACCACCACCGCCACCAGGGCCCCGAGCTCGGGCCGAGCCATCAGCCTCGACAGGACACCGACCTCGCGGATCCGCTCGTCAGCCGCCGCCTGCGCCGGTTGTGTGTTCACCGCCAACGAACTCACCTCCTCTCCTGAGACCATCCGGTCCCTCCGATCCCACCGGTGCGATGGGATCGAAGCGACCGGATGGCCGGGACACGGGGTCCCGGCCATCCGGGTCTGCTCAGCGGAGACCCTTCTCGGAGAAGGCGATCACGTCGGCTGCCGTCTCGGCGGTGACGATCTGGGGACCGGTGAGGATCACACGGTCCACCGAGCCGAGGGGCAGGGCCCCCGTCTCGAGGAACTTCGTCAACAGCACGATCGGCAGGTAGCCCTGCAGGTACTGGGCCTGGTCGATGGCGAAGAGCATCTTGCCGTCGATGATGGCCTGCAGCACCTCGGGTCCGAGGTCGAAGGTGGCGAGCTTGATCTCACCCACCTTGCCCGCCTCCTCGAGCGCGTTCAGCGTCGGGAGGGCGCCGGTCGGCCCGAGGGTGAGGATCCCGTTGGTGTCGGGGTTGGCCCCGAGGGCGCCGGCCACCGCCGCCTGCGCGCCCGCCGGATCGGCGAGGTCCACGGGGATGACCGTGACGTTGCCGCCGAGGCCGTCGGTGAAGCCCTGACACCGCAGGTCGAGGGCGGCGTTGCCGACCTCCTGGTTGATGCAGAGGGCGTTCGTCACCCCTTCACCGGCCATCCGCTGACCGGCGATCAGGCCCGCCTCGTACTCGGTCTGCCCGACGTGGACGAGGACGCCGAGGTCGGCGAACACATCCGAGCCCGAGTTCATCGAGATCACCGGAATGCCGGCGTCCACCGCCGCCCGGATCGAGGGCCCGAGGGCGTCGGCATCGGGGATCGTCACCACGAGGCCGTCGGGCTTCGAAGCCACGGCGGCGTCGATGATCTGCGACATCTCGGCCATGTCGAACGTGCCCGGCGCCTGGTACTCGACCTCCACTCCCATGTCGGCCGCGGCGTCCTTGACGCCGTTGGCCGCCACCGACCAGAAGGGGTCGGAGGACTGGCCGTGGGACACGACGACGAAGCGGAACGCCCGCTGGGACACGGCCTCGCTCGGCGCCTCCGTCGTGCCGGCGGCCTCGGGGGCGGTGGTCGTGGTCTCCTCGGCACCGCCGCCGCCTCCGCAGGCGGCCAGGACGAGGGCCAGGACGGCGAAGGTCGCCACCCATACCCGTCTTCTCATCTGCTCCTCCTCATGGGTCATGCCCCCGTGACGGGGCCTTGCTCGGCCGTGGCCGCCGTACGGCCACGGTCTGCGGGATCCGGCGGCTCCGCCGCCAATCCCCGCAGGAACTCGACGCTGATCCGTGCGTCCTCGATCGGCCCCATCCCGGACGGCGGTTCGCCGTCCAACGCGGTGTCCTGTTCGAGAACGTACCAACCGCGGTAACCCTGTGCTTCGAGAATCCGGATCAGCGCTTCGACGTCCACGTCCCCCCGCCCCAGGGGACGGAACAACCCTTCGACGACCGCCCGACGGAAGGGGAGGTCTCCGTCGCGGACCCGCCGGGCGAGCCCGCCGTCGAGATCCTTGAGGTGCACGTGACGAACCCGGTCGCCCGCGGCCTCCGCCACCTCGACCGGGTCGATGCCGGCCAGGGCGAGATGGCCGGTGTCGAGACACAGCCCGACGGAGGACCGCTCCAGGATCCGTTCGACGTCCTCGGGTCGCTGGACGGCCATCCCCCAGTGTTGGTGCAGCGCGACGGTGACCCCCCGGGCTTCGGCGAGCTCGGTCGCCCGCCGAAGCCCGGACAGCAGGACCGACCACTCCGCCGCCGTCAGCTCGACGGGCGTGTCGTAGCCGGGGAGATCGGTCGCCGGACCGAGGACCGCCACCTCGGCTCCCCCGGCGACGAGGGTCTCCACCGCCCGGACGAACCGGGCGAGCTCGGCGTCGAGCAGGTGGGACCGGTACAGAACCACGGGCACGAATCCGGCGACGAGCCGGAGACCGTGCCGCCGGAGCCGCCCGGTGATCTCGTCCGGGGTGGCACCCAGGTAGCCGTCGGGCCCGAGCTCGGTGGCGGCGAGCCCGAGCGAAGCCATCTCGCCCAGGACCCGATCGGGATCCATGAGGTGGCCCCACCCCGGGGACCCGTCCACGCCCCAGGTGATCGGCGCCCCGGCGATCCGTTCGAGGAGGCTCATGTCACCTCCTCGAGCGAGACGGGGCGATGCTCGGCGTAGGAGCGGTCGCAGGCCTCGGCGACCCGCAGCACCTCGTAGGCGTCCCGGATCGAGCACGGCGTCGGCCGCCTCCCGGCTGCCACGTCGAGGAAAGCGGCCATCTCCGCCCGGTAGGCACCGGCGAAGCGCTCGATGAAGCTCGGAGGAGCGTCGTCGGGGACGTGGTCGTCGACGAGACGATGCACGGGGAGACCCGGCCCGTAGCCGATCCCGAGGGTGTCCTTCGATCCGTACACGGTCATCCGGACGTCGTAGCCCAGGGGCTGGCGGCGGCTCGCCGTGAGGACCGCCGGAACACCACCGTCGAGGCGGAGGGTGACGACGGCCACGTCGTGGTCCCCGAACTCGGCGAAGACGGGGTCGACGAGGACCGCCCCGTCGGCGTAGACCTCGACGACCTCCCGACCGGTGACGTAGCGGACGGCGTCGATGTCGTGGACCAGCGTGTCCTTGTGGAACCCGCCCGACCGGGGGATGTACTCCCGCGGTGGTGGTTCGGGGTCGTGGGTCATCGAATGGACGAGATAGAGGTCCCCCGCCGCCCCCGACTCGATCAACGAGCGAGCGGTGAGGTGCTCGGCGTCGAAGCGGCGTTGGAACCCGACCTGCACCGGGATGCCGGCGGCGTCGGCCGCCTCCATCGCCCGGCGGGTGGTGGGGAGGTCGAGGGCGATGGGCTTCTCACAGAAGACGGGGAGCCGACGCTCGGCGGCCCGCAGCAGGTAGGGGACGTGGGTGTCGGTGCTGGAGGCGATGACCACGGCGTCGACCCGCTCGAAGAGATCGTCGGGGTCGGCCGCCTCGGCTCCGTGGCGGGCGGCGACGGCCGCTGCCCGATCGGGGTCGACGTCGGCGACGACGAGGCCCTCGACCCGGTCGTCCGCGGAGAGCGTGCCCGCATGGAGCGAGCCGATCCTTCCCGCTCCCAGCAGCCCGATCCTCACGCCATCAGCCTCCCGAATGGAACGTTCCAAAACCGAGGGTCCGGCAACGCTACCCTTGCGCTCTTCGCGCTGTCAAGCAGTTTCGGTGGAGCCCGGACCGTCTCCCCCGAGGGCGAGAAGGCGGGCGATCGCCGACTCCTCGCCGTCGAGGGGACGACATTCGAGTCCGATGAGGCCGCGGTACCCGAGGGTTCGGAGCCGCCCGAGGACGTAGCCGTAGGCGATCTCCCCCGTCCCCGGCTCGTGGCGGCCCGGATGGTCGGCGACCTGCACGTAGGCGACGTGGTCGATCCCCTCGGCGAGATGCCCGCAGAGGTCGCCTTCGGAGATCTGGAGGTGATACAGGTCCCAGTTCACCCCGAGGGCGGGGGACCCCACCGCCTCGACCACCGCCACGGCGTCGGCGCTGGTCGGCAGGCTGTAGCCGGGATGGTCCACCCTGGTGTTCATCGGCTCCACCATGAGGGTCACCTCCGCCTCCTCGGCGAGGCCCACCACCTGGGCGAGGGCGGCGACGATGCGTTCGCGGACGTCGGCGGGATCCTCGCGCGGACGGAGGTACGGGCCGTTCAGATTGATGCGCGAGGATCCGAGGATCCGGGCTGCCTCGATGGCGGCTGCGATGCCCGCTTCGAGACGGCTCTGGGCGCTTGGATCGCCGAGGGGCGGCTCGAAATCCCAGCCTCCGATCTGGGCGACGACGAGGCCCAGGTCGCGGCAGCGTCGAGCCAGCTCGGCCACGTCCCACCGCCGCCAGAACCAGATCTCGACCGCGCCGAATCCCGCCTCGGCGGCAGCCTCCACCCGTTCCAAGGCCTCGAGGTCCGCCCACCACATCTCCAGGTTGACGGCGTAGGACGCAAGCTCGGCCCTCACGGGACACCGCCGCCGAAGGTGGCCGCGGAGGTGCCACCCCCGCGACCGGACGGGGAACGAAACACCAAGGTATTGGAACGTTCCAACATCTCGGGATATATTACGGCGGTCGAGAGGCCGGAGGCATGCCGCGCATCTGGTTCGAGAGGGTACCGCCACCGCCCGTGGTCGCCACCCTGCCGGAATCCATCGAGATCATCGAACACGACGACGGCTTCGATCGCATCGAAGACGCCGAGCTCGTGATCGCCGGACGGCTCCCCTACGACGCGGCGGTGATCGCCCGGGCTCGTCGAGCGTGGGCGATCTGCCGAACCGGGATCGGGACCGATCGGGTCGACGTCGACGCCGCCACCGAGGCCGGCATCGTCGTCTGCAACGCCCCCGACGCCCCCACCCAGTCCACCGCCGAGCACACCTGGGCGCTCCTCTTCGCCGTCACCAAGCGCCTCGATCGGATCCGCGCCCGCCACCGACGGGGAGAACCGGACCTGTACCGCACCCACGACGCCCTCGAGCTCGGCGGCAGAACCCTCGGATTGGTGGGGTTCGGACGGGTCGCCCGAAAGGTCGCGGCCATCGCCCGGGCCATCCCCATGAACGTGGCGGCCCACGACCCCTTCGTCTCCGACCGGGCCTTCGCCGAGGCGCAGGTGTCACGCGTCGCCGAGCTCGACGACCTCCTCGGCCGAGCCGACGTCGTCTCCCTCCACGTCCCCCTCACCGCCGACACCCGCCGCCTCATCGGGGCCCGAGAACTGGAGACCATGCGCCCCGGCTCCATCCTGATCAACACGGCCCGGGGCGAACTCGTCGACCACGACGCCCTCCTCGACGCCCTCGACCGTGGACACCTCGCCGGAGCAGGCCTCGACGTCACCGTTCCCGAGCCGCTCCCCCCCGACCACCCCCTGAGCCTCCGGGACGACGTCGTCGTCACCCCCCACGTCGCCACCGCC
>JALSJV010000327.1 GCA_026989215.1 Acidimicrobiia bacterium | reverse complement strand
GATGTAGCGGGAGTCGAGGCCGAAGCATTCGGCGGCGGCCGCGAACCCCTTGTAGACGCCTTCGTTGAAGGTGCCGTCGTTGATCTTGCCGATGTCGGTCACCAGGCCGATGTTGAAGCCGTCGGGGACGGTCACCTTCCCCTTCGCCTCGTCGCAGGCGGCGACGAACTTCCCGGTGAGGAACGTGTCGGCCGCGGCGGCGGTGGTCTCGGTGGCGGCACCGCCGTCGGTGGGCGCGGTGTCGCCGTTCCCGCCTCCGCAGGCGGCCACGACCATGGCGAAGGCCGCCAGGGCGGCAAGGCGTCTCGTGTTCATGGGGCCTCTCCCTCCCTCGTCGTCGATCGCTCGAAGAGCCGAGCGATGGCGAGACTGTAGTCCCCACGGAGCACCCCCACCTCGGTGATCAGTCCGGTGACGAGCTCGTGGGGGGTGACGTCGAAGGCCGGGTTCCACACGTCGACGTCGGGAGGGGTGGTGGGGCGGTCCCCGCAGCGTCGGATCTCGGTGGCGTCCCGCTGCTCGATCTCGATGCGGTCGCCGTCGGGGGTGTCCGGGTCGAAGGTGGAGAGCGGGGCCGCCACGTAGAAGGGCACCCCGGCCCGGGCGGCGGCGACGGCGTGACCGAAGGTGCCGATCTTGTTGGCGACGTCCCCGTTGGCGGCGATCCGGTCGGCTCCGACGACGACGGCGTCGACCCGACCCGACGCCAACAGCATCGCCGCGGCGGAGTCGGGGAGCACCGAGACGGGCACGCCGAAGCGTCGCAGCTCCCAGGCGGTGAGGCGGGCGCCCTGGAGCAGGGGACGGGTCTCGGGGGCGTACACCTCGACCGGGTGGCCCGCCGCCGCCTTGGCGTAGACGACGCCGAGGGCGGTGCCGATCCCGAGGGTGGCGAGGCGGCCGGCGTTGCAGTGGGTGAGGAGACGGTGACGGTCGACGAGCTCGTCGGCTCCGTGGCGTCCGATGGCGTCACAGGCCGCCCGGTCTTCGGCGACGATCGCATCCGCCTCGGCGAGGGCCCGGGCCCGGACCTCTGCGGCGCTCGAACCGACGGCGGCGGCCGCCGATACCCGCTCCACCGCCCAGGACAGGTTCACGGCGGTGGGCCGGGCGGTGCCGATCCGCTCGGCGGCGTCGGCGAGCACCTTCCGGGCCTCGGCCGCCGTCGCCGGGCGGGCCTCGTCGAGGGCGATCACCATCCCGTAGGCGCCGGCACCGCCGATGGCGGGCGCCCCTCGGACCCGGAGGCGGCGGATCGCCTCCACCACCTCGTCGACGGAGGTGAGGTCCACGTAGCGTTCCTCGGCGGGGAGGAGGGTCTGGTCGAGGATCCGGAGACGCCCGTCGGTCCAGGCCACCGTCACCAGGTCGTCGAACACGGTCTCGGTATCGGGCATCGTCCACATCCCCTCTTCTCGGACCAGGGTCGGGGGGCGGCGGACGTTACTATCGGGCGTCCGTGCCCAACAACGTCCGGCGATGATCCCCGTCTCCCGTCTCCTCGACCTCGGTGGGCGCCGCGTCCTCGTCACCGGTGCCACCGGGAACATCGGACGGGCCGTGGCCCGGCGCCTCGCCGAGGCGGGTGCCCGAGTGGCCGTCCATGCTCGACCGTCCCGCCGCCCCGAAGCCGACGCCCTCGCCGCCTCCCTCGGCCCGGCGGCCCGTGTGGTCGTCGGCGACCTGGCGGTCGACCCTCCCCGGTGTGTCGACGACGCCGTCGAGGCCCTCGGCGGTCTTGACGTGCTGGTGAACAACGCCGCCCGGGACGTCACCGGTGAGATCGCCGACGACTGGGAGGCGATCCGGACGGTCAACCTGGACGCCGTCGTCGCCCTCACCCGCCGCTTCGCCGAAGTCGCCGGGGACGGCGGGTGTGTCGTGAACGTCGCCTCCGTCGAGGCCCACCGGCCCGCACCCGGCCACGGTCTCTACGCCACGTCGAAGGCCGCCGTGGTGGCGTGGACCCGGGCTGCCGCGCTGGATCTGGGGCCGGTGGGGATCCGGGTCAACTCGGTCTCCCCGGGGCTGGTGGACCGTGACGGCCTGGCGGAGGACTGGCCGGAGGGGGTGGGACGATGGCTGGAGGCGGCGCCCCTGGGGCGGCTGGGCCGACCCGATGACGTCGCCGACGCCGTCCTGTTCCTCGTCTCCGACGCCGCCCGGTGGATCACCGGAGCCGACCTGGTGGTGGACGGCGGAGTGAACGTGAGGCCGGGCTGGTGAGCGGCACGGCAGGGCGCCGGGAGCTGTGGGCCGACGTCGTCGTCACCATGGACGACGCCGGTTCCGTCCACGCCCCCGGCAGGGTCGTCGTCCTCGACGGTCGCGTCGAGGCGGTCGGTCCCGCCGACGGTGCGCCGCCCCCGTCGGCGGAGCAGGTCGGCGGGCTGGTGATGCCGGGGCTGGTGAACGTCCACTGCCACTCCCCGATGACCCTGCTGCGCGGCGCCGGCGAAGGGCTGCCCCTCGCCCGCTGGCTCGGCGAGGTGATGTGGCCCCGGGAGGCCCGCATGGGCCCCGACGACGTCTTCTGGGGGATGACCCTCGCCGCCGCCGAGCTGCTGAGCTACGGGGTGACCACCACCTGTGAGATGTACCTGTGGTCCGAGGATCTGGCTCGGGCGGCGAGGGGGGCGGGTCTACGTTCGTTGGTGTGCGCGCCGGTGGTCGACGCCCCCGGCTGGGAACGGTTCGGGTCGTGGAGGGAGCAGGCCGAGGCGGTGGTCTCCCTCGCCGCCGCCTTCGCCGACGACCCCCTCATCGAGATCGGCATCGCGCCCCACGCCGCCTACACCGTCCCCGTCGAAGGCCTCGAGCTCGCGGCCCGGCTCGCCCGGGACCACGATCTGCTGTTGCACACCCACGTCGCCGAGACCCGAGACGAGGACGCCGACATCCGCCGACGTCACGGCCGTTCGGTTCCCCGCCTCTTCGCCGACCGGGGCATCCTCGACGTCCCCCGCCTCCTCGCCGCCCACTGCGTGTGGATGGACGACGACGACCTCGATCTGTGGGCGGAACATGGGGTCGCCGTCGCCCACTGCCCCCAGTCGAACGCCAAGCTGGCGTCGGGGATCGCGCCGGTGCGCGGGATGCGGCAGCGGGGGATCGTCGTCGGGCTCGGCACCGACGGACCCGCCTCCAACAACAACCTCGACCTGTGGGAGGAGATTCGACTGGCACCGATGCTGGCCCGCCTCGCCGACCACGACGCCGACGCCCTCGGCGCCTCCGACGCCCTGGCGATGGCGACCCGGGACGCCGCCCGGGCCCTCGGCCGGGACGACCTCGGGGTCCTCGCCCCGGGACGCCGGGCCGACCTGATCCGGCTCGACCTCGACGACCCCGCCTTCGTGCCCACCCTCGATCCGAACGACCTGATCTCGCATCTGGTGTGGAGTGTCGGGGCGCGGGCCGTCACCGACGTGTGGGTGGAGGGCCGTCGGGTGGTCGAGGACGGGCGCTGTCTCACCGTCGACGTCGACGAGGCGCGGCGGGAGGTGACGGCCCGGGCGCGACGCCTCGCCGAGGCCACGTCATGATCGGCCGGCTCACCGCCGCCGAGGTGCGGCGGATCCTCGGGCTGGAGCCCCTCCCCGTCGAAGGGGGATGGTGGGCCCAGACCCACCGGGACGAGGCCTCCAGCGCCATCTACTACTTCCTCGAACGGGGCGAGTGCTCCCGCCTGCACCGGCTCGACTCGCCGGAGATCTACCACTTCTACGCCGGGGCGCCCCTCGCCCTCACCCTGGTGGACGACGTCGCGGTGCGCGAGGTGCTGGTGGGACCGGACCTGGCGGCCGGCCAGCGTCCCCAGGTGACGGTGCCGGCCGGGGTGTGGCAGGGCTCGGTGTCGGTGGGCGAGTGGACGCTGGTGGGGACGACGATGGCGCCGCCGTTCACCGTGGAGGGCTGCGAGTTCGTCGACGAGGCGCTGATGGCAGAGCTCGTCGCCCGATATCCGAGCTCGGCCGACCGTCTCCGCCGCCTCGCCTGAGGCGTACCTCCGGACCCGACGGATCGAGGCGCCGAGGGGGTTTGACGTGACGGCCGGGAGATCAGGGGGCCTCGGGATCCGCCCACAGGGTGGAGATCGGGGCGGCGACGATCCCGCTTTCGAGTTCGTAGGTGGACGGGCCTGTGTGCAGGATCACCCCGCCAGCGAACCGGTCCCCGAGCTGTTCGCTCAGCCAGCGGAGATGCCGGGTATCGGCCCCGGTGGGAGCGGAGGTCGCCTTCGTCTCGATCGCGACGATCCGGCCGCCGCCGAGCTCGGCAACGACGTCGATCTCGTGGCGTCCCTGCTCGGCACGGAGATGGAACAGGCGTGGTCGTGTGGAGGAGACGACTGTCTGTGCGCGGAGCTGAGCGGCGACGAAGGTGTCGAGCAACCGTCCGAGGATGTCACCGTCCGTGAGAACGGCTCGAACGTCGAGTCTCAGGACCGCTCCGATGAGGGAGGGGTCGATCAGATACCGTTTCGGCCTTCGGGTCAGTCGCTTCAGACGGTTCGACGACCAGGCGGGGAGCCGCTCCACCATCATGAGGTTCTCGAGCAGGCGTTCGTACGCGTCGGCGGTTTTCCGGTTGATGCCCGCGGCGTCGAAGATCGTCTTGTGGTCGGTGACCCCGGCGGAGTTGAGTGCATACGCTTCCACGTAGCGTCGCAGGCGCGCGGGATCTCTCGGTCCGCCGATCTCACGGGCGTCCCGCGTCAGGAGCTGGTCGACCAGGCCTTCCAGCCAGCGAATGCGTCCCTGGCCTCCCAGGCGTAATGCTGGTTCGGGGAATCCTCCCGTCAGGGCCAGTTCGACGTAGCCTCGCAGGTCGGGCGTGTCGGTTGCCGCCGCCAGGTGATCGCCTGCAACCACACGGTCGAGCAGAGGGCGTGTGCGCACACCGAGAATCTCCGCGACGGTGAGCGGGTACATCGTGACGCGGACCACTCGACCTGTTCCCGGCCAGGTGGCGACGTCGAGGTCGGCTCGGACCGAACCGGTCAGCAGGAACCTGCCGGGTCGGGCGGTGGCGTCGACTGCCCGCTTGACGGCGCCCAAGACCTCGGGGACGGCCTGCCATTCGTCGAGGAGCACGGGCTCGTCGAACACCTGCAGCGCGGCGTCGGGATCGGCCTGAAAAGCGGCGGCTTCGCCTGGGTGATCGAGCCGTACGACGCTTTCAGCGTGGCGGATGGCGGTGGTCGTCTTCCCGACTGCCCGAGGCCCGACGACCATCAACGCGGGGAGCTCGGTCAGCAATTCCGCCAGCAGCGGATCGACGAGGCGTTCCCGATATTCGTTCATCCACTCCGATGGTACCGCTTTCCCGCAGCACTTAGTACCGGTTTTCCGCGTCTGCGAATACCACTTATCCGCGCTACTGAGTACCGGTTTCCCGCGACAGGTTCCCGGATCCCTCGTCGGCCATGGCGCGACCCGGCCATGTGCGGCTCATCCAGCCGTCACCCTGGGCTTCCACGGAGAATGACGCCGACTCGCCGGCCCCTGGGTCTCCCCAGACCGCTCAGAAACCCGGGTCGCCGTTACAGGCGACCAGGCGGGCCAGCACCGCCTCGCCGTCCCGGTCGACGGGTTCGATCCCCTCCCAGTACTCGACGATCCGAAGGTTTGTGAAGGCTCGGAGCAGCTCCCCGGGTCGCACCCGGAAGGCCCCGGTGGGCCCGAGCACCCGGCGGCGGGTCTCGAGGTGCTGTTCGGTGAGGAGCCACCCGTCGGGTGTCAGGGCGGCGGCCGCCCGGGGCCACAGGTCCCGGTTCACGTATCGGATCATCGTCACCAGGTCGAAGGTCCCCTCCGGGATCTCGAAGTCGTCGAGGTCGGCGACCCGCCACGTCACCTCGACTCCCCGCCGCTCGGCCTCCCTTCGGGCTCGGTCGATCGCCACCGCCGAGATGTCCACCGCCTCCACGTCGAACCCTGCCTCGGCCAGGAGGAGGGCGTTGCGTCCCGTCCCGCACGCCAGCACCAACGCCCTGCCTCGGGGGATGCGGGAGATGGCCGAGACGACGAAGGGGGACGGCTCGGTCCGGGGCCGGTAGTCGCCGGTGGCGTACCGCTCGTCCCAACGAAGCTGCTCGTCGCGGGTCATCATCCCAAGCGTAGGCACAGGGAGCTACGACGGATTGTAGAACGTTGTGGTGTATTGGTGAGCTGCGTTCCAATTCAGTAGTCGTTGGTTGGTATTGCAGGAGATAGACTGGCCGGCCAAGGCGACAGGGGAGAAGCGATGTTCCCCAGCACACGGTCGGCCCGGGTGCTTCTGGCCGGGATGGTGGCGGGGGGATGGCTGCTGCTGGCGGCGCCGGTGTCGGCGCAGGTTCCCGCCTCGTCGGTGGAGGTGTGCGTTCTCGACGACGGCACGGTCGCCACGGTGTTCCGGTACGACGAGCCGGTCGTCGCCGGCGACGGCGTGTTCGTCCATGTCCTCGGCGCAGAGACCAGGTTCGCAGGGGCGGGGATCAGCCTCGAAGGGCAGGATCCGGCGTCGTGGACTCCCGAGACGCCGCCCGAAGGTCCCATCGAGGCGTTCTGGACCTTCGACGGGTGGGGGGCGGACGTCGACCAGATCCAGGTGTGGTTGTGGCTGGCGGACGTGGGAGGGGTCGAGGCGGTCGGCGTCGCCTATCCGCCGGGGACCCTCGATCCCGACGAGATCGTATCCTGTGAGGCCGGGTGGAGTTTCTCCGGTGAGGGGTTCGTCTCCGAACTCCCCGTGGTACGGGCCCCCTCCGACGTGGCCGAGTTCGACTGGCGTCGCGACTTCCAGCCGTCCGGGGACCTGAGGGGCGACATCCGCCGCCTCTCCGAGGCGCTCGGACCCGTCGACGAGTTCCCCACCGATCCGGCCGAGCGTGAACGTTGGATCCGGGGTCGCATCCGGTGGCGTCTTCAGGAGGAGCTGAAGCGGATGGAGGAGAAGGGTGTCACACCGCCGGAGCACCTCGACCTCGGTGACGATCTCCCCATCGAGGTGAAACGGATCGCGGCCGAGGAGTGGCGCACGCTGCGGGAGATCGGAGTCGGTGCATCCACGGACCCTCCGTCGTCTGGGACCGGATCCCCGGATCGGACCGACGACGGGGACGAACCCGACGACCAGGACTTCGAAGAGACCATTCTCTGAGGGGGGGCTTCCCGGTGATATGACCTCCGGGCCGGACCGGCCCGTGCCCTCGGCGTGGAGCGACGTGTCGCCGGGCGGCCGGCCGATCCTCACCTCGGCCTCGGGTCGGAACGGCATGCGAGCGGCATGGACCGGATCGGGGATCGATCCACCCTGGGAGGCCTGGAGGTCGTCGAGCATCCCGGTTTCTGTCAGGGTGATGCGGCATGCTGTGGTCAGGATCCGAGAAAGGTGACCGAGATGACCGTCGAGGCCGTGGTGCTGGTGTCGATCGTGGCGCTCACCCTGGGGGTGGTGGCGACGTTGGTCGTGGTGCTGTGGCAACGGAGATCGGCCGTAGAGGCGGGCCCCCTGATGCCGAGGGTGGAGGTTCTCGACACCAAGATCTCCCAGATCCAGTCGAAGCTCGACTCGATCCAGGAGGTGGTGACCACCCAGAAGGCCGTGTTGGAGAAACAGGTGGAGGGGATCGACTCGAAGGTGGGGACGATCAGCCGCCTCTTCACCGACGACCGCGCCCGGGGGAACTGGGGTGAGATCTCCCTGCTTCGCATGTTCGAGCTCGGCGGGCTGGTGGAGGGTCGCGACTACGAATCCCAGTTCCACGCGGGGGATCGGACGCCCGACGCCGTGGTGAACCTCCCCGGCGGGCGGAAGATCGTGATCGACGCCAAGTTCCCCGTGGCCCGTTTCCGCGACGCCCTCGTGGTGGAAGACCCCGACGAACGGGTCCGGCTGTTGAAGGAGCAGGCCAGAGAGATCGAGAACGTCGGCAAGAGCCTGATCGCCAGGGGATACGCC
>JALSJV010000326.1 GCA_026989215.1 Acidimicrobiia bacterium | reverse complement strand
GGGACGACCCCGACACCATCACCCTGGAACGCGCCCTCGAGCTCCTCGCCGCCCGCCGCCAACGCCTCCAGACATAGTTCTGCCCCGCCTGCGGGGAGTACCCGAGCAAAGCGAGGGGGAGGGGGGGCTTCTCCCCCCGTGAAGCGAAGCGGAACGGGGGGAGTACCCGAGCGAAGCGAGGGGGAGGGGGGCCTTCTCCCCGCGCCGCAGACCGCGCATCGCCGCACCCCCATTCCCCCACGCCTGACGGCGTGGGGTACGTCCCCCTCAGAGAGGGGAAGAAGGAGGTCAGCGGTCCAGCCTCTGCACGAAGCGCTCCACGCGGTCCGCCACCTCGGCCAGGATCTCCAGGCTCCGCCGGGGATCCCCCGGGACCTGGAGGGCATGATCGGCACCGGTCACCTGGAACACGTCTGCCCGGTGGAGTCGGGCGGCGACGGCCCGATCCCAGGTCTGATCGTCGGGGGAGCCGACCACGAGGGTCGGCACGGTCGAACGGCGCAGCGCGTCGCCGACCTCGGGGGTGCCGAGCAGCGGGGTGAGCCAGACCCCCGGGAGCTCCTCGTCCACCGCGTACGGGGCGACGAGGGTCGAGAGCGACTTGGCGACCACCGCCGTCCGGTCGGCCCCCGCGGCCTCACGGGCAGCCTGTAGACGCTCCGTCGCCCACCGGGCGGGATCACCGTCCCCGGGGTAGAGGTCGTGGATCTCCACCACGGTCCAGCCGTGGGCCGAGAACACCTCCCGGGTGAACCAGAGCAGCGGGGCCGTCGGCGGGTAGGCCGCCCCGGGGAGGATCACCGCCGCCCGGTCAGGCTCGCCGGGGAACCTGCGTCCCCGACAGATCCCCAGATCGACGTCTTCGAACGGCATCGACCACCACGCTCCCGCGTCCGTTCACAGCACCGTAGCGGCCATCTCGGCCAGGGGGCTACGCACGGACCGCTCCAAGATGACATGGCCGAACAGGGGCGATCCCTTGAACTTCTCGATGAGCGCCGCCATCCCTCCGTACGGGGAGATGTAGGGGTTGTCGACCTGGGTGAGGTCCCCGCAGAACACCAGCTTCGAGCCTCGGGCCATCCGGGTGAGGATCACCTTCAGGGTGGAGAGCTCCAGGTTCTGGGCCTCGTCGATGATGACGAACTCCTCGGTGATCGAACGTCCCCGAAGATAGGTGACGGCGGCGAGCTCCAACGCACCCGTCTCGGACAGCTCCTCGACGGCGTCGCGGGCACCGTCGGGTCCGGCATCGGCGAACAGGGCGTACAGGTTGTCGTGGACGGCGGCCATCCAGGGTGCCAGCTTCTCCGACAGGTCGCCGGGCAGGAACCCGAGTTCCTGACGACCCACGGCCACCAGGGGCCGGTACACCGAGACCCGGCGGTAGCGACGCTGCTCCAGCACCTGCTCGAGGGCGGCGGCGAGGGCGAGGAACGTCTTGCCGGAACCCGCCATCCCCATCAGGGAGACGGCGGGGATGTCGGGGTCGAGGAGGTGGTGGAGGGCCACCGCCTGACGCAGGTTCTTCGGTTCGACCCCGAACGCCCGTGGGGACCCGGAGACCCGCTGGACGACGACCGCCGGCTCGGCTTCGACGACCCGGACGATGGCCGAGCGAGACCGTCCGCTCCGCAGCACGACGAACTCGTTCACGTGGGCGGTGACGTCGGTGAGGACGACCTTGTCTTCTTCGAACAGCCGGTCGATCACCGTCCCGTCGACCTCGGCTTCGACGACCCCGGACCACACCTCCTCCACGTCGGCGGTGTCGGCCCGGTAGTCCTCCACCTCCACCCCGAGCTGGGCGGCCTTGATGCGCAGGGCGGCGTCCTTGGTGACCAGGATCGGCTCCGCCCCCTCGTCGGCCAGGTTGAGGCACGCCGCCAGCAGCCGATGGTCGGCGGTGGCGGGGTCGAACACCTTCGGGAGCCGATCCGAGACGACGCCGTTCACCTCGATCCGCAGGGACCCGCCGCTCGGCAGGTCGACCGGATCGCGCAGGCCTCCGGGCCGGGAGGCCCCGAGACGCTCCAGGAGCCTGATGGCCGCCCGGGCGTTCGCACCGACCTCGTCCATCCGGGTCTTCTTGCGGTCCAGCTCCTCGACGACGACGAGGGGGAGCACGACCCGATGCTCGTCGAAGCGGAGCGGTGCGTGCGGGTCGGCCAGGAGGACGCAGGTGTCGAGGACGTAGGTGCGGACGGTCGGATCGGGCACGGCCCCAGCTTCGCCGGAGCACGCGCCCGATCCAAGGACCTCAGTCGGACGGCGGCGGCTGCGGCGGGTCGGGACGCTTCCCCAGGTAATGGTCGGAGAGCTCCTTCACGTACCGGATGTACTCCCGACGTCGTTCGGGGGGAAGCCGTTTGAACTCCTCGACGACCCGTCGGCGCTCCTCGACCGGCAGGTTCATGATGTCCTGGCCGAGCTCCGCGGGCGCCATCCGCCCCGTCACCTTCCGGCGCTGCGTGGCGAACCGGAAGGCGCCGAGGAACACGATGATGATCCCGGCGATGATCAGCCACGGGGGCAGCCCTCCGCCTCCTCCGCCGCCTGCAGCCCCGCCTCCGGTGCCGCTCCCCGCAGCGGCCGTGGTGACGGGCGTCGCCGTCGTAGGGGGCGTGGTCGTCGTCGTGGTCGTGGTGGTCGTCGTGGTCGCCGGGGGCTCCTTCGGCGTCATCTGGACGAGGTCGAAGACCGTCGCCGCCGCCTCGGGATCGAAGGGGGTCGCCGAGGACACGTCGAAGGGAGCCTGTCCGAACTGCGCCTCCGTCGTCTCCTGGTCCACCCACGAACCGAAGTTCGCCGTGATCTGGAAGGGCGTCCCCTCGGCGAATCGGAGCGTCGTCTTCAACAGGACGCACCCGTCGCCGAGGATGAACATGCTCGCCTCCGCCCCGTCGGAGGTGAAGGCCATCGGCTCACCGGCGTGCCACTCCCAGCCTCCGTTCCACATCGACCCGCCGTACTGCACGTCGAGGCTGAAGAAGAACGAGTACAGGTCGGTCGGCGGCTCCGCATCCCAGGGTTGTTCGAAGCACACCCGCAGCCAGACGACGCCGTCACCGTCGACCAGCACCTCCACCGACTCGACCTTCGACCGGGGGTCGGGAGCGGGGTCGGAATCGGCCACGGCGACGCTCGGTGCGGCGACGACGACCAGCAGCGCCGCCGCCAGGAGCGCGAGCTTCCGTCTCGTCATCACCTCCTGGTCCAGGACGTACCAGACCAGGCATCGGCGGCCGGGACCGCCCGATGAAGGGGGTTCTCAGCGGTCGAGCGAGACCACGGACCCGAGATGCGGCGCCAGGGAGTAGTCGGCGAGCATGGGTCCCTCCGGGGTGAAGGCGACGTGGGTGATCCCGGTGTTGTCGGAGGTGGCGAGGCCCCGGTTGATCTCCGGGCCGCGACCGGTGATCGCCGCCACCACCGCCCGGATCGCCGCACCGTGCGACACCACCACCGTCCGCTCCGACGGGTCCGGCTCGAACGTCTCCAGGAAGCGGCGCATCCGCTCGACCACCTCGCCGAAGCTCTCCCCCGTCCTCCCCCGAGGGAGGTCCTCGCCGTCCCGGTAGATGCGATGGGCCCAGGGGTCGTCGCTCGCCAACACGTCCCGGTACAGCATCCCCTCCCACTCGCCGAACCCCATCTCCACGAGGAGGGGATGCGCCTCCGGCGGCCGCCCGTCGGCGAGCGCGACCGCCGTGTCCACGGCTCGGTCGAGGGGCGAGGTCCAGACCCGATCGACCGGTCGATACCACTCGGCCAGCCTCCGGGCCTGCTCGCGCCCTTCGGCGTCCAGACCCGCCCCGCTCTGACCCTGGATCCGCTGCTCCTTGTTGGCGGCGGTGACCCCGTGCCGAACGAAGGCGACGACCGGATGCCCGTCCCTCCGCATCGAGGCGAGCCATCGGGTCTCCCGTCCCAGATGGGTGGCGTCGTTGAAACGTCGGAGCCGGAGCGCACCCGGCTCACCGACGAACCAGGTGAGCGCCGTGTTCTCCACGATCGGATAGCCCCGCCGTCCCGACGGACGCCCGAGGCGACGTCCCACCAGGGCGTCGATGACGCCGCCGTGGGTGACGACCGCGACCCGGCCCTCCCCCACCCGCTCGGCGAGGCGATCGAACGCGTCGGCGACCCGCTCCTCGAACTCGGCGAGGGTCTCACCGCTCCCCCCGAACCGCACCTGCTCGCCCGCGCGCAGCGCCAAGAGCAGATCTCCCGCCTCCCGCTCGACCTCCTCGAAGGTCTTGCCCTCCCACCGTCCCAGGTCGATCTCACGCCAGGCCGCATCCGTCTCCACGTCGAGCCCCAGGGCGCGGGCGGTGTCGGCGGCTCGGTCCAGATCCGAGGCGACGACCAGGTCGAAGGGGTCCGACTCCAACCGACGGGCCAGGGCGGCGGCCTGACGGCGACCCTCGTCGGTGAGCGGACTGTTCCCCTGGCCCTGCCACCGCGTCTCGACGTTCGCGGTCGACTCCCCGTGGCGAATCAGCACGATCTCCATCGCCGGGCAGGCTAGAGACGAACCGCCACCACCCCGAATCCGCCGCCTGCGTCGACGAAACGCCGGCAGGCCCGACGCGCCGACCCGACCCCGCTCGGGAATGTCGAACCCACACGCCGGGTTGCAGGTGGGGAAGATGCCCGATGGCCACCAGAGGATCGACCGCGGGGACGCCGCTCGCATCGCCGCCGCCGAGGCGTCTCCGACGAGCCCCGAGGGACTCCGGGTCGGCCTCGAGATCGAGTACTTCCCCATGTTCGTCACCGACGACGGTCGTCCTGACGGTCGGCCCGACCTCGACGCCGTCCTCGCCGCCGTCGACGGGATCGGACCGATGGTCGAGGTCTCCGGCAACCCCGCGGTGGACCTCGGACCTTCCGGGATGCTCACCTTCGAGCCCGGAGCCCAGATCGAGCACGTCGGACCGCCCCTCGATCCTGCCCGAGCCCTCGACGTGGCGTCGGAGGTCGAGGCGGAGATCTCGGACCGACTCGCCTCGGCCGGGATGCGGGCGGTGTCGCTGGGATGGGATCCGTGGCACGACCCCGAGGCCCTCGGCCAGCAGCTCCCCGGTGGGCGGTATCGGGCGATGGACCGGTATTTCCGATCCCGAGGCGGCCTGGGACCGCAGATGATGCGAAACACCTGCGCCCTGCAGATCAACCTCGACGCCACCGAGGAGCGGTGGCGTGGGGCCTGCGCCATCGCCCCGATCCTCACCGCCACCTTCGCCAGTGCCCCCGACCCCCACCTCGGCTCCCGCCGGGCGTCGATCTGGCAGCACCTCGACCCGACGCGGACCGGCGTGCCGTCACCGGCGAGCGACCGGGCGACCGCCCTCTGCGAGCTCGCCCTCTCCGCCGACGTCCTGGTGGTCCGCCGTGGATCCGAGAGCCATCCGGGCCGTCCCGGCTGGACCTTCGGGGAATGGATCGACCGGGGACATCCGATGTACGGGCCCCCGACCGAAGGCGATTTCACCTATCACCTCACCACCCTGTTCCCCGAGGTGCGCCCCCGGCGAGGAGTGTTGGAGCTGCGGGGCATCGACGCCCTCCCCGCCCGGGAACGGACCGCGGCGGTCGTGCTGGTCACCGGCGCCCTCTACGATGACCGAGCCCTCCGAGAGGTCCTCGAGCTCATGTCGCCCCATCTCGACCGTCTCCACGAGCTGTGGCGACGCGCCGCCCGCTCCGGGCTCGACGACCCCACCCTGGGCGGCCTCGCCGACCAGGTCTTCACGGCCGCCCTCCGGGGAGCTCGACGGCTGGGAGCCTTCGACGGCGTCCGTCTCTCCGCGGCCGCCGCCTACCTCGAGGCGTACGTGGCGCCACGACGTGCACCGGACCGCCGGCTCGCCGACCTCCCCCCGGCGGAGATCGTCTCGTGGGCGTCGACGGCGGTGGTGGTGGCGACATGACCGATGCCGCCCAGGTCCGACGGCGCACCCTCCGCCGCCACCTCGAGTCGATCCGCGCCCGGACTGCACGGCTCGTCGCCCCCCTGGACGAGGACGACCTGACCCGACAGTTCGACCGGATCATGAGTCCCGTGGTCTGGGACGTCGGGCATGTCGGCAACTTCGAGGAGCTGTGGCTGTTGCGGACCGTCGCCGGACGACCGGCCCACGACCCCCGGCTCGACCTCGTCTACAACCCCTTCGAGAACCCCCGCTGGTGCCGGGGTGACCTGGACATCCTCGGGCCCGCCGAAGCCGACGAGTACCTGCGGGAGGTCCGAGGTGACGCCCTGGAGATCCTCAGGACCGCCGATCTGGGATCCGACGATCCCCTGCTCAGGGACGGGTACGTCTTCGAGATGGTGAGCCAACATGAAGCCCAGCACCAGGAGACGGTGCTCCAGGCCCTGGATCTGCGGACCGACCTGGAACCCTATCCCCCCGCCGCCCACCGCCGGATCCCCGCCGCCCGCCGGGTCGACGACACCGAACGGGTCCTCATCCCGGCGGGACCGTTCACCATGGGCACCGACGATCGGCGGAGGGCGTACGACAACGAGCGCCCGGCGCACGTCGTCGACCTGCCCGCCTTCGCCATCGACCGCTTCCCGGTGACGGCCCGCCGCTACGCCGAGTTCATCGCCGCCGGCGGGTACCGGCGCCCCGAGCTCTGGTCGGCCGAAGGCCGCGTCTGGCTGGAGGAGACCGGCCACCAGGCCCCTCAGGGCTGGATCCCCGACGGCGCCGGCGGCTGGCTGGTCCGCCGTTTCGGGCACCTCCTCCCCCTCGATCCGGCCGAGCCCGTCCAACACGTCTGCTTCTACGAGGCGGAGGCCTTCTGCCGGTGGGCGGGGGGACGGCTCCCCACCGAAGCCGAATGGGAGAAGGCGGCCCGGTGGGACCCCCGTACCGGACGTTCGCACCGCTATCCCTGGGGGGAGGTCGACCCGGGTCCCCGACACGCCAACCTGGGCCACGTCGGATGGGGCCCCGCCCCGGTGGGGAGCTACCCGGCGGGCGCGTCGCCGACCGGCGTCGAGCAGATGGTGGGCGACGTCTACGAGTGGACGTCGAGCTTCTTCCAGCCGTATCCGGGCTACCGGACCTTCCCCTACCCCGAGTATTCCGAGGTCTTCTTCGGCGAGGAGTACCGGGTGCTGCGGGGAGCGTCGTGGGCGACGACCGACCTGGTGGCACGCGCCACCTTCCGGAACTGGGACTATCCGATCCGGAGGCAGATCTTCGCCGGATTCCGCGTCGTGTGGGAGCCCGCCTGATGTGCCGGATCGCCGGATACCTCGGGCCGAGCCGTCCCCTCGCCGACCTCTTCTTCTCACCTCCCCACGGCCTCTCCGACCAGGCCTACCGTCCCCGGGAGCTCGTCCACGGACACGTCAACGTCGACGGGACCGGCGTCGCCTGGTGGCCCGAGGGGGCGGACGGGCCGCTCCGCTACGTCACCGCCGCCACCCCGTGGGCCGACCCCAACCTCCGGGACCTCGCCGCCCGCCTCACGGGAACGATGATCCTCGGGGCGGTGCGCTCGGCCACCCCCGGTGTCGGTTTCGGCACCGACCACGTCGCCCCCTTCGTCCTCGACGGCGTCGCCGTCGCCCACAACGGCTGGTTCCAGGGACTGGCGGGACCGGTGGGACGGGCCCTCGTCGCCGACCTCGACGACGACCTCCTCGGCCATCTCCGGGTCTGGAACGACTCCCGGCTGCTCTTCCTCACCGTCGTCGCCGGGCTCCGAGACGGGTTGGAGCTGCCGAAGGCGATGGCGCGGGCGGTGACCCGGATCGCCGACCTGTGCGTCCGTCACGACCTCGTCTGCTCCCTCACCGTCGTCGCCGGTGACGGCCGTCGATTCGTCGCCACCCGCGCCGCCCTCGGCGAACGGGCAAACTCCCTCTACACGCGCGTCGCCGCCAACGCCACCTGGGTGGCGTCAGAACCCCTCGACGACCGGGACTGGAGTCCCGTCCCCCCGGGCAGCCTGGTCGTCGTCACTGCGGACGGCACCGACGTCGAGCCTCTGGACGGCCTCGAAGGGACGGCGTCATGAGGGTCGCCGGAGACGCCCCGGTCACGGTTCGACGCCTCTCGGCGCCCCACGACCTCCGCGCCGAACTGGCCGCCGACGTCGCCGCCGGGATGCGGGCGACCCCCAAGCAGATCCCCTCCCGCTACTTCTACGACGCCGCCGGTTCGGCCCTCTTCGAGGAGATCACCCGTCTGCCCGAGTACTACCTCACGCGCGCCGAGACCGAGATCCTGGGCGACCGTGCCACGGAGATCATGGAGCTCGTCGCCCCCTGCGAGCTGATCGAGCTCGGCTCGGGCTCATCGACCAAGACCCGGCTGCTCATCGAGGCGATGCACCAGGTCGGGGGCCGCCGCTACGTCCCCATCGACATCTCGGAGGCGGCGCTGCGCGAGGCGGCGACGGCGCTCTGTGGCGACTACCCGTGGCTGGAGGTGGAGGGGCTGATCGGCGACTACCACACCGACCTGCGCCGCCTCCGCCGCCGCGGCCGTCGACTCGTCGCCTTCCTCGGCTCCACCATCGGGAACTACCCGCCCGGGCCCCGACGGGAGCTCCTCGGCGAGATCGCAGCCGCCCTCGACGACCACGACGCCTTCCTGCTCGGAGTGGACCTGGTGAAGAACGTCCCGACGATGGTCGCCGCCTACGACGACGCCGCCGGCGTCACGGCCCGCTTCACCAAGAACGTGCTCGACGTCATCAACCGGGAGCTCGACGCCGACTTCCCCACCGACGAGTTCACCCACGTCCCCCGCTGGAACGGCGAGCAGTCACGGATGGAGGCGTGGCTCCGAGCCGACCGGGACATGACCGTCCGCATCCGCGCCCTCGACATGGTCGTGACCCTGGAGGCCGGGGAGGAGATCCACACCGAGGTGTCGTGCAAGTTCACCCGGGAGGGGATCACCGCCGAGCTGGACGCGGTCGGGCTCGGAGTCTGCGCCTGGTACACCGACCGGGCCGGGCGCTTCGGGCTCCTCGTCGCCCGGCCCGTCTGAGCCGGCCGGCCGCTCCGACGCTCAGATGAAGGCCGAGGCGAAGATCAGCGAGACGATGGTCATCACCTTGATGACGATGTTCATCGCCGGGCCCGAGGTGTCCTTGAACGGATCACCGACGGTGTCGCCGATCACCGCCGCCTTGTGGGAGTCGGATCCCTTCCCGCCGAAGGCACCGGCCTCGATGAACTTCTTGGCGTTGTCCCAGGCGCCACCGGCGTTCGCCATGAAGATGGCGAGGAGGAACCCGGTGACCAGGGCCCCGGCGAGGAAACCGCCGAGGGCCTCCACGTCGGTGAAGCCGATGATGAGAGGGAGGACGACGGCGAGGGCGCCGGGGACGATCATCTCCCGAAGGGCGGCGGCGGTGGCGATGTCCACACAGGTGGTGTAGTCGGCCTTCACCCCCTCCTTGCCTTCCCGCAGACCCGCGATCTCACGGAACTGCCGCCTCACCTCTTCGATCATCTTGTTGGCGGCACGCCCGACGGCGTTCATGGTCATCGCCGCGAAGAGGAACGGGAACATGGCACCGAGGAACAGGCCGACGGTGGTGGGGGCTCGGGTCAGGTCGATCTTGTCCAGTCCGACCGCCTGGGTGAAGGCGGAGAAGAGGGCGAGGGCGGTGACCGCCGCCGAGGCGATGGCGAAGCCTTTGGCGACCGCGGCCGTCGTGTTGCCGAGGGAGTCGAGGGCGTCGGTCGCCTCCCGCACCTCCGGGTCGAGACCCGCCATCTCGGCGATCCCGCCGGCGTTGTCGGCGATGGGCCCGTAGGCGTCCACCGAGATGGTGATGCCGAGGGTGGCGAGCACGCCGATGGCGGCGATGGCGACCCCGTAGATGCCGCCCCCGTCGCCGAGGCCCCATTCCCCCGCGAAGAACGCCCCGAGGATCCCGAAGGCGACGACGATGACGCTGAAGGCGGCGGACCGCATCCCTTCGGCGATCCCGGAGATGATCACCGTCGCCGGGCCGGTCTGGGCCTGACGGGCGATCTCCTTCACCGTCCTGAAATGGTCGGAGGTGAACCATTCGGAGATCCGGCCGACGAACAGGCCGACCACCAGACCGACGGCGACCGCCAGGAACACCCCGAGGGGATTGTCGGCGGTGTCGCCGAAGATCCAGTAGGAGAGCCCCAGCACCCCGGCGGCGGTGAGGATGGCCGACGAGTAGGTGCCCCGGTTGAGGGCGGCGGCCAGATTGTCCCCGGCCGGGCGGACGAGGAACGACCCGATGATCGACGCCAGCATCCCCAGGGCGCCGACGGCGAGGGGGAAGATGATGGCCCCCGCCTGGAAGTCCCTCCCGGCGAAGGCGATCGCCGCGAAGGCGATCGGGGCGACCAGAGCGCCGACGTACGACTCGAACAGGTCGGCCCCCATGCCGGCGACGTCGCCGACGTTGTCGCCGACGTTGTCGGCGATCACCGCCGGGTTGCGGGGATCGTCTTCGGGGATCCCCGCCTCCACCTTGCCGACCAGGTCGGCACCGACGTCGGCGGCCTTGGTGTAGATGCCGCCGCCGACCCGGGCGAAGAGGGCGATCGACGAGCCTCCGAGGCCGATGGCGGTGATGATGTCCGCCCAGTCCTCCAGGCCGAGGGCCTCCTTGAAGAGGAGGAACCCCAGCGCCACACCGGCCAGGCCGAACCCGGCGACCGTGAAGCCCATCACGCCTCCGCCCCGGAACGCGAGGGGGAGCGCCTTGGCGACCCCGCCGATGCGGGCGGCCTCGGTGGTGCGGGCGTTGGCGGCGGTGGCGATCCGCATCCCGACGAACCCGGCACCTCCGGAGAGGAGCGCCCCGAAGACGTAGGCGACCGCTCCCCACGGACGCCCCCAGTCCAGCAGGGCGGCGATGAGGACGGCCATCACCACCACGAAGACCGCCACCCACGAGTATTCACGGCGGAGGAAGGCCATGGCCCCTTCTCGGATGGCACCTGAGATCTCGACCATCCGTTCGTTGCCCTGGGACATGGCCAACACGGACCGTGCGAAGTAGATCGCCAGGACCAGGGCGGCCAGTCCGGCTCCGAGCGCGGCGTACAAGAACAGGTCGTTCATCGCGGATTCTCTCCCGGGACGCGGAAAACCGCGCCGGAGTATAGGAACCGGTCGTCGGCCCTCGGTCGCAGCTTGGCGGAAGGTCGGGGATCGCCGTAGCGTGGCGCGCCTCATGCGGTTCCGCCGAGTCGTCGCGTTCGCCCTCGTCCTCGCCGCCTGCTCGAACCCGGGAGGGGAGACGACGTCCACGACGGCGACCACCGCCGCCACCACGGCCCCCTCGTCGACCACGTCGACGGCTCCCACCACGACCGCCCCCACCGTCACCCTCGAGCTCTCCGGCACCCCCGACGGCCTCGCCGACGCCGTGGCGGCCCCCTACGAATACGCCTTCGGGGTCACCACGGTCATCCCCGACGTCCCTCCGGCGCTCGTCCCCGAGACGGTCGAGCCCCGATCGGTCACCCTCGACGGGGACGTCGCGGTGGCCACCTTCGACGGCTCCCAGGTCGCGGTCGTCGAGATCGGCGACGACGTCTGGGCAGCGGTGGACGACGGGGACGGCTGGCGGATCGTCGGCGGTTCCGCGCCCTCGCTGGGGATCGACCCCTGGTGGGGCGACGGGCCCCGGATCGTGGCGGTCGTCGGCTCCGACGCCCGTCCCGGCGAGAACCGCGACCGGGCTCGGGCCGACAGCCTCCACCTGGTGGGACTCGACGGCACGGGCGGAGGCGCGGTGGTGGGGATCCCGAGGGACGCCTACACCGACATCCCGGGGCGCTCCCGCAATCGGGTGAACGCGTCGCTCGCCCTCGGCGGTCCCGACCTGCTGGCGGCCACCCTCGAGGAGCTCTCCGGGCTCCACCTCGACGGATACGTGCTCACCGGGTTCGAAGGGTTCACCGAGCTGATCGGGATCCTCGGCGGGGTGGAGGTCGAGATCCCCTTCGACATCGCCGACCGGGCGGCCCAGGCCTACCTGAAGGCCGGACGGCAGGTCCTCGACGGCGCCCAGGCCCTCGCCTTCGCCCGGGTCCGCAAGACGATCCCCGGCGGCGACTTCACCCGCCAAGCCCACGGCGGGCTGATCATCAAAGGTGCAGTGGGGATGTTGAAGCTCCGAGGGCCCCTCGCCCTCCCGGCGATCATGGAGCGGTCGGAGCCGTGGATCACCACGAACCTCTCCGCCGAAGAACTGCTCACCTTCGCCCTCGGAGCCATGGATCTCGATCTGGGATCGGTCCCCAACGTGGTGGTTCCCGGCCGCGCCGCCCGCATCGACGACCGCGCCGTGGTTCGTCTCACCGACGGCGCCGCCGTCATCTTCGCCGACCTCACCGACGGCAGGTTGGAAGCTTCGGAGAGTTGACTTCCCGCAGGAGCCCGAGCCTCCAGATCGAGGTCGAGACGACCGTCCACGCTCCCCTCGTCGAGGGAGGCCGCCTCCGTGATCCCGACACCTTCTTCCCAATGTCGCATGTGGGTGTCTCTTCCCAACGGAGAACTGGAGGATCGGTCCCACGATCAGGGGAAGGGATCGTGTCACACCAGCTCGGCGACCGCACAGGCGGCAGCGAGCCCACCGTCGGTGGTGACGATACGTACGTCGAGCTGGGCGGCCAGCTCGACGTAGAGGGCGTCGACCAGCCGGAGGTTGTGACGACGTTGCCATGCCCCGGAGACGAGCTTGGCAAGATCGTGTCGTTCGATGGGGGCGACAGCCAGGCGATCGATCCTCACCTCGACCTGCTGGTCGTCGATGTGACCTGCTCGGTGCAGCCGACCGAGCGCCGAGAGGACCTCGGCGTCGAAGTGGGCAGGTGCGTGAAGTTGTTGCCCTCGCAGACGCTTGGCCACGGCCTCGGCCAACGGCGATCCGACGAGGAGGTCGACCATCGCCGAAGCGTCGATGACGACCCGTCTAGGCACGGTCGTGCTCGAACTCGTCCTTCGCGTCGTCGACGGCGGCCCGCACATCGTCGTGGGAGACCCCGGTGGGATGCAGTTGGGACAGGTCGTCGAGCCAGTCGTCGGTGCGGAGGGCATCGAGAGCGCCGCGCACGGCCTCTTGGGTCAGCTTCGACACGTTCAATCCCGCCGCCTTCGCCCTTTGGGCCAGATCGTCGGGGAGGTACACGTTCACCCGCGCCATGCGCATAGTATACACACATTCGTGTCGAGCCGGCTCCGAGGGTTGGGTCCATGGTGGTGCGCGAAGGACCGGGGGTCCTCGCCTCGTGGCCCACGGCGGGGGGTGTCAGAGTTGGCCTGAGCCCTCGCCCAACAGGTGGCCGACCTCGCGGAACCGGGCCCCTCGCCCAAGGCCCCTCTGTGTGGTCGGACACCCTGACCATGACAGTCCGCGAAGACGGTCGGGTGACCAACGTCGCGTGCCTCCTGGCCGACAGAGAGCTGTCGACGCCGGGGGAATACGGAGCATCTGACGCCGGTCGAACACTGCGCGAGGGTCACCGGTTGGATTCTGCGCGTTCCAGGTGTACTCGGCCATCAGGTCGGTGACACTCGGCTGATGGGTGGGCCTCCGATGGAGCTGTGTCTGCGATGGTGGTTGTAGTGGTCGAGCCAGGTTGTGAAGGCTTGGGTACGTTGGGTGTTGGTGGTGTAGACGCGCTGGTAGGCCCATTCGGTCTGGAGGGTACGGTTGAAGCGTTCGACTTTGCCGTTCTGCCGGGGGCAGTGGGGTCGGATGGTGATGTGGTCGGCGTCGATGTCCTCCAGGGCGGCGACGGCGTCGCCGAGGAAGGAACCACCGCAGCCTCCCTCTCCGACGGCGGCTCATACACCGTACGGGACACCTCACCCGCCTTCATCCAGATCCTCGTCACCCGTCCCGGACTCGTGCTGAGCGTCGTCGCCGAGAAGAACCCCGCCGTCCCCTCGTCCGTCGTCACCATCGACCGAGAGGAGGCCGTCTCCATCGCCGATGCGGCCTTGACCGCACTCGGGAACTGACCTGAAGAGCGGATCAACCGGGACGCGGGACGATCGAAGCAGACACCCGTCCTCCCAATCGAAGAAGTGAGTGCGCCAAGTGGGATCCGCGGACCCGAACAGGGTGGAGCGGTCCCGGTGACGACACGGGTCTCACCTCCGGCGGCGCCGAAGCCAGGCGAGGAACGAGCGGGTCGGTTTGGTGTTCAACACGTCGGCCCTGGCGGCCCAGCCCCGCTGGGCGTTGCGTACCCCGTACTCCATCCGCACCAGCTCGGACGGATGGTGGGCGTCGGTGGAGATCACCAGCGTCACCCCCTTGGCGACGGCCTTCCGGATCACGTCGGGAGCTGCATCGAGCCGCTGGAGCGCCCCGTTCACCTCCAAGGCCACCCGGTGCTCGACCATGGCATCCAGGACCGCGTCGACGTCGATCTCGATTCCCGGGCGACGCCCGATGGAGCGGCCGGTGAGATGCCCGATGGCGTCCACCGTCGGATCGGCGATCGCTCGGAGCAGCCGTTCGGTCTGCTCGGCCTGGGCCAGGTCGAAGTGGGAGTGGACCGAGGCGACGTTCCATTCCAGCTCCCGACGGAAATCCTCGTCGTAGTCGAGGCTCCCATCCGGCCCGACATTCAGCTCGCATCCCCACAGCACCGTCAGGTTCGGATGGGCGGCGGCAGCCTCCCGCAGCCGGTCTCGGTGGGCGAGCATCTCCTCCCTGCTCGACCCGTTCACCGCCAGGTTCTCCCCATGCTCGGTCACCGCCACATACCGGTAGCCCGCCCGCGCCGCCGCCGCCAGCATCTCCTCGGGACTCGCCCGGCCGTCCCCGGAACGGTCGGTGTGGAAATGGAGGTCGCCTCTGATGTGGCGACGTTCCACCAGGTCGGGCAGGGTGTGGGCGGCGGCGGCCTCCACCTCCCCGGTGTCCTCCCGCAGGGTGGGGGCAACGAAGTCGAGTCCGAGGGCGGCGTAGATCTCCTCCTCGGTCGCCGACGCCACCACGTCACCTCCGTCGGCGGTGAACAGTCCGTACTCGTTGAGGAGTCGGCCCTGGTCGATGGCGAGCTGGCGAAGGGCGATGTTGTGGGCCTTCGAGCCCGTGAAATACAGCAGCGCCGCACCGTACTGGTCGGCCTCGACCACCCGGACGTCCACCTGCATCCCCTCGCGGGTGACGATCGACGTCTTCGTCTCCCCGGTCCCGATCACCTCGGCGACGCCGGGGAGGGCCACCACCGCCTCCATCACCGGCTCGGGATCCGACGAGGCGACGACGATGTCGATGTCGCCGATCGTCTCCCGGAACCGTCGGAGGCTCCCGCAGTACTGGACCCGCTCCACCCCCTCCACCGTCCCCAGATGCCCGACGAGACGTTCCGCCAGCGGAAGGGCCTCGGCGATGGGGGTACGCCGGTCCTTTCCGACCAGCCCGAGACGCTCGATCGCCCGTGCCAACTTCTCCTCGCTGGTCGCCCCGAACCCCGGCAGTTCCCGGACGGCGTGGGCGTCGATGGCGGCCTTCAGATCCTCGAGGTTCTCGACGCCGAGTGCCTCACGAAGCTTCACCGCCGTCTTCGGTCCCAACCCGGGGATGCGGGTGAGCTCGACGAAGGCAGGCGGGTATTTGGCCCGCAGCTCCTCCAGCTTGGCGACCGTGCCCGTCTCCACGTACTCGCGGATCTTCTTGGCGATGCTCGGTCCGACCCCCTTGATCCGGGTCAGCTCCTCCTCCGACATCGTCGTCACGTCGACGCCGGCCGCCTCGATCCCGTTGATGGCGTTCTGATAGGCCCGCACGCGGAAGGCGTTCGGCGACCCCTCCTCCAGGACCTCCAGCTCGGCCATCTCGGCCAACATGGCCACCACATCTCCGGTCGTGACGCCCATGCCGCTACGGTACAGGCCGATCCCTGCTTGCACGTCGCCACGTCATGCGCATCGCCATCTTCACGAACAACCACTTTCCCCGCGTCTCCGGCGTGGCCGTCGCCGTGGACTTCCTGGAGTCCGCTCTGGTCCGCCTCGGCCACGAGATCCTCACGTTCTGTCCGAACTACGGGAAGAAGGCCGAGAAGATGCGGGACGACGTGCGGGTCTACCAGGTCTCCTCGCTGCGGCTCCCCGACGTCCGGGCGGCGATCCCCCTCCCCGTCCTGGAACGGAGCCTCATCTTCGACGAGGTGGAGGCGTTCGCCCCCGACGTGATCCACAGTCACCACCCCTTCCTCCTCGGAGAAGCCGCCGCCGACGCCGCCGACCGCTTCCAGATTCCCCTCGTCTACACCTTCCACACCCTGTACGAGTTCTGGACCCACTACGTCGGTCTCGACGTGGAGCCCGCGAAGAAGCTGGTACGGGACTACCTGGCCGCGTACACGAACCGCTGCGACGTCGTCGTCTCCCCCACCGAGCCGATCCGCGCGTACATCTCCGAGATCGGATGCGAACGGCCGATCACCGTCATCCCCACCGGCATCGACCTCTCCCGCTTCGAGGACGTCTCCGACGAGCAGATCGCCGCCCTCCGCCGACGGTACGGGCTCGAACGCTTCGAGAAGGTGATCCTGTGGGTTGGCCGGATCACCGAGGAGAAGAACAACCGGCTGACGCTGGAGGCCACCGCCGAGCTGGTCCGGCGGGGCCACGACGTCGCCCTCCTCATCTTCGGCAAGGGACCCGACCGGCTCGAGCTGGAACTGGCCGCGGTGCGGTTGGGGATCCGAGACCGCGTGATCTTCGGGGGGTTCCTCGACCAGCGCGAGGTCGCCGCCGCCTACCACCTCGGCGACGTCTTCGCCTTCCCCTCACCCTCCGACACCCAGGGCATCGTCCTCTACGAGGCGCAGGCGGCCGGACTTCCCATCGTCGCCACCCCCTCCATGGCCAGTCGGGCGGCCGTGACCGACGGAGAGAACGGGCTGTTCGCCGACGACGACCCGATCGCCTTCGCCGACGCCCTCGAACGGGTCCTGGCGAACCCGGACGGCTACATCCGTCCCTTCGACGGCTCGGCGTACGGATACGACGCGATCGGGAAGCGGTACGACGAGCTCTACCGGGACCTCACCGCCCGGGGACGACAGGTGGAGGAGATCAGCCCCCTGACCAGGCTCGTGGAGCGAATTCGCCAGACCCTCCCGGCGGCTCCCGGCCGCTGATCGTCTCGGTCGCTACCGGCGCCCCGTCGGTAGCATCGGGTGGGCAGACGCGCGTCTCCTCGACCATGACCGCCCGCCCCACCCCCGACTCCGATCCCTCCCGTCGCCCACCCGGGTGGCGGGTGGAGGGGATGCCGGACGGCGACCGGACGGAGCGGTCCGGGGGATCGAACCTCCCCGGCGGACGCTGGTCGTGGCTCCTGCTGCTCGCCGCCCTCTTCGTGTTCAACCTGCTCATCTTCAACGCCCTCACCCGCCCCGAGCCCCGGATCCCCGTCCCCTACACCACCTTCATCGCCCAGGTCAGGGCCGGGAACGTCGCCTCGGTGACGGCGACCGGCGACACCATCCAAGGGGAGTTCAAGACACCGGTCCCCTCCCCCGACGACCCGACGGTGACGGCGACGAGTTTCCGAACCGAGCGGCCCACCTTCGCCACCGACGACCTCCTCACGCTCCTCCAGAGCCAGGGGGTCGTCGTGAACGCCGAACCCGCCGACCAGCCGCCCCCGCTGTGGCAGCAGATCGTCTTCGGTCTCGGACCTTCGATCCTCCTCATCTGGCTGCTGTTCGTCATGTTCCGGCGGATGGGCAACGCCGTCGGCGGCCTCACCGGACTGGGGCGGTCCCGCGCCAAGCGGTATGAGCCCGAAGGCGGGAGACGCACCACCTTCGAGGACGTCGCCGGGATCGAAGACGCCAAACAGGAGTTGGAGGAGGTCGTGGACTTCCTCCAACATCCCACGAAATACACCCGCCTCGGGGGCACGATCCCCCGGGGCGTGCTCCTGGCGGGGCCTCCCGGCACCGGCAAGACCCTCCTCGCCCGAGCCGTCGCCGGGGAAGCCAACGTCCCCTTCTTCTCCATGTCGGCGTCCGAGTTCGTCGAGATGGTCGTGGGTGTCGGCGCGGCTCGTGTCCGGGACCTGTTCGACGAAGCGAAGAAGGTGGCGCCCTCCATCGTCTTCATCGACGAGATCGACGCCATCGGCCGCGCCCGGGGCGGCCCGATGTCCTTCGGCGGCCACGACGAACGGGAGCAGACCCTCAACCAGATCCTCACCGAGATGGACGGCTTCACCGGCTCCGAAGGGGTGATCGTGATCGCCGCCACGAATCGCCCCGACGTCCTCGACCCGGCGCTGCTCCGACCGGGGCGCTTCGACCGCCAGGTGTTCGTCAGTCCCCCCGACCGCGTCGGCCGCCGGAAGATCCTCGAGGTCCACACCCGTGACATGCCCCTCGCCGCCGACGTCGACCTCGACACCATCGCCGCCTCCACGCCCGGCATGGTCGGCGCCGACCTGCGAAACCTGGTGAACGAGGCGGCCCTGACCGCAGCCCGACGGGACCACGACCAGGTGCACCAGACCGACTTCCTCGACGCCCTGGAGAAGATCGTCCTCGGGACGGAACGCCAGATCATGATGTCCCGTGAGGAACGGGAACGTACCGCGTACCACGAATCGGGCCACGCCCTGTTGGGGATGCTGCAACCCGGGGCCGACCCGGTGCGCAAGATCTCGATCATCCCCCGCGGCCGGGCGCTCGGGGTGACCCTGCAGTCCCCCGAAGCAGACCGGTACGCCTACGACGTCGAGTATCTGCGGGGCCGTATCATCGGCGCCCTCGGAGGCCGCGCGGCCGAGGAGATCGTGTACGGCACCGTCACCACCGGCGCCGAGAACGACCTGGTTCAGGTCACCAACATCGCCCGACAGATGGTGGGCCGCTGGGGGATGTCCGAGGAGATCGGACCGGTGAGCGTCCTCTCCGACGAGGACCGAGATCCCTTCCCCTGGTCCAACCAGGTCTCCCCACGGACCCAGGAGCTGATCGACGCCGAGGTCCGGCGGATCGTCGACGAGTGCTACGCGTCGGCGGTCGCCACCCTGAAGGAACACCGACATCGCCTCGACGCCCTCGCCGAGGCCCTTCTCGAACACGAGACCCTCGAAGAGGAAGAGGCCTACCGGATCGCCGGGATCCCCCGTCACGCCGAGGACGAGGGGTGACGGCGCCGTCGGACCTGCCGGGCGCTCGCCTGGCCGACATCCCCCCGAGCTGGGTCGAAGACCCCGATCTCGGCGGGGAGCTGGCGGATCTCCGGCGGATCCCCGGACGAGGAGCCATCACCGCCGATCTGGAACCTCCCCTCCCCTCGGCCCTCCAGACCCGCCTGGAGGCCCGGAACATCGGGCGGCTGTACCGGCATCAGGTCCAGGCGATCTCCCGACTCCGAGCGGGAAGGGACACGGTGATCACCGCCGGGACGGCGTCGGGCAAGACCCTCGCCTACCAGCTCCCGGTGATCGAAGCCCTCATCTCCGACCCCGACGCCACCGCCCTCCTGCTCTACCCCACCAAGGCGCTCGCCCACGACCAGCTCCGCAGCTTCCAGGCGTTCGAGCTCCCCGAGATCAGGGCGGCGACCTACGACGGCGACACCCCTTCCGACGAACGGGCGAGGATCCGACGGCGGTCCAACGTGGTGCTCACCAACCCGGACATGCTCCATGTCGGCATCCTCCCCCACCACGCCGGCTGGGCGGACTTCCTCCACCGGCTCCGCTACGTCGTCGTCGACGAGATGCACACCCTCCGCGGCATCTTCGGAACCCACGTCGCGTTCGTGCTCCGACGCCTCCGGCGCCTCTGCGCCCACTACGGATCCGACCCCACCTTCGCCTTCACGTCGGCGACGATCGGCAACCCGGGACCCCTCGCCACCGCCCTGGTCGGTCGACCCGTGGAAGTGGTCGAATCGGACGGCTCACCCCGAGGCGAACAGTGGGTGGCGTCGTGGAACCCGCCGATCACCGACCCCGACTCGGGCCGCCGCCGGTCGGCCACCGCGGTGGCGACCGACCTCTGGGTGGATCTGATCCGACGTGGCATCCCCACGATCGTCTTCGCCCGGAGCCGGAAGGCGACGGAGCTGATCTACCGCTGGGCGGCGGACCGCCTCGGCGACGACCGGAAGGACCTCATCGCCCCCTATCGGGCCGGCTACCTGCCGGCCCAGCGGCGGGCGGTGGAACGCCGACTCTTCGGCGGAGAGTTGCTCGGAGTGGTCGCGACCACCGCGCTGGAGCTCGGGATCGACGTCGGTGGACTGGACGCTGCCGTGCTCGCCGGTTTCCCGGGCACCATCTCGGCGTTTCGCCAGCAGGCGGGTCGGGCGGGACGTCGGCGTTCCGACTCCCTGGTCATCCTCGTCGCCGGTGAAGACGCCCTCGACCAGTACTTCATGGCCCACCCCGACGAGCTGTTCACCCGGTCGCCGGAGGCGGTGGTGGTCAACCCCCTCAACCCCTTCGTGTTGGACGCCCATGTGGGCTGCGCCGCCTACGAACTCGCCCTCACCCTCGACGACCGCGCCTTCTTCGGGCCCGAGTTGGAAGAGGCGGTGGCACGGCTCGTCACGTCCGGCGACCTCCGACTTCGCGGCGAGCGCGTGCACTGGGCGAGACGACGGCGTCCGGCCCGGACCGTGAGCATCCGGACCGCCGGCGGCCGCCGCTACCAGATCGTCGCCGACGGCAGACACCTGGGGGACCTCGACGAGTCCCGGGTGTTTCGCGACGCCCATCCTGGCGCCGTGTACCTGCACCAGGGCGACACCTACCTGGTCGAGGAGCTCGACATCGGCCGAGGCGAAGTGCGGGTGCGGGCCCACGACGTCGACTTCTACACCCAGCCGAGACAGGACCAGGACCTCCAGATCCTGGACGTGGAGGCATCCCACGGGATCGGCGTCGCCCCCTGGATCCTCGGGAGGGTGCGGGTCGAGACCCAGGTCGTGGCCTACCAGCGGCGGCGACTGGGCTCGGGGGAGGTGCTGGACACCATCCCCCTCGACCTGCCCCCCACCTCCTTCGAGACCCAGGGCTTCTGGCTGGTCTTCACCCCGGCGACGCTCCGGGCGGCCCGCCTCGACGAGGCCGTGGTCCCCGGGGCGCTCCACGCGGCCGAACACGCCATGATCGCCATGCTGCCCCTCAGCGCGGTCTGCGACCGCTGGGACGTCGGGGGGCTCTCCACCCCGTGGCACCCCGACACCGGGGAGGCGACCATCTTCGTGTACGAGGCGTATCCGGGCGGAGCCGGGATCTCCCCGGTGGCGTTCACGGCCGGCCGGGATCTCCTCGCCGCCACCGTGGAGGCGATCCGACGGTGTCCCTGCCGAGCCGGGTGCCCCTCCTGCGTCCAATCTCCGAAATGCGGGAACTTCAATGAGCCCCTGTCCAAGAAGGGAGCGATCGCCCTCCTCGACACGCTGCTCGCCGGAGCCTGACCCTTCGGCGAAGACGGCCGCTCACGCCGCCAGATCGGCCAGGACGGCCTCGGTGACCCGCACCAGATCGTCGGGCGAGACCTCGAGTTGGATCCCGCGCCGCCCGCCGCTCACGAAGACGGTGTCGAACCCCACGACCGACCGGTCGCAGAAGACCCGGAGGCGGCGCCTCCGCCCGAAGGGGCTGATCCCACCCACGACGTAGCCGGTGAGACGCTCGGCGTCCCGGGTCGCTGCCATCGCCGCCCGCTTCCCCCCGGCCGCCTTCGCCAGGCGCTTCAAGGACATGACCGACACCACCGGCACGATCGCCACCACCGGCTCCCCGTCGACCAGCGCCACGAGGGTCTTGAACACCCGCGGCGGATCCACCCCCAGCGCGGCGGCCACCGCCTCGCCGTAGGACACGTCGCGGCGCTCGTCCACCCGGTAGTGGTGGACCCGAAAGGCGACGCCGAGCCTGGACAGTGCCCGGGTCGCGGGGGTGGCCTCCGACATGAGGGACATGGTGCCAGAACGGCGTCCGAGAACGACCCTGCGCCCGCGGGCCGGGGCATCTCGAAACACGATGTTCACAATCGCGCAACCGGAGAGAAAAGGGAGGGTGTCACGGTGACGGCGGATCATGACGCCCTGCGACGGGCGGTGGTGAACGTCGAGAGGAGAACACTCGTGCCCTACCGAGCCGAATACATCTGGATCGACGGGTCGGAGCCGACCCAGAAGCTGCGGTCGAAGACCAAGATCGTCCCCGACGGCCAGGAGCCGCCCATCTGGGGCTTCGACGGGTCGTCGACCAACCAGGCGCCCGGCAACGAGTCCGACTGCGTCCTGCGCCCCGTGAAGATCATCCCCGATCCGATCCGCGGTGGCGACGACGTGCTCGTCCTCGCCGAGGTCCTCACCGTCGACCTGGAGCCCCATCCGACGAACACCCGGGCGGCGTGCGTGGAGGTCGCCGAGAAGTACGCGTCCCACGACCCGTGGTTCGGCATCGAGCAGGAGTACACGTTCTTCAAGGACGGCCGACCCTACGGGTTCCCGGCGACGGGTTTCCCCGCCCCCCAGGGCGGCTACTACTGCGGCGTCGGAGCCGACGAGATCTTCGGTCGCCACATCGTCGAAGACCACACCAAGTACTGCATGGACGCCGGGCTGGCGATCTCGGGGACGAACGCCGAGGTGATGATCGGTCAGTGGGAGTTCCAGATCGGACCCCTCGGCCCGGTGGAGGTCGCCGACCAGGTGTGGCTGGCCCGCTGGCTGCTGTACCGCACCGCCGAGGACTACGACATCTCCGCCCACCTCGACCCCAAGCCCGTCAAGGGCGACTGGAACGGGGCGGGGGCCCACACCAACTTCTCCACCAAGGAGATGCGTGAGAGCTACGACGCGATCATCGCCGCGTGCGAGGCCCTCGGGAAGCGCCACGACCTCCACATCAAGAACTACGGGGCCGAGATCGAGCACCGACTCACCGGGCTGCACGAGACCGCTCCGTGGACCCACTTCAACTACGGGGTGTCTGACCGGGGCGCCTCCGTACGGATCCCCTGGCAGGTGGCGAAGGAGGGCAAGGGGTACATCGAGGACCGACGCCCCAACGCCAACATGGACCCCTACGTCGTCACCCGCCTCATCACCGAGACGGTGTGCGGCGCCTTCGAAGGCGAGATCTGACCGAGCCCTCTCGACACACCGAAGGGGCCCCGCTCGGGGCCCCTTCGGCATCTCCTCACCTTCGGAGACGCCGAGCAGACCGTCCGGCACCCAGCCAGGAGACCGGATCGAACTCGGCGCGGGCACGCCCCGGGACCTCGACGGGTCCGAAGAACGGAGAGGTCACGGTCACCACGACCGTGACCTCGACCGTCCGGGGCCTCCAGCCTGCCGTCACGGGACAGTCACAGCCCACCAGACGGGCACCGTTGGACGCCGCCATCCGTCGGGCTTCGGCGACCGGCGTCGGGCGGCCGAGGGGCGGGAAGGTCGCCGGTGCCGCCGCGAGCGCGGCGGCGTCGGCGGCGGTGTCGGCCCGGGCGGAGGCGGCCAGCAGCCGTCCGGCATCGGCGGTCGCCAGCGCCAGCAGCGCCAGCAGCGCCGCCACGGTCGCGCCCAACACCGAGATCGAGCCCCTCACCGCTCCACCCGCATCACCGCCCGTGACCTGAGCTCCACCGCCAGGCTCCGGAGGAGCGGGGTGACCAGGCGATGACGGAGACGCACCGTCACCGTCGCCGAGGTCCCGCGACCGCCCCGAGTGACGGTCACCCCCACCCGTGAGCCCTCCTCGGGCCCGAGCGCAGCCCGCACCGCCGCCACCGCCCGGGCCGGGTCGGCGACGGTGGCGGCCACCCGGGCACCTTCCCGGGCGGCCGCCACCAGGTGGAGCTGGGTCCGGGCCACGGCCACCACCTCGAGTCCCGCCAGCAGTACGACGAGGACGACGGGCAGGACCAGGGCGCTCTCGACCACGGCCGAGCCCCGCTCCCGGATCATCTCAGAACCGGGCCCGGCCGGTGACGAACCCGATGATCTTCCCGAACAGGTTCCCCAACAGGCCCCCGCCCGAGCCCCTGATCCAGCCGATCAGGGTGAGGGCGACGGCGGTCACCGCCAGGATCACCAGCACGTACTCGACCGTTCCCTGGCCCCGCTCCACCCTGTGGACCCGGGCCAGCAGCCACGTCCAGACTCCGAGCATTCCTTCTCCTTTCGGTCATCCGGCAGCCGGCCGGCACGGGGGGAAGCACGGGAACTCATCCACCCACCAGGGGGCCCACCAGACCGCCCAGGCGGTTCACGAACACGGGACCGAGCATCAGCAGCACGAGACCGGGCAACACCAGGAGGGCCACGGGAACGATGAGCCGCGTCGGGAGGGTCCGGACCCGGGTGAGGATGCGGGCCCGCTCGTCGATGCGCCGCCGCTCCAGATACGCCTCCACCCCCTGCACCATCGGCGCGCCCGACGCCTGGGCGGCGGCGAGACGCACGAAGAGCTCGGCGGTGAGAGGGCCGACACCCGACGCCAGCACCGGACCGAGCCCGGAGCGCCGCGCGGCGCGCATCGCCGCGGTGACCTCGGCTCCGACCTGGGACCCGAGGAGTGGACGAGCCTCCTCCAAGGCGGCGGGGAGCGAGAGCCCCCCGGCGAAGGCGACGACGAGCGTCCGAGCCAGGACCTCCAGGTCGAGTCGGACCCGACGGGCCGCCGCCCGGCGGCGGCGAAGGCGCCCGAGGAGCATGCCGACGGCGACCAGTCCGAGCAGGGGACCCCACCACGAGGCCGGCGCCAACAGCAGGCCGCCGAGCACGATCAGATGACGCCGCCTCACCGCTCGACCTCCCTGACCTGCACGGCCACCGCCGCCACCCCGGCGACCACCATCAGTGCCCCGACGACGGTGAGGGTGGCCACCGGCCCTCCCGCCGCGAGGATCGAGGCGAGGCGCCCACCGCCGGCGAGGTATCCCAGGTAGGCCAGGGGGAGACCGCCGACGATCCAGGCGGCGAGCACCGCCGGAGCCGCCGCCGCCCGGCGCTCCCGCCGCAGGGCTTCGGCGTCGAGCAGCGAGAGGCCGAGGGCGTCGAACACCGCCGCCGACCGTCCACCGGACCGGGCGGCCACCCGCACGGCCGCCGCCGTCAGCGCCAGTTCGTCCCCCTGGCGGCGAAGCGCGTCGGCCACCCGCTCCATGGGCATACCGGCGGCGGCGATCCGCTCCACCCGATCCATCCCGGCGGCCCCGGCGGCGATCGCCACCGAGCGGCGGAGCGTGTGGCCGGCCCGGAGCTGGGCGGCGATCTCCGACGTGACCGGCGCCGCGCCAGAGTCCACGCCCCGACGGGCCACGACGACGGCCGCCGCCAAGGCGGGGAGCGCCACCCAGGGGAGGTAGACGACCAGGGCCGCCACGCCGAGCCGGGAAGTCGGGACGCCCAGCACGATCCCCGCCACGAACAGGAGCCAGGTCACGACGGTCCCTCCCCGACGGTCTCGATGGCGACGACCCGACGCTGCCCGTCCCGACGTCGAAGCTGCACGATCAGATCGAGACCCGCCCGGAGTTGGCGACGCACCGCCTCCGCCGGGACCCGGCGCGGACCCGACAAGGCCAGGGTCTCCAGCCGCCAGAGGGCCTCCTCCGGGCTGTTGGCGTGCACGGTGGACATCGACCCGTCGTGGCCGGTGTTCAGGGCCGCGACCAGGTCGAGGGCCTCGGGCCCCCGCACCTCGCCGACCACGATCCGGTCGGGACGGAGACGCAACGCCGAACGGACGAGGTCGGCCAGGGTGACCTCCCCCACGCCTTCGGCGTTCGGTGGGTTCGCCTCGAGGCGGACGACGTGGCCCCGCAGCGCCAGCTCCGACGCGTCCTCCACGACGACGACCCGCTCGTCGGGAGGGATGAGCCCCGACAGGATGTTGAGCAGGGTGGTCTTTCCCGCGCCGGTCCCGCCCGAGACGAGGAGGCTGCGACGCTCGGCGACGGCACGGGAGAGGAGATCGGCCTCTTCGTCGGTGAGCGTCCCCACCCGCACCAGGTCGTCGAGGGTGTGGACGGCGGCGGTGAACCGTCGGATCGCCACGACCGGGTGGGGCACCGCGGCCGGCGGGATCACCGCGTGGAGCCGACTCCCGTCCGGGAGCCGGGCCTCGACCATCGGGGAGGCATGGTCGAGACGGAGCCCGAGGGGGGCGATCACCCGCTCGACGGCGGCCCGGATCGCCTCGGGACCGGAGAAGGTCACGTCGGTCCGCTCCAGCACCCCCCGGCGCTCCACCCAGACCTCCTCGGGTCCGTTCACCAGCACGTCGGTGACCTCCTGGTCACGCAGCAGCGCCTCGATCGGTCCCAAGCCCACCAGGGCATCCACCACGCCGGTGAGGGTGCTCGGCCCGGCGAGGGGGGCCTCGACCGGAGCGAGGCGGCTGAGGGCCCGTTCGAGCGCCTCCCGCTCCAACGGCACCGACGACGACACCAGCCGCTCGGCGAGGCGGTCGATCACGCCCACGGTGCACCCCAGACGGGCCGCCAGGCCCGCACCCATGCGAGCCGGGGATCCACCCGTCCCCTGAGGATCGACCGGATCACCGACCGGGGAAGGGGCGGCAGCAAGACCCCGGGCCCCGGCGGAAGAGCTCCCCGCAGCAGCGACTGATACACGGCGGGTGCCGGGGGCGGGGGGAACTCGGGGACGAGGAGCCAGACCGGGACGATCGGCCACGGGACCGAGGTGTGCACGGCCGGGACCCGAACCACGACCTGCTCCCACCGGCTGCAGAGCTCCTCCACCACCGGTGCCGCCTGCTCCCAGGTGACGCCACCGTTCGGCAACACGGCCACCCCCCGACGGGTCGCGGTCAGATCGGACCGACGGGGCCCCTCCTCCACCAGGGTCGCCAGCGTCCGGTCGCCGGGGAGGGGCGGAGCGTCGGAGTCGAGGTCGACGACGAGGCAGTGGCCGGCGGCGGCGGCCAGTCCCAGCGGCGCGACGGCGTGCAGCACTGCGTCCGATGGGGATCGGATGCCGAGAACGTTCGCCATGGGGCGGAACGTAACGCAACGTCTTCCATCATGGAAGACCCTCGTTCGGACGCCGGAAACCGTCCAGACGGCCGTCGTTCCCGGGGGCGGCGGCGGCCAGTCCCAGCGGCGCGACGGCGTGCAGCACTGCGTCCGATGGGGATCGGATGCCGAGAACGTTCGCCATGGGGCGGAACGTAACGCAACGTCTTCCATCATGGAAGACCCTCGTCCGGACGCCGGAAACCGTCCAGACGGCCGTCGTTCCCGGGGGCGGCGGCGCCCGGCCCGTACAATGACGGCCGTGACGACCGTCGAGACCACCCCCAAGGCCGCTGCCTTCTTCGACCTCGACAAGACGATCATCGCCAAGTCCTCCACCCTGGCCTTCGCCGGCACCCTCTCCAAGGCGGGGTTCCTGTCCAAGCGAGCCCTCCTCAAGGCCGCCATCGGTCAGGCCTACTACACGATGTTCGGAGCCGACCACGACCAGCTCGAGAAGGTCCGCGAGGAGCTCTCCGAGCTCACGAAGGGCTGGGACAAGGCCGAGATCGAACAACTCGTCGAGGAGACCGTCGACGAGGTGGTCTCACCCCTCGTCTACGCCGAGGCCCTCGCCATCATCGACGAGCATCACCGGGCCGGCCGCAAGGTCGTCGTGATCTCCTCCAGCCCGGTCGAAGTGGTGAAGCCCCTCGGCAGGTTCCTCGGCGTGGACGAGGTCATCGGCACCCGCCCCGAGGTGGACGCCGACGGCAAGTACACGGGACGCCTGGAGTTCTACGCGTACGGCGAAGGGAAGGCCGAGGCGATCCGGGAGATGGCCGAACGCGAAGGCCTCTCCCTCGAGGACTGCTTCGCCTACTCGGACTCCTACACCGACCTTCCCATGTTGGAGGCGGTGGGTCATCCGGTCGCCGTCAACCCCGACAAGGACCTACGGGCCGTCGCCGAGGAGCGGGACTGGCAGATCATGGAGTTCGAACGCCCCGTCACCCTCCGCACCCGCCTCGCCACCGTGCCCAAACCGGTCCCGATCATCTCGGGCGCGGCGGTCGCCGGAGGGATCGCCGCAGCGCTGGCGGTATGGGCGGTCAAGGCCCGGCGTCGCGTCGGCTGAGAGGACCCTCAGACCGTCCGGGAAGCTCCCTGGAGGTGAGGGACGACCCGACCTCCGGCGGCGATCACCAGGTGGGCGGCGTTCACCCACCCGACGTCGAGCCCGACGAGGGCCGCCGCCAGCGAGGAACGCCGCAGGATCTCGGGCGGACGGACCCGCACCAGTCGGGAACGGTCCACCGCCCGCACCACCCGGTCACCCTCCACCTCCTTCACCGCCTCCGTGAACGGCGCGACGAGGACGACGCCGTCGAGGTCGTCGCCGACGGAGGCGAGCATGTCGTCGACCCGGGCAACGGTGGACGGCTCCGGCACCGGCTCCCCGACCACCACCACCCAGACGGCGTCGGACTGCAGGACCCGATGCTCCAGGGTGGGTCGGTGGACCAGCAAGGTGGGCCCCACCCATCGACTTCCCGCGGCGGCGAGGACCAGGACGTCGCGGTCGGCCTCGACCAGACCGAGCTGACGACCCGAGTAGGGACGGAGGAGGTGTGGGGACAGCATGACGGGACTTGAGGTTACCCCGCCCCTATCGTCGCCCCATGCACACGGCCATCGTGCTCGCCGGAGGGAGCGGCAGTCGTGTCCGCCGGGAGGTCAACAAGGTCTACCTCCCCATCGGTGGTCGCCCCCTCCTGTGGTACTCCCTCACCGCGTTCGCCGCCTTCGAGCCCGTCGAACGGCTGGTCCTCGTGATCCGACCCGAAGATCGCGAACGTGCCGCCGAGGTGCTGGCGTCCGTCGGCGTCGAGGCCACCGTCGTCCTCGGGGGACCGACCCGCCATGCCAGTGAAGCCGCCGGGATCGCCACCGTCCACGCCCCCTCCGACGCCCTCGTCGCCGTCCACGACGGTGCCCGACCCTTCCTCACCCTCCCCCTCCTCGACCGGTTGTTCACCACCGCCGAGCGGCACGGCGGGGCCGTCCCGGGTCTCGAGATCGAAGGACCCCTCGAACGGCTCGAAGACGATGGTCTGCTGGCCGCCGCCGACACCCGCCACCTCCGCCGCATGCAGACGCCCCAGGTCTTCCGAGCGGGTCCCCTGCGCGACGCGTATCGACGTGCCGCCGAGACCGACTTTCAGGGGCTGGACACCGCCGAGACGGTGGAGGCGTTCTCCGACCTCGACGTGCGGATCGTGCCGGGCGACCCCCACAACCTGAAGGTCACCTTCGTCGAGGACTTCTTCGCCGCCGAGGATCTGGCTCGCCGATGGAGCCCGAGAGGGTGGGTCGCGACCTGACCCGGAGGGGACGCCGGTAGCGGAGCTCGTTCACCTGCACGCCACCGATCTCTTCGATGCGTCGAGCCCCGTCGTCGGCCCATCCGGCGGCCTCGTAGAACCGACGTGCCCGCAGGTTCTCCTCGATGACCCACAGGACGGCCTCGCCACATCCCAGACGGACCAGCCGGTCCACGGCCGCCGCCATCAGCTCCCTCCCGTGGCCCCGACCCCAATGGTCGGGATCGAGGTAGATGGCGTACACCTCGCCGGCGCCGCCGAGGCCGAGCGCAGGCCCCAGGTCGGCGAACCCGATCGGCCCGTCGTCCACCTCGACGACGAGGGTGCAGGTGCGCGGCGGCGGGTTCTGCAGGCGTGCCCGACGCCACCGCTCCCGGCGCCCCACGTCGAGACCCGAAAGGAACTCCGCGGGGAAGATCCCCGCGTAGGCGACCTGCCAGCTCCGCACATGGATCGCCGCCAACGCCGCAGCATCCGCCACCCGGGCGTCACGCACCCTCGTCATGGGTCCAGGCTAGGGGCGGGCCGAGCCTTCAGCCGTCCGAACCGACCGGTTCCGGCGTCTCGAGCTCGTCCTCGTCGCGACCACCCAGGGCCCACACCGCCAAGGCGGCGAGGGCCAAGGCACCGAGGGCGAGCCCGAGCCATCCCCAGCGCCGAGTCTCGGCACTCAACCCCGGCTCGCTCGTGCTGGGCGCGATCGGGCTTCGCCCCAGCAACGCAGGGTCGAGACCCAACTCGGTGAGCCGCAGAGGCTGGGACTGGACGCCGTTCGAGCCGACGACCTCGAAGACGACGAGGTAGTCGATGATCGGGATCTCCACGATGCCCCCGTACACGCCGGAGGCCCTTTGGGCGAGCGCGACCGTCCTCTGGGTACCGCCGGGCTCGATGAGGTGGGCGACCACGGTGGCGTCGGCCGGGGCCTCCACCTGCAGGTCGATCTCGATGGTCGCCGCCGTGAGGGCGCGCCCCGACACCCCGGCGGTTCCGAAGATCCCGCCCAGCTCGACGGTGGCGAGAAGCATGACGGCCAGCAGGCGCACACGGGGAATGTACCCGGGCGGAGGCGTGGAGGTACCCTTCGACCCGTGACGTACGTCAGCGTGGTCCAGGGCGACATCACCCAGCAGCACGTCGACGCGATCGTCAACGCCGCCAACGAACATCTCGCCCACGGTGGCGGAGTCGCCGCCGCCATCGTGCGGGCCGGAGGGCGGGTGATCCAGGACGAATCGGACGACTGGGTCCGTCGTCACGGCCCGCTGCGACCGGGTCAAGCCGCCGTGACGACCGGCGGGGCTCTCCACGCCCGCTGGGTCGTCCACGTGGTGGGACCCCGGTACCGGGAGACCCAGGACAACGAGGGGTTGCTGCGGCAGGCGGTGACGGCAGCCCTCGACGCCGCCACCGAGGTCGGCGCCACATCGGTGGCGCTCCCGGCGATCTCCGCCGGGATCTTCGGATATCCCCGTGACGAGGCGACGAGGGTGATCGTCTCGGCGGTCCGTGACTGGACCGAGACCCACCCCGACGCGCTGGAGACGGTCCTCCTCGTCGGGTTCGACGCCGGGACCGCCGAGAGCTTCCGCGCCGCCCTCGACGAACCCTGACCCCTCTCCCGTTTTGGCACCCAGAAGTCGCGTATGACGCGCGATCCTGGTGCCAGAACGGAAAGGTGGGGCCTGGGAGGCGCTACCCTCACCCCCTCCGAGACACCGATGACGACACCCCGCACCCTCTTCGAGAAGGTCTGGGACCGCCACGTCGTGCGGTCCGCTCCCGGCGAGCCCGACCTGCTGTACATCGACCTCCATCTCGTCCACGAGGTCACCTCCCCGCAGGCCTTCGACGCCCTCCGCCTCGCCGGCCGCACCGTGCGACGTCCCGACCTGACCCTCGCCACCATCGATCACGGCGTCCCCACCGCAGGACGGGACCAGGGCATCACCGACCCCCTCTCCCGCACCCAGATCGAGACGCTCATCCGCAACTGCGAAGAGTTCGGCATCACCCTCTTCGGACTCGACGACCCACGTCAGGGAATCGTCCACGTGATCGGACCGGAACAGGGGGTCACCCAACCCGGGATGACGATCGTGTGCGGCGACTCCCACACCGCCACCCACGGCGCGTTCGGAGCCCTCGCCTTCGGGATCGGGACGTCGGAGGTCGAACACGTCCTCGCCACCCAGACGCTCCCACAGCATCGTCCCAAATCCATGGCGGTGACCGTCGAAGGCGAGCTCCCCCTCGGGGTGACCGCCAAGGACGTGATCCTGGCCGTCATCGCCACGATCGGCACCGCGGGCGGAACCGGCCACGTCATCGAATACCGCGGCTCGACGATCCGGGGCCTCGACATGGCCGGCCGGATGACGATCTGCAACATGTCGATCGAGGCCGGCGCGCGGGCAGGGATGATCGCCCCCGACGACACCACCTTCGCCTTCCTCGAGGGTCGTCCCCACGCCCCCCAGGGCGCCGACTGGGAACGGGCCCTCGACGACTGGCGGACCCTTCCGACCGACGAAGGCGCCACCTTCGACACCGAGATCCACCTCGACGCCCCGTCGCTCGAACCTCACGTCTCCTGGGGCACCAACCCGGGTCAGACCCTCCCCATCTCGGCGACGGTGCCCTCCCCCGACGCCTTCGACGACCCCGACGAGCGTGAGTCCGTGGCCCGGGCCCTCGACTACATGGGCCTGACGCCGGGGACACCGCTCACCGAGATCCGGATCGACCGGGTCTTCATCGGCTCCTGCACGAACGCCCGGATCGAAGACCTCCGGGCGGCGGCCCGGGTCGTCGAGGGCCGGCAGGTGGCCGAGGGAGTCTCGGCGATGGTGGTGCCCGGGTCCGGCCTCGTGAAGCTCCAGGCGGAGTCCGAGGGGCTCGACCGAGTCTTCAAGGCGGCCGGGTTCGAGTGGCGGGACGCCGGATGCTCCATGTGCCTCGGCATGAACCCCGACATCCTCCGCCCCGGAGAACGGTGCGCCTCCACATCCAATCGGAACTTCGAAGGCCGCCAGGGTCCCGGAGGTCGCACCCACCTCATGTCCCCGGAGATGGCCGCGGCGGCGGCCGTCACCGGACACCTCACCGACGTCCGGACCTTCGAGGTCGCCCGATGAAGCCCGTCACCGTCATCACCCGCACGCTGGCACCACTGCCCCGCGCCAACGTCGACACCGACCAGATCATGCCGAAGCAGTTCCTGAAACGGGTGGAGCGGACCGGCTACGGCGAGTTCGTGTTCCACGACTGGCGCCGGGCAGACCCGGACTTCGTCCTCGACCGCCCCGAATACGCCGACGCCGGGATCCTCGTGACCGGACCCAATTTCGGGTCGGGATCCTCCCGGGAACATGCCCCCTGGGGCCTCCAAGACTGGGGATTCGAGGCGATCATCGCCCCCTCGTTCGCCGACATCTTCCGGACGAACTGCACCAAGATCGGCCTGCTGCCCGTGGAGCTGTCACCCAAGGAGGTGCAGTGGCTGATGGAGTTGGCGGAGGCCGACCCCGGTGCCGAGGTCACCATCGACCTGCCCGCGCAGACGGTGACCGCCGACGGTTTCGAGGCCACCTTCGACATCGACCCCCACACCAAATGGCGGCTCGTCGAAGGCCTCGACGACATCGGCCTCACCCTCGCCCACACCGACGCGATCGACGCGTTCGAGACACGGCGCCCCTCCTACCTCCCCTCACTGCGCTGAGCCTCCCCGACATCGGGTCCGCACCGGACGGATGCGGATCGGCGCCCGATCGCGAGGGGCGACCCCGTCGGCGATCCACCCGAAGGGCCCATCCGGCCCCGAGCCTGCTCCCGGCACGTGGGGTGGTCCGCCGCCGGAGCCGACGGTGATCGACCATCAGCTCGTCTTGGAGGCGGACGCCGGCGCGGCCTCCGGCGACGTCCGACATCTCCGACCCGACGGGGCCGGGAACCGCGTGGGGGGTTCGGACCGTCCAACGGCCAGACCGACCCACAGGAGCGCCGGATGCGTCGACACCTCACCCTCATCGTCCTCTTGGGGATCGTGGCCGCGGCCTGCAGCGCCACCACCTCCCCTCCGACGACCGGGCCCGAACCAGGGACGGGCCCCACCACACCTGGGGTCTTCGCGTCCCGATACGTCCAGGGATTCGCCGCCTGCGACGACCTGCTGGACTACTACATCGACCAGGCCCTGCCCCTCGTCGGACCCTACGGGCTCCCCGGGGACGGCCCCTTCTATGCGATCGCCGAAGACGCCGCCGGTGTTCCACGGTCGGCCGACGGGGTCATGCCGCAGGCGGCATCGGCCGAACCCGGGGTCGATTTCACCGGCACGAACGTGCAGGTGGCCGGGGTGGACGAGGCCGACGTCGTCAAGACCGACGGTCGCCGCATCTTCGTCCTGGCGGACGGACGTCTCCGGATCGCCCATCCCACCGCGGACGGCGTCGCCTTCGACGGGGCTCTCCGCTTCGACGACTGGTGGCCCACCGAGATGCTGCTGGAGGGCGACACCCTCTTGCTCGTCGGCCAGGACTGGTCCGGAGGGGGCGGCCCCCTCCCCGACGCCCGCCGGGCTGCGCCCGTCTACGGCGGGAGCGCCGTCGTCCGCATCGTCGAGGTGGACGTCTCCGACGTCGCCCGGCCTGAGGTCCTCCGGCGGCTCTGGATCGACGGCTCCTATGTGTCCTCGCGGCTCGTCGACGGGGTGGCCAGGGTCGTGCTCTCCTCCACCCCCGTGGGGTTCGACTGGGAGTTCCCCGACGGTGAGGGTCTCCGAGCGGAACGGGAGGCCGTCCGCCGCAACCGGGAGATCGTGAAGAACTCGACGCTCGACAACTGGCTTCCCTACTACGTGCTGGAGGACGAGACCACCGGGACGACCCGGGAAGGACGGGCCCTCGACTGCACCTCGGTGCTCGCCCCGAGGACCTTCTCCGGGCTCAACACCCTCTCGGTCCTGACCTTCGACCTGCGCACGGGGATCGGCTCCTGGGCGGATGCCGGCGTCGTGGCCGACGGCTCCACCGTGTACGCCACCGCCGATCGGCTCTACGTCGCCACCCAACCGTGGCAGGACTGGGCGCTGTTCGAGACTCCCGACGAGGTGAAGGACGAGGCGAGCCGGTTCCGCAGTCAGATCCACCTCTTCGACACGTCGGATCCGGGCGCCCCCACCTATCTGGCCTCCGGTGAGGTCCAGGGGTTCCTCCTCAACCAATTCTCCATGGACGAGCTCCGAGGGGTGCTCCGGGTGGCGTCGACGACGGCCCCCGAGGGCTGGTGGTGGTCGGACGAGTCCGAGAGCCTCGTCACCACCTTGGAGCGCCGCGGGGACGAGCTCGTCGAGATCGGTCGGGTCGACGGTCTGGGGAAGGGGGAACGGATCTTCGCGGTGCGTTTCCTCGGGGAGGTCGGCTATGTGGTCACCTTCCGCCAGACCGACCCCCTCTACACGATCGACCTCTCCGACCCGGAGAATCCAACGGTGGCGGGAGAACTGAAGATCCTCGGCTACTCCGCCTACCTCCATCCCCTCGGTGACGGTCGGATCCTCGGTGTGGGTCAGGACGCGACCGAGGAGGGGAGGACCAAGGGAACCCAGCTCTCCCTCTTCGACGTCTCCGACGCGGCCAACCCGACGCGGATCGATCAGGTGTCCCTCGACGGCGGCTGGTCCCAGGCGGAAGCCGACCATCGGGCGTTCACCTACTGGAACGGGCTGGTGCTCGTCCCCTACGAAGCCTGGAAGTGGTTCCCGGAGCACGAATCCGAGCAGTACGACACCGGCGTCATCGCCGCCCGCGTCGACGGGGACCGGCTGAGCTTGGAGACGGTGCTCCGCCCCGTCGCCGACGGCCCCGTGGCCGTGGAGGAGCTGGAAGGGTTCGACCCCTGGCGTTGGAGCCCGATGCGGACGATCGTGATCGACGGAAGGATCTACACGATCGCCAACGGTGGCATCGCCGTCTTCGACGCCGACACCTTCGAGCGGGTCGCCGCCGAGAAGTTCTGATCGGACCCGAGGCTTCCCCGGATGCCCCTCCGTCCGGGGGAGCCTCGGCTTCCCCACCGGGGCCGTAGGATCCGGGGTCATGGATGAGCCCGAGGTGGGCGTCGGACCCCATCCCGACCCCTGGCCCGACGATCCCCGCTACGACCCGGAGCTGCTCCGCCACGGGGATCGCCGCAACGTGATCGACCGCTACCGGTACTGGAAGGTGGAGGCGATCGTCGCCGACCTCGACCGACGGCGCCATCCCTTCTGGGTGGCGATCGAGAATTGGCGCCACGACCTCAACATCGGCACGGTGGTACGGACCGCCAACGCCTTCAACGCCTCCGGGGTCCGCATCGTCGGTCGCCGCCGATGGAACCGACGGGGGGCGATGGTGACCGACCGGTACATGCACGTCCACCACGACCCCGACCTCGGCTCGCTCCGGGCCTGGGCCGACGCCGACGACCTCCCCATCATCGGCGTCGACCTGATCCCCGGCTCGGTCCCCATCGAGACCTTTCCACTTCCGGAACGCTGCGTCTTCCTATTCGGGCAGGAAGGGCCGGGGCTCTCCCCCGAGGCCAGGGAGGCGGCCGTCGTCGTGTGCCACATCAGCCAGTTCGGTTCGACTCGCTCCATCAACGCCGGGGTCGCCGCCGGCATCGCGATGCACGCCTGGATCCGCCGCTGGGTGTTCGGCGAGCCGACCCGCCAACCGAACCCAGGGTCGTGAGGGGGACTCATCGCCCCACGGCACCCACGGCTGGCCTCCCCCACCGAACCCAGGGTTCCGAGGGGGAGCGGCGGCCTCGGAGAACCCGGGGTTCGATCCAGCAGCCCGATCAGGCCCCCTGCCAGACCCCCCGGCTCTCCAACACCGCCTTCAGGAGATCGGGGCGGTCGGTGATGAGCCCGTCCACCCCCCAGTCGAGGAGCTCACCCATGACGTCCGGCTCGTTCACGGTCCAGACATGCACCTGCATCCCGGCCCGATGCGCCGCCGCCACCGTCCGCCGGGTCACCACCGGAAGCCCCCAATACCACCTGGGAACCTGGAGGGCGTCGGCCACCGCCGGAGGCGCCCCCAACCAGGAACGCAACCAGACACGGAGGGTCTCCTTCGGGCCCGTCGACGTCGCCACCCGGCCACCGGTCTCCCGGCGGAAGCGGCTCAGACGATCGTCGCTGAAACTCCCGACGATGAGGCGGTCCCACAGCTCGTACTGGGCGATCAGGTCGGCGAGACGCCGCTCCATCCCGTCCTGTTTGAGGTCGACGATGAGCTTCACGCCGGGAAACTCCGTCACCACCTCCTCGAAGGTGGGGACACGAATCCCCGCGCCGCGAAAGGGATGGTCGCCGTCGCGGCGGAACCGGTAGCCCGCGTCGAGGGTCTTCAGCTCGGCGAGGGTCATCTCGGCGACCTTCCCCCTGCCGTCGGTGGTTCGCTCCACGGTGTCGTCGTGGATGCAGACGATCGTCCCGTCCCGTGTCTGATGGAGGTCGGTCTCCAGCCAGCGGAAACCGAGCGCGACGGCACCACGGAACGCGGTCAGCGTGTTCTCGGGCCACAGCACCCGGCTCCCCCGATGGGCGATCGCATACGGGGGCGCCTCTTCGAAGATCGGGCGGGTCACCCCGCTCAGGCTAAACGGGAAGAGGGGCTCCGGGGAGCCCCTCTTCCTCCGATCACGATCGGGGCTCGATCACTGCTCGACGCGCTCCCGCAGGCCCTTCGCCGGCGTGAACTTGGCGTACTTGCGGGCCGGAATGTCGATCGTCTCGCCGGTCGCCGGATTCCGACCCTTGCGGGCCGCCCGGCTCTTCGTGGCGAAGGTGCCGAAGCCCGCGATCGATACCTTCCGTCCGGCGTCGAGCTCGACGGCGATGATGCCCTCACCCGGTTTCGTGGAGAAGATCGCGTCGACCACCTCCGAAGCCTTGGCGACGGTCAGGCCCGTCTTCTTGGCGAGCTTCTGCGCCATCTCGGTCTTGTTCATCGGTCCTCCCTCTCTGGGTGTCGGACGTCCCCCCTGGACGCATCCGGCGTCCAACGCTAACCGACGACACCCGAAAAACCGTGTCAAATGGGGATCAAGTCGCCACCTGCCACGACCTGGAAGACCGTGTCGCCGTCGGGTCTCCTCACCAGATCGCCGAGCGTGTCGGCCTCCAGGACGACCAGGTCCCCGGCCGCCCCGGGTCCCACCCAGCCGAGCTCGCGAGCGCCGAGCGCCAGGGCACCCCCCCTCGTGGCCGACCAGAGGGCCTCCTCCACCCCGAGGCCTGCGAAGGCGACCGCCAACGCGACCGCCAGGCCGAGACCCGCCACCTCGACTCGCTCGGGATCGGATCCCGACGCCAAGGCGAGGGGGATCCCCGCATCCACGATCTGTCGCCCCGGCCACGGCCGACCCGCCATGAGGTCGGCCGCCGTCAGGATCACGGGGATCTCCGCCTCCGCCAGCGCGGCGAGGTCCTCCGGGGTCGCGCCCCTCGGACGTCCCACCACATCGACGTCGAGCCCGCCCGCGACCGAGCCCGGTGGAGGACCCACCGACCGGATGCGGAGATGGGCTCGGCGCATCACCGCCGCCACCTCCGGCGCCACCAACCCCGACACCTCCACCTGGGAGGCGAGACGGGCGGCGGTCTCCACCATGCCCGGCGTCACCTCGGTCGCCCGCTCCTCCGACGCCGTCCGCCACGTGACCCCGACCCGACTCGGCAGGCGCTCCCCCACGACCCGAGCCACGGCCAGGAGGGCAGTGTCGGTCACCGGATCGCCGCTGCCACCGGCGGCGATGTCGACGGTCGTCGTCCCCCGCGCCAGGGAACGGGCTGCACGGTCGGTCGTCTCGGTGGCGGCGACCTCGGGTCGGGGTCGCCCCTCGGCCCCCGATCCGGTGAGGTGGGTGGCGGCGTCCACGAACCCCGGGATCACCATCCGTCCTCCGCACCGGAGCTCGGGGAGCTCCCGGTACCGGGCCGGGAGGTTCCGTTCCTCCCCCACCCAGGTGACCTTGCCGAGCCGGATCGCCACCGCCGCGCCTTCGACGAGACCGAGCAGGCCCGACCGGCGTCGATCGTTGGTGACGAGAAGCCCGATGCCCGTCAGAACCCGATCGCTCGACGTCGGTCGCTGCGATGCCCGCACCACCTCATGGGCCACGCCCACGCACTCCGAGCAGATCGACACACCCCGGGGACCCGCCACGAGGTGGTCCACCTCCGAACGCGGCTTG
>JALSJV010000325.1 GCA_026989215.1 Acidimicrobiia bacterium | reverse complement strand
TCTGGAAGGAACAGGCTCCCGCCGCCTCCCCACTTCGACAGATCTCGGCGGTCCCCGACAGCACCGAGAACGTCTCCGAGGTCAGGTCGCGGTTGATCCCGATCCGCAGCGGATCGGGTGGCGTCGGCGAGGTCGTCGTGATGTCGGCCAGCCCCGTCCCGGTGTAGAAGTAGGAGAGGATCTGGTCGTAGGTGTACCCGTCGTCGGCCATCCCCCGGGCGCCCCACTGGGGCATCCCCACCCCGTGTCCCCACCCGCCGCCGGTGATCGTGATGACGTCGGTGCCCTGGGCGGCCGCGGCGGGGGCGGCCGGGACGAGGAGCGCCAGAGCCAACAGCACGGCGACGCGGCGACGGACGGAGGCGCGGTGACGGGACATGGGTCTGATCACAATATCGGTTGACCGGAGCGGACCTGGAGGTTCTCGTCTACGCCAGGAACTCGACGACCCGACGGGCGACCGCCTCGGCGGTGAACCCGAACCCTTCGGCCAGCGCCGCGGCCGGGGCGGAAGCCCCGAAGTGGTCGATCCCGACGATCAGGCCGTCCGAGCCGACGACCCGCTCCCAACCCAGGGTGGCCGCCGCCTCGATCGAGACCCTGGGGAGGCCGTCGCCCAGCACCTCCTCCCGGTAACCCGGGTCCTGGTCGAAGAACAGCTCCCAGCAGGGCAGACTCACCACCTGGGCGGAGACGCCCCGCTCCAACAGCAGGTCGGCCGTCGCCAGGGCGAGATGCACCTCCGAGCCGGTCGCCACCAGCACGACGTCGTCACCCGGACGCAGCACATATCCGCCCCTCGCCACCCCACCCCGTTCCCGGTCGAGCACCGGCACACCCTGACGGGTGAGCACCAGAGCCACCGGACCGTCGGCTCGCCCGAGCGCCACCTCCCAGGCCTCGAGCGTCTCGGTGGCGTCCGCCGGACGGATCACCCACAGCCCCGGCATCGCCCGCAGCGACGCCAGATGCTCGATGGGCTGATGGGTGGGTCCGTCTTCGCCCAGGAAGATCGAATCGTGGGTGTAGACCCAGATCGACGGGGCCTCCATCAGTGCCGACAGCCGCACGGCCGGACGCATGTAGTCGCTGAACACGAAGAAGGTGGCACCGTAGGGACGGATCCCGCCGTGCACCGCCATCCCGTTCACGATCGTCCCCATGGCATGTTCCCGGATCCCGAACGCCAGATTGCGGGACGTCCGATCCCGACGGGAGAAGTACCCGTCCGACGGGATGTGGGTCTTGGTGGAGGCGACCAGGTCCGCCGCCCCTCCGAAGAACGACGGCACCTTATCGGCGATCTGGGCGAACAGCTTTCCCGACGCCGCCCGGGTGGCGAGGGCGGCGCCCACGTCGAAGCCCGGATCCTCCAGTTTCACCGCCGCCGGCGACCAGTAGGCATCCCATCGGGCCTTCAGCTCCGCATCCTCGGCGAAGACGCCCTCCCGACGCTCCTCCCACGCCCGGCGGGCTCGACGGCCCCGATCCATCGCCTCGGAGAAGAATTCGTAGACGCCGTCGGGGACGTGGAAGGTCTCGTCGGGCGGGAGACCGATCGCCTCCTTCGTCGCCCGGACCTCGTCCTCTCCGAGGGGTGCACCGTGCGCGGCGGCCGTGTCCTGGGCGTGGGGCGCGCCGGCGGCGATGTGGGTGTGGCAGATGACGAGGGACGGACGGTCCTCCACCTCCAACGACTCCCTCGTCGCCTGGGCCACCGCCTCCCGGTCGTGACCGTCGACCTCGAGGACATGCCACCCCACCGCGCCGAACCGGGCGGGGACGTCCTCGGAGAAGGTGATGTCGGTGGAGCCGTCGATGGAGATGTCGTTGTCGTCGTAGAAGTAGACGAGCCTCCCGAGGCCGAGGTGGCCCGCCAGCGACGCCGTCTCCGAGCTGATCCCCTCCATCAGATCGCCGTCGGAGACGAAACCGTAGGTGCGGTGGTCGACGAGATCGGGGCCGAAGGTGGCCCGGAGATGCTCCTCGGCGATCGCCATCCCCACGCCGGTCCCGAAACCCTGCCCGAGCGGCCCCGTCGTCATCTCGATTCCCCGCGCCGGGTCCCGTTCGGGATGGCCCGGCGTGGGGGATCCCCACTGTCGGAACGACCTGAGGTCGTCCATCGTCAGCGGGAACCCGGCCAGATGCAGCAGCGCGTACAGCAGCATCGACCCGTGGCCGTTCGACAGGACGAACCGGTCACGGTCGACCCAGGTCGGGTCGTCGGGATCCACCACCAGGAACCGACCCCACAGCGTCACCGCGATGTCGGCCATCCCCATCGGCATCCCCGGATGGCCCGAGTTGGCCTTCTGGACGGCGTCCATCGCCAGGCCTTTGATCGTCGCCACTGCCAACGCTTCGAGATCTCCGCTCACGTCGCTCCTCGAGTCACGGGGCCTGCCAGGGTACCGGCTCCGCCCGGTCTGCCGGTCACCCGCCGGAGGGCTTCGCCGTCCCCCGCCGCAGGGCGCCACCAGACCGAGGGGGCTTCCCTCCCCGGTCGAGCCGTGTACGCTGTCGGCTCGTGCAGCCACGGGGGAAGATCACCGGCACCCTCCTCATCGTCACGGCGATGATCCTTTCGGCGACCCCGGCGCTGGCCGACGTCGGGGTCGAGGAGATCGCCACCGGGCTGTCCCAGCCCCTCTACGTCACCGCGCCGGCCGGAGACGACCGGCTCTTCATCGTCGAGAAGACCGGGGCGATCAAGATCTGGAAGAACGGCGCCGTCCTCGCCACCCCGTTCCTCGACCTCTCCTCGCTCGTCTCCGGGGGCGGCGAACAGGGCCTGCTGGGGCTGGCGTTCCACCCCGACTACGCCACCAACGGCCGGTTCTACGTCAACTACACGGACACGGCCGGGGACACCCGCATCGTCGAGTACCGGGTCTCGGGGAACCCCGACGTCGCCGACCCCTCCAGCGCCCGGCTCCTGCTGACCGTCGACCAGCCCTACGGCAACCACAACGGCGGGATGATCGATTTCGGACCCGACGGGTACCTCTACATCCCCCTCGGGGACGGAGGAGCCGGGGGAGACCCCCTGGAGAACGCCGAGAACCCGGCCACCCTCCTCGGCTCCATCCTGAGGATCGACCCCCTCGGCGGCACCCCCTACGGGATCCCCGCCGACAACCCCTTCGTCGGCTCCGCCGGAGCCGACGAGGTCTGGGCCTACGGAGTCCGGAACCCGTGGCGGACGTCCTTCGACCCGGTCACCGGCGACCTGTACGTCGCCGACGTCGGCCAGAACGCCCGGGAAGAGGTCACGGTCCTCGCCCCGAGTGACGCCGGCGCCAACCTCGGTTGGGACACCCTGGAGGGAACCCGGTGTTACGAGCCTTCGAGCGGATGTTCCTCCGCCGGGACGAAGCTTCCGGTCCTCGAATACAACACCAGCGAAGGCTGCGCCATCACCGGCGGCTACGTGTACCGGGGCACCGAGGTCCCCGACCTGGCGGGCCGGTACCTGTACGGGGACTTCTGCGGGGGATGGATCCGCAGCTTCACCTACATCGGAGGCGCGGCCACCGACCTTCGGGACTGGACCGGAGAGCTCGGAACGTTCCCCTGGCTGTCGTCCTTCGGGACCGACGGCTCCGGCGAGCTGTACTTCACGACCCTCACCGGCTCCGTCTACAAGCTGGTCTCCGGCGTCACCCGCCTCGCAGGCGCCGACCGTTACGCGACGTCGGTGGAGATCTCCCGTTGGGCGTATCCGTCGGGAGCCCCGGTGGCCTACGTCGCCGCCGGTGACGCCTTCCCCGACGCCCTCGCCGGGAGCGCGGCGGCGGCCCGCCGGGGCGGACCGCTCCTCCTCGTGGCGAAGGGCGTCGTTCCCGGCACGGTCCAGGCCGAGCTCTCCCGGCTCTCCCCGTCCGAGATCGTCGTCCTCGGCGGCACCGGAGTCGTCTCCGACGCCGTCGTCGCCCAACTCTCCGCCATCGCCCCCACCCGCCGCGTCTGGGGCGCCGACCGCTACGCCACCGCCGCCGCCGTGGCGACCGACGCCTTCACCGCGCCCGTCTCCGTCGCCTACGTGGCGACCGGGCTCGACTTCCCCGACGCCCTCGCCGGCGGGGCGGCGGCGGGAGCCGCCGGAGCTCCGCTGCTGCTCACCGCCGGTGACACGGTCCCCGCCGCCACCGCCGCCGCCCTCCAAACCCTCTCCCCGTCCGAGATCGTCGTCCTCGGCGGCACCGGAGTCGTCTCCGACGCCGTCGTCGCCCAACTCTCCGCCATCGCCCCCACCCGCCGCGTCTGGGGCGCCGACCGCTACGCCACCGCCGCCGCCGTCTCCGCCGACCGCTTCACCGCCGCCACCACCGTGTTCGCCGCCACCGGGCTCGACTTCCCCGACGCCCTCGCCGGGGCCGCCGCCGCAGGAGCGAAGGGCTCCCCCGTCCTGCTGGTGGGACGCGACACGGTCCCGTCTCCGACCTCGACCGAGATCACCCGTCTCGGCCCCTCCGAGATCATCGTCCTCGGCGGAAGCGCCGTCGTCTCCCCCCAGGTCTCCGCCACCCTCGACGGCCTGATCCCGTGAACCCCCACCGGGGCCCCCACCGGACCCCGCCGTCTCGTACACTGCTCGCCGACCCTCGGCATCGGAGCGTCGCGCCATGAGCCTCGATCATCTGATCCCACCGCACGGCGGCCGCCTCGTCGACCTCGTCGTCCCTCCCGACCGAGCCGACGAGCTCCGACGGGAGAGCCGCGACTGGCCGTCCTGGGACCTCACCCCCCGCCAGGTCTGCGACCTGGAGCTGCTGGCCAACGGCTCCTTCTCACCGCTGACGGGCTTCCTCGACCGCGCCGACTATGAGCGGGTCTGTTCGGAGATGCGACTCACCGACGGCACCCTGTGGCCGATGCCCATCACCCTCGACGTCTCCCGGGAGGCCGCCGAACACCTCGAGGCGGGTGCGCGGCTCGCGCTGCGGGATCCCGAAGGGGTGATGCTGGCGGTCCTCACCGTCTCCGACATCTGGGAGCCGGACAAGGAGGCGGAAGCGGCCCGGGTCTTCGGAACCACCAATCCGGAGCATCCCGGTGTCGCCTACCTCTTCGAGGTCGCCGGACCCGTCTACGTGGGCGGCCGCATCGAAGCGGTGCAGCTCCCCGTGCACTACGACTTCAAGGAGCTTCGCCGGACCCCGGCGGAGCTCCGAGCCGAGTTCGCCCAGAAGGGATGGACCCGGGTGGTCGCCTTCCAGACCCGCAATCCGATGCATCGGGCCCACGTCGAGCTGACGATGCGGGCCGCCAGAGACGCCCAGGCGAACCTGCTGATCCATCCCGTCGTGGGGATGACCAAGCCGGGGGACGTCGACCACTACACCCGGGTCAGGGCGTACCAGGCGGTCATGGATCGGTATCCGAGACTGACCGCCTCCCTGGCGCTGCTCAACCTGGCGATGCGGATGGCGGGGCCACGCGAGGCGCTCTGGCACGCCATCATTCGCAAGAACCACGGCGCCACCCACTTCATCGTCGGCCGGGACCACGCCGGGCCCGGGTCGGACTCCAACGGCGATCCCTTCTACGGCCCGTACGAAGCCCAGGAGCTGTTCCGCGCCCACGAGGAAGAGCTGGGTGTGGCGATGGTCGACTTCAAGCTGATGGTCTACGACCCCGAGGACGACCGCTACCTCCCCATCGACGAGGTGCCCGAGGGGAGGAAGACCCTGTCGATCTCCGGGACCGAGCTGCGGGAACGTCTCGCCGACGGAAGGGAGATCCCCGAATGGTTCTCCTATCCCGAGGTCGTCGCCGAACTGCGGCGCACCCACCCTCCCCGTGCCAGCCAGGGCTTCACCGTGTTCTTCACCGGTTTGTCGGGGGCGGGCAAGTCCACCATCGCCAACGCGCTCATGGTGAAGCTGCTGCAGATGGGCGGACGCCCCGTGACTCTCCTCGACGGCGACATCGTCCGCAAGCACCTGTCGTCGGAGCTGGGGTTCTCGAAGGAGCATCGGGACCTCAACATCCTTCGCATCGGCTTCGTCGCCTCCGAGATCACCAAGAACGGCGGGGTGGCGATCTGCGCCCCGATCGCACCCTACGACGGGACCCGGCAGCGGGTTCGACGGATGATCGAACCGGTCGGCGGGTTCGTCCTCGTCCATGTGGCGACCCCCCTCGAGGTCTGTGAGCAGCGGGACCGAAAGGGCCTCTACGCCAAGGCCCGAGCGGGCATCATCAAGGAGTTCACCGGGATCTCCGACCCCTACGAGGAGCCGGCCGACGCCGAGGTCACCATCGACACGACCGACACCTCCCCCGACGAGGCCGCCAACCGCATCATCCTGTACCTCGAACGGCTCGGATACATCGGATGAGTCGACGGCTCCCGCCTCGAGGCGGGCGGCGTATCGAGGAACCCGGGCAGAGGACGAGCAGGCCGGCGACCGGTCGGGTTCACTCGACCGAGACCAGCGAACGGTCGGCCTGGTTGAGGATCCGCAGGCCATCGTCGGTCACCACGACGATGTCCTCGATCCGCACCCCGAACCGGCCCGGCAGGTAGATGCCCGGCTCGATCGAGAAGGCCATCCCCGGCTCCAGCGGCAGGTCGTTGCCCTCCACCAGATAGGGCTCCTCGTGGGTCTCCAACCCGATGCCATGGCCGGTACGGTGGATGAAGAACTCACCGTACCCGGCGTCCGAGATCACCCGCCGGGCGGCGGCATCGACGTCCCCGGCCGACACCCCCACCGCCACCGCCTCACGTCCCGCCTGCTGGGCTGCGGCCACCACGGCATGGACGTCGGCGGCATCGGAGGCTGCGTCCCCCACCACGAACGTCCGGGTCACATCCGAGCAGTACCCGTTCCGCCGTCCACCGACGTCCACCACCACCACGTCCCCCCGTTCGATGGTGCGCCCCCCGGGTTCGTGATGCGGGGACGCGCCGTTCGGGCCCGAGGCGACGATCCAGAACGACGCCGCCTCGTGGCCCTCCTCCAGCATCAGGTCGACGACGTCCCGGGCCACGTCCCGCTCGCTCCGACCGCCGAAGCGGACCTCCGTGGGAATCCGGGCCAGCACCCGATCCACTGCCGCGGCGGCCCCGGCCAGAGCCTCGACCTCGGCGGGCTCCTTTCGGATGCGGAGGGTCTGCGTGAGCGGGGAGAGCGGGACGAATCGCGTGCCTGGCAGACGATCCTGAAGGGCGAGCAGGAACCGTGCCCAGGTCTGATCCCCGATCGCCGCCGTCCGCGGGGAGCCCGCGAGCTCGGCGACGATACGGACCGGGTCGTCCGTCTCGCGCCACGGTCGGAGACGGAACGGACCCGGCTCCACCCGGGGAGCCTCCAACTCGGGCACGACCAGTACCGGTTCGGCGTCGATGCGGACGACCAGCATGGTGAGCCGTTCGAGAGGCATCGCCTCGTATCCCACGAGATAGGGAAGGTCGGCCCCGACCGAGACGAGAGCGAGATCGACGCCCCGTTCCTCCATGAGTCTCCGAAGGCGTCCGATCCGGCCGGGGTGGTCGAACCCGCTCACAGGACGGCCACGACGACGCCCACCATCGCGGCCACCACCACGAACAGGCCCCCGATCAGCGCCAAGAACAACCGGTCGAGACGCTCTTCCACCGTCGTGAAGCGGCTGCTCATCTCCCCACGAAGCTCGACGCGGAGACGATCCATCGCTGTGCGCAGTTCGGCGATATCACTTTTCGTGGCGACGTCGATCGGTTCGAAGGTCGGCAGATAGGCCATCAGCGTCTCCGCACGGTCACGGCCGAGTACCTCGGCCAGACCAGTGTAGAGGTCGGCGCGGGCCGCTTCCGAGATCGCCATGTGCGCACCATGCCGGATCGTGAAGCCGTTTTCAAGACCCCTCCCGACGATTCCACCGCCCGTTCACACACGCGTTCTTCCCCCTCTCTGAGGGGGAAGTACCCCACGCCGCCAGGCGTGGGGGGAAGGGGGTGCAGCAGCGCGCGGCCTGCCGCGCGGAGAGAGCTGAGGGGGAAGTACCCGCCGACGAAGGAGGCGGGGGATGGGGGTGCAGCAGCGCGCGGCCTGCCGCGCGGAGAGAGCTGAGGGGGAAGTACCCCACGACCACCACCCCCCTCCCCCGGCGGCTC
>JALSJV010000324.1 GCA_026989215.1 Acidimicrobiia bacterium | reverse complement strand
GGCCTCCGGGATGGCCACCGCCAGATTCTCGGCACGCTCGAAGGGCGCCCCGTCGAAGGCCACCATCGACTGCAGGGGGAACTCGAGACCCTGGACCGCTTCGACGAAGGGGAGGTCGTCGAGGCGCTGGGAGAGCTCTTCCAACTCGTAGAGGTGCCACGACGCCGGGACCTCGATGAGGGTCTGGCTCGACGGGTCGACGTACCGGATCGAGCCCTCGGCGGCCGCCCCACCGCACGCAGCCACCACCAGGCCGAAGATCGAGAGCAGGACAAGTGGTCGTCTCACACGTCGCGTCACCGGTCGCCTTCGGCCTACAGCGTAGGCGCTGCGACGCGCAAGGAAACGGCGTCACCCACAATCCGCCGTCCCGCATATCCTGTCGCCCGTGACCGCCCCCACCGACGACCAGGCCTGGGCTCTCCACCGCCGCATCCTCGAGCTGGCGGACGCCGACGAGTCACGGATGCTCCTCGCCATAGCCGACGACCCGACCACCGGGCCGCTCCTCGAACGACTCCCCGAAGCCGCCCGCCGGCGGGCCCACCTCCAGCTCCGCCGAGCTCGCCGATGGGCCGATCGTCAGCGAACGACGAACCGGCGTCGCCTCGGCGAAGCCCGCGCCGCCCTCGACGCCCTCGACCTGGAGCTGGCCCGGGGGCTCCTGGCCCGCATCGACGACGATTTCCTCGATCCGGAGGGACGGCGTCGGCGAGACGAGATGCTGCTGGAGCTCTCCGCCCGCACCATGGAGTTCGAGGACATCGCCCGCCGGGTCCCCGACGTCCGGCCTCAGACCCGGCGACGCTGGTGGCGTCCACGGGGCCGCTGAGATCTCAGCGACCCACGAGACTCAGGGCCCCCCACGCCTGGGCGAGGGGCTGGGCGACGACCCCGATCGCCACCACCCCGACCACGGCGACGAGCACCGCGGCTCCGGCCCAACGACCCAGCACGGGCCGAGGCCGAGCCGCCGCCCCGAAATAGGCCGGTCCGAGCACCCGGGCGTAGTAGAAGAGCGAGATCGCCGAGTTGATGATCGTGAGCACCGCCAGCCATGTGTACCCGGCGTCGATGACGGCCCCCATCAGCAGCAGCTTGGCGGCGAAGCCCCCCAGCGGCGGGATCCCGACGAAGGAGAGGAACGACACGGCCAGCCCCCCGATGAGCCACGGATGGGGCCCGGCCAATCCTCGATACGCCCCGCGGTCGGTGAGGCCACGGAGCTCGACCACGACCCCGAACGCCGCCATGTTGCCGAGGGCGTAGGCGGCCAGGAAGAACAGCAGCGACGGGATCGCCAGATCGCTCCGACCCACGGCGACCACCGCCAGCAGCCCGTAACCGGTCTGGGAGACCGAGGACCATCCCAGCAGACGTCGGACGTCGTCCTGCCACAGGGCGGCGAGGTTCCCCAGGGTCATCGTCGCCGCCGCCAGCAACGCCACGACCGGTCTCCATCCGAGGAGATCCTCGGGGAGCACCATGACCAGCCGGGCGAGGACGACGAGCGCCCCCACCTTCCCGGCGACCAGCAGGAAGGCGGCGGCGGGAGCGGGAGCCCCCTGAGCCACGTCGGGCATCCACTGATGGGCGGGGAGGGCGCCCAACTTGAAGGCCACACCCATGGCGACGAACCCGAACCCCACCACGAGCGCGAGGGGATCGGCTCCGGCGAGTCCGGTCTCCAGCTCGGAGAAGGTGGTCGATCCCGCCAGACCGAACAGGAGGGCGACCCCGTACACCATCACCCCGTTGGCGAGGCCGCCGAGGAGGAAGTACTTGATCGCCGCCTCCGACGAGCTCCGAGACCGGCGGTGATATCCGGCCATCGTGTAGGCGGTCACCGACGCCAGCATCATGGCGATGACCAGCTCCATCAGGTCGAGGGCACCGGCCAGCAGGACCGCCCCCAACGCCGAGAAGAGCACGACGGCGTAGTACTCACCCTGACGGGCATCGGTGTCGAACCACTCCACCGAGAGCGCGACGGTCAGCACCGTGACGACGAGGATGATCGCCGTCGCCCACAGGTTGACACCGTCGACGGCGAAGGTCCCGAAGAAGGTGACGCCCGGCGGCTCACCGAGGAAGACGCCGACGGCGTACCCGGCCGCCGCCAGCGTCGCGGTGGCGAGCGCGGCCGCCCAGACCTGGAGGGTCCGACGGACGAAGAGGGCGTAGAAGATGATCAGGATCGCCCCGCCGGCGAGGATCAACGCCGGGAGGACGTCGACGGCGGCCTGCGCCATGGCGCCCGCATCGGGCTGCACGTCAGCTCCCCACCAGATTCCGACTCAGGGTGTCGATCACGTCCACCAGCCAGGCGGGCACCACACCGATGATCACGACGAAGGCCAGGATCGGCACCAGGGCGACGACCTCCGCCCTCCCCAGATCCCGCCATCCCTCCCACCGAGGGGGCAGCTCACCGAGGAACACCTGCTGGATCATCCGCAGGAACAGGGCGGCGGTGATCACGATCCCGAGGAGGCCCACACCGGCGAGCCACGGGTAGACGCCCAGGGTGCCGGCGAAGATCTGGAACTCGGCGACGAATCCGGCCAGGCCGGGGAGTCCCAGGCTGGCGAAGGCCGCGAGCATCGTGAATCCGGCGAGCTTGGGAGATCGGGCGGCGAGCCCGCCGAAGGCGCCGATCTCGTAGGTCTCGCCCCGAGCCAGGATCGAGCCGGAGATGAGGAAGAGGGCACCGGTGATGAGGCCGTGGGCGACCATCTCGATCGTGGCCCCGGTCAGCGCCAGGGACCTCGCCGACTCCGGTCCGATCATGGCGCCGGCGGCGGCGACCCCGAGGATGACGTACCCCATGTGGTTGACGCTGGTGTAGGCGATGAGCCGCTTCAGGCTGGTCTGGGCCATCGCCACCAGCGCCCCGTAGAGGATGCTGATCACCGCCAACACACCGAGGGGGAAGGCGAAGCGCTGGAAGGTCTCGGGCATCATCTGCAGGGAGAGGCGGATGAACCCGTAGGTCCCCATCTTCAGCAGCACCCCGGCCAAGATCGTGGAGGCGGGAGCCGGCGCGTCGACGTGGGCGGGGGGCAGCCAGGTGTGGAACGGCGCCAAGGGGGTTTTCACGGCGAATCCGAGACCGAGGGCGAGGAAGATGAGCGTCGATGCCAGCCCGGTGGCGGGGACCGGGTTGGTCCGGATGATCTCCACCATGTCGAAGGTGCGGTCCGGCGTCGAGAGGTAGATGCCGAGGATGCCCAGCAGCAGCGCCAGCGAGCCCACCAGCGTGTAGAGGAAGAACTTGAGGGCCGATCGTTGGGCGTCGCCGTGCCCCCAGATTCCGATGAGGAAGTACATGCCGACCAGGCTCAGATCCCAGAAGACGAAGAACAGGATGAGATCGAGGGACAGGAACACCCCGAGGGAGATCGCCTCGAGGAACAGGAAGGCGGCGAAGTACTGACGGGCCTTCCCCCTCAGGTCGGCCGGGTAGATCATCGAGATCGTGAAGAGGAGCGCCGACATGGCGGCCAGGGGCAGCGAGAGGCCGTCGATCCCCACCTTGTAGGTGATGCCCAACGCCGGGATCCACGGCACCGACTCCACGAGCTGGAAACCCGAGCCGAGCTGGAACCTGATCCAGGCGATCACCATGACCGCCAGCGGGACCAGGCTCACCGCGATCGCCGTCGGCCTCGCCCACGCTTCACGTCGCTTGGGAAGTGCGAGGAGCGCGACGGCGGCGGCGAGGGGTACGAACACGGCAACGGTCAGCATCGACTACCTCCAGAGTGCGGCGACGATCATCGCCACGACGGTTCCGATCACGAGCATGGTGTAATAGTGGTGTGACATCCCCGTCTGGAGCCGACGGCTCCGGGCACCGGCCACACCGATCCCTTCGGCCACCCCTTCCACGGCGCCGTCCACCCCCTCGTCGTCGATCGTCCGGGACACCTCGGCCGAGGCGAGCGTTCCGCCCGCCACCAGGCGGACGAAGCCGTCCACCACCGGCTCGACCGCCCTCCGCAACGCCCCCGAGAGCGCCCGGGCGAAGGCGGCGACGGCTCGTACCACCCGGTCGACGGCCCTCCAGTCGAACCACGACAACCCCCGCGACGTCCCGACCACCGGTTCCACGACGACGGCCCGGGCCGCCGTCGGGAGCCCCCACCAACCGGCGACGAACCCCCGCAGCCGGTCGGGGAGACCCAGGGAGACGAGAGTTCCCCGCCGCCACCACACGGCGAGGAGCCCGAGGGCGACGACGAGCATCCCCAGGGAGAGCACCAGTTCCCAGCGAGCACCTTCGGCGAGGAGACCGTCGGCGACCCGCTCGATGATCCGATCCCCTCCCGGAAGCCAGAGGAGGCCGAGCCCGAGACTGAGCGCGGCGAGAAAGGCCATCGCCCCCATCTCGGCTCGACGGGGAGGACCGTCACGGACCTCCGGGTCGCCCGGCCCATAGGCGAGGAGGTGCAGGCGCCCGGCGTACAGGGCCGAGAGGAACCCGGCGACGGCGACCCCCGCTCCCACCCACACCCCCGCATGGAACGCGGCCGCCAGGATCGTCTCCTTGGTGAAGGCTCCACCCAGGGGCGGCACGGCGGCGAGGGCCAACGCGCCGACCCCGAACAGGGTCGCCACCCGGGGGAGGGCCCGTCCGAGGCGGAGCTTGGAGAGGTCCAGGGTCCCCCCTGCATGGAGCGCGACCCCCGCCCCGAGGAAGAGCAGGGACTTGAAGGCGGCGTGGGCGGTGAGCTGACCGGCGGCGGCGCCCGTGAACCCGGCGCCGATCGCCACCAACATGAGCCCGTACTGCGCCGACGTCGACCCGGCGAGGGCTCGCTTGAAATCCTGCTGCGCCAACGCCACGAGACCGCCGGCCAGAGCGGTGACGAGACCGATCCCGATGACCGCCGGGGCGAACCACGGCACCGGTTGGAGGAACGGTTGGAGTCGGGCGAGGAGATAGGCACCGGCCGCCACCATCGTGGCGGAGTGGAGCAGCGCCGAGACCGGAGTCGGACCCGCCATGGCCGAGAACAGCCACGGCGAGAAGGGGAACTGGGCCGACTTGGCGGCGGCGGCGAGGAGGACCCCGCCGGCGACCACGCCCAGGAGCACCGGGTCGTCGACCCCCTCCAGGTCCGAGAAGAAAAACCCTCCGGTGAGGGCGAAGACGGCGCCCGAGGCGACGTAGAGCCCCAGATCCCCGAAACGGGTGGTGACGAAGGCCTCCCGCGCCGATCGAGGCCGTTCGGCGTCCCTCCATTCGTGGCCGATGAGGATCCAGGAGGCTGCGCCCACCAGCTCCCAGGCGACGAGGAGGGTGAGGAAGTCGGCGGCGAGCACCAGCAGCTCCATCGCCGCGACGAACCCCAAGATCATGGCCAACAGACGGGCCAGGGCCGGGTCGTCGGCGAGATGACCGGCGGCGTACACCGCGACGGCCGCCGCGATGGTGGGGACCAGCACCACCATGAGACGACTGAGGCCCTCGGCGGCCAATCCGAGGTCCATGCCCGCGCCCCACGTCCACGAGCCGGTCGCCTCGGTCGCCGCCACCCACAGCCCCACCCCGGCGGTGAGGACGGCGACCGTCCCGGCGGCGGGGCCGAGCGCGGTGCGGCGTCCCCGGAGGAGGAGGACGAGAACGCCGCCGAGGGCGGGGACGAGGACGGGCAACCACACCATCAGTTGCGCAACCGCTTCAGCTTCTCGGTGATGTCCGCCTTCCTCACCCGATACACGGCGGTGACGAGGGCGAAGCCCATCGCCGCTTCGATCGCCATCACGGCGAGCACGACGACGACGAGGAGCTGCCCCCGGGGATCCCCACCCGTCGTCCCCCACCAGAAGGCGACGATCGCCAGGACGGTGGCGTTGATCATCAGCTCCAGGCCCATCATGATCATCACGAAGGACTGCTGGCTCAGGGCCCCGTAGACGCCGACCCCGAAGATGGCGGCGGAGATCAGCAGGATGACCTCGATCACGAGCCGCCCTCCTCCGGCTCCAGCTCCGGCTCGACCGATCCGGCGTCCGCGTCTCCGAACCGCCCCCACTTCCCGGCGACGGCCACCGCCCCGATCATCACGGCGAGCAGGGCCACCCCGGCCGACTCGAAGACCAGCATCGAGCGTCCCAGGAGCTCGAACCCCAGCTCGGCGGTGGGGTCGGCTCCGAGGGGGACGGGATCCGCCGGGAAGTCGGCGACGAGCGCCACCGTGGCGAGGAGGAGGAAGGAGCCGACGCCGGCGGCGATCGCCGTGCGATGCTGATGGACCATGACCATCGGGTTGAGGCCCGCCGGGTTCATCATGAACATGACCATGAAGATCGCCATGATCGTCATCTCCCCCGCCATCATCAGGATGAGGATGAGACCCAGGAACTGGGAGTCGAGGGTGACGAGGATCGCCCCGACGGCGACGAACGACGCCATCAGCCAGTAGGCGGCACGCACCATCGAGTCGGTCCGGAAGACGAGCCAGCCGCTGACGACGGCGCCGACGCCGAAGATCACGATGCCGAACGTCTGCAGGGCGCTCATAACGCCACGATCCCCGACGCGAACACGTCGACGAGGGCGATCGGCAGCAGGATCACCCAGCCGAACCAGACGAATCGTTCCACCCTCATCCGAGCGAAGGCGTGCCCCGACCAGACGAACAGGGTCAGCAGCGCAACCGATTTGACGCTGGTCCATGCCCAGCCGGGGAGCACCGGTCCGAGATGCCCGCCCAGGAAGATGGCCGCACCCATCACCGAGAGGGTGACCAACACCCCGGCCCGGGCGATCCGCCACACGGCCAACGTCGGACCCGAAGCCTCGAGGGCGGTACCTCCGGCGAGGTCGGTCCCCTCCGGAATGCGGAACGGACCCCAGAACGCCACCGCCGCCCCGGTGACCAGGTAGACCGGCAGCCCCAGGGGCTGTCGCACCACGTTCCAGAGTCCCTCCTGGGAGGCGACGACCGCGCCCACCGACAGCGACTCGGCCGGGATGGCCGTGGTGAGGACGACGAGGGAGAAGGGGATCCCGAAGGACAGCGCCATCGCCGCGAACCGGTAGGCGGCGATGAGGGGGAAGATCGAGTTCGGGGACCATCCCTGGAGGAAGACGGCGACCATGACGATGATCATCGCCGCCCCGAACAGCACGATTCCGGCGGAGACGTCGGCGACGGCGAGGGAGGGGGTGAAGGGCACCGCGGTGAGGCCCACCGCCGCCAGGGCGGCCAACAACGCCGGCGCGAGGGCCCAGGCCTCGGCGTCGGGCCGCTCGGTCTCGCTCCGCCGTTGCACGAGCAGGAACGCCGTTCGTCGGATCGGCCACATCAGCCCGCTCCGCAGGCCCCCGGGAGCGCCGGCGAAGACCCGGTCGAGCACCGCCACGAGGTACGCCCCGAGGCCGAGGACGACGCCGATGAAGAGCACCGCCTGCACGGGGTTCATGCCGGGACCTCCCTCAGGGCGGCTTCGACGTCGATGTCGAGGCTGTGGACGATCGACACCGCGTCTCCCCATTCCTGCCCGACCAGCACGTCCGGGAGCGCCTCGAGCAGGGTCGCCGCCGGCGGAGGGCTCCCCACTTCCAGACGCCCCCGAGGATCCTCCATCACTCCGTGTCCACCTGCCCGCGCCTCACCCGCCGATGCGGCCAGCTCGAGGGACTGCACCGTCTCGGCCAGCCGCTGTCGGACCCGGGCCGCGGCGTCGGCGCCTTCGGTGGTGACCGGCCGAAACCCGAGCGAGCGATAGCCGGGGTCCTCGGAGCGGGCGTCGACGGCGGACCCTGCGGCACGGGCCACCCACCCCACCGGGAGGTCGGAGATCCGCCCCACGCCTCGGAGGGCCATCACGAAGAGGCCGCTGCGGGCGATGGCGGCTTCGAGCCGCCGCACCTCTGCCCCGGCCTCCGGCCGAGCCCGGTGGGAGAGCACGAGGGCCCTGCGGGAGAGACCTGCCAGGTCGACGATCCGCAGCACCTCGGCGATCCAGCGGAGATGGTGCCGAGCCCGAGCCAGCTCGAGCTCTGCGATGGGGACCGGCTCGACGAGGGCCTGCCGGAAGGGGTCGACCCGGTCGAGGAGACGGAGGGGCGCCGGTCCGACCTCGAGCGCTTGGATGACGTCGCCCTGCAACACGACGTGCAGTCGGAGTCCCGGGGGAAGGCTCGGGAGCCAAGGCCCGATGGTGATGGGGACCTGGTCCAGCTCCAAGCCGTCGCGGGCGGGACCACGTTCGGCCATGGGACGGCCGTAGGGCGTTCCTCCGGTCATCCCCATTCCGCCCTGCCCGTACGGGCCCACCCCGCGCCACTCGACCGGGTCGACGTCGGGCAGCAACGGCGGCTCACCGGGCCCGGAGCCCGTCATGAGGTCGACGAAGGCGTCGACGGCGGCGGCGACCACCCGGTTCTCGTCTCCGGAGACGACGAGGGCGTCGTCGAGCCCGGGGACCGGCTCGGCCCCCCAGCGGATCGTGCGCCGGGGTCGGGCGAGCTGGTCGTGGACCTGGAGGAGACCTTCGACCTCGCCCGGGGGGAACGAGCCGGCGACGATCATCACCGCGGCATGGCGGGGGCTGTCGACGAGCATCAGCTCCGACCGCAGCCGGAGATCCTGGATCTGGGAACGTGCCCCTCCGCCCACCACCGGGAAGACGGGAACCTCCGCCCCGGCGGCGAGCCGACCCAGAAGGGCCCTCAGGCCCATGTGAACCCTCGCTCACGCCAGGTGTAGACCATCCCCACCACCAGGATGAGGATGAACATCAGCATCTCGACGAGCGCGACGATTCCCTCCTTCACGAAGACGACGGCCCACGGGTACATGAAGACCATCTCCATGTCGAAGGCGAGGAACAACAACGCCATCACGTAGTAGCGGATGTGGTACCGGTTCCACGCGTGGACCTCGGGCGGGACGCCGCCCGCGAAGGGAACGCGCTCGGGGACCGTGAGCGTCGTCGGCTCGAGGACGGTGGACAGCCACCGGGCCACCAAGGCCGCGACGGCCGCCGCCAGCAGGACCACCAGCGCGCCGCCCAGCCCTCCCATGTCCCTCGTCTCCTGTCGCCGTCTGGGGTGACCCTAGTCGGCGTAGTCTTCGGGGTTCTCGTCGAACTCCTCTTTGCAGTCCTTCGAGCAGAAGTAGTAGGTCGTGCCGTTGTACTCGCTGGTGCCGACGGCGTGGTCCTCTTCGATGGTCATGCCGCAGACCGGATCCTTGACCGCCATACGGACTCCCTTCCCTCGCTCGCTTCTCCTCTGCACGACGCCTTCGGGCGCCTCCGATGAGCATAGCACTCTCGTGTTTTCCCACCCCTCCTGGGGTGGGATCACCGCTGAGGCCTGCCGACGCGACGGAGAGCCATCCCGAGGATGGCTCTCCGTGGGTCGCGATTCGGTTGGCGGAGTTCAGGACTCTCCGGAGGAGTCCCCATCCTCGGGAGCGGCCTCGTCGCCCTCCTCCTCGGCGGGTGGGGCGCCCAGGGACGCCAGCCATTCGGCCGGGTTCTCCGGCAGCCCCTCGTCGGCGGCCGCGGATGGCGCCTCCCCGAAGATGCCGAGGGTGGCGGAGACGGTCGTCGCCCCGGGCAGCACCGGCTGGAGGCTCTGGTAGGCCTGCGAGCCGGTCCCCGCCGGGATGAGCTTGCCGATGATCACGTTCTCCTTCAGACCCCGCATGAAGTCCGACTTGGCCTGGATGGCGGCGTCGGTGAGCACCCGCGTGGTCTCCTGGAAGGAGGCCGCCGAGAGCCACGAGTCGGTGGCGAGCGACGCCTTGGTGATCCCCATCAACTCGGGACGCCCTTCGGCCGGCCGCTTGCCCTCCTCGACCAGCGCCCGGTTCGTGTCGCGGAAGCGCTGTTCGTCCACCAGCTCGGCCGGGAGGAAATCGGAGTCGTTGGGAGCCACGACCCGGACTCGACGCAGCATCTGGCGGACGATGAGCTCGATGTGCTTGTCGTGGATCTCCACGCCCTGGGAGCGGTAGACCTCCTGCACCTGGTCCACGAGGTACTGCTGGGCGGCCCGCACCCCCCGGAACTCGAGGACCTCCTTCGGGTCGAGGGGTCCTTCGGTGAGCTGGGTGCCCGGCTCCACCGTGTCCCCCTCCCGCACCCGCAGACGGGCGCGGCGGCTCACCGGATACTCCACGTCCCCGTCCTTGGTCTCGAGGATCACCCGGCGGCCCTCCTCGTCGTCGATGAGCCGGACGGTGCCGCCGAGCTCGGCCAGCACGGCCTTGCCCTTCGGCGTGCGGGCCTCGAACAGCTCGACGACCCGGGGGAGACCGTGGGTGATGTCCTCCCCGGCCACACCACCGGTGTGGAAGGTCCGCATCGTGAGCTGAGTGCCCGGCTCGCCGATCGACTGGGCGGCCATGATGCCCACCGCCTCGCCCACCTCGACAAGCTTGCCGAGGGCCAGGCTCAGGCCGTAGCACATCTGACAGACGCCGAGCCGGGAGTCACAGGTCAACACCGACCGGACCCTCACCTCCTCGACGTCGGTCGCCGCGGCGCCGATGGCGACCAACTCGTCCGAGCCGATCACGGTCCCCGCCTTGAGCTTCACCCCGTGGCGGGTCTCCAGCACCTTCCGGTCGATCTTGATGTCGTCGGCGAGCACCCGCCCGAACACCCGGGACCGCAGGTTGCGAATCGGTTGGCCGGCGTCGTCCACGATCCGGATGCGGATGCCCTTGTCGGTCTCGCAGTCGGCCTCGTGGACGATCACCTCCTGGGAGACGTCCACCAGTCGCCGGGTCAGGTACCCGGAGTCGGCCGTCCGCAGCGCCGTGTCGGCCAGACCCTTCCGAGCCCCGTGGGTGGAGATGAAGTACTCCAGCACCGACAGCCCCTCCCGGAAGTTGGAGATGATCGGCCGAGGGATGATGTCGCCCTTCGGGTTGGCGACCAGTCCCCGCATGCCGGCGATCTGGCGGACCTGCATGATGTTCCCGCGGGCTCCCGAGCCCACCATCATGTCGACGGAGTTGAACTTCTCCTCGTGAAGGGTCCGTTCCATCGCCTCCTTCACCCGGTCGGTGGCCTCGGTCCAGATCTCGATGAGCTCCTGACGCCGCTCGTCGTCGGTGACGACCCCCTTCTGGTACAGCTTCTGCACCTTCTCGGCCCGCGCCTCGTACTCCTCGAGGATCTTCTGCTTGTCGGGCGGCGTCTTCACGTCGTCGAGGGCGATCGTGAGCCCGGCCCGGGTCGCGTACTGGAACCCGAGGTCCTTGATGGCGTCGAGGGTCTCGGTCACCTCGGCGCGGGGGTACCGCTCGATGAGCACCTCGATGAGACGCCGGATGTCGGACTTGATCACGACCGCGTTCACGTAGGGGAATCCCGGCGGGAACGCCTCGTTGAGGATCGCCCGACCCAGGGTCGTCTCCGTGAGTCCCCGGGGATCGACCGGTTCGGGCTCCAGCAACCCGCCGAGGATGTCGCGGAACTCGGCGTGCCGTTCGGGGTCGCCCGCCAGGTCTCCGACCCGAAGCTTGATCGGAGCGTGCAGGGCGAGCTCCCCGAGGTCGTAGGCCATCTTCGCCTCCTCCACCGAGGAGAAGGCCCGGCCCGCTCCGGGAGCGTCCTCCACCAGCTCGGAGAGGTAGTAGACGCCGATCACCATGTCCTGGCTCGGGGTGACGATGGGTCGACCCGACGCCGGCGACAGGACGTTGTTCGGCGACAGCATGAGGATCCGCGCCTCGGCCTGCGCCTCGGCTGACAGCGGCAGATGCACCGCCATCTGGTCCCCGTCGAAGTCGGCGTTGAAGGCCTCGCACACCAGGGGGTGGATCTGGATGGCCTTGCCCTCGACCAGCACCGGCTCGAAGGCCTGGATCCCCAGCCGGTGGAGGGTGGGCGCCCGGTTCAGCAACACCGGATGCTCTTGGATGACCTCACCGAGGACGTCCCACACCTGGGGGCGTTGACGCTCCACCATCCGTTTGGCGGACTTGATGTTCTGCGCCAGGTCGAGGTCCACGAGGCGCTTCATGACGAAGGGCTTGAACAGCTCGAGGGCCATCACCTTGGGAAGCCCGCACTGATGGAGCTTGAGCTGGGGCCCGACGACGATGACCGAACGACCCGAGTAGTCGACGCGCTTGCCCAGCAGGTTCTGGCGGAACCGTCCCTGCTTCCCCTTGAGCATGTCCGAGAGGGACTTGAGGGCGCGGTTGCCCGGCCCCGTCACCGCCCGGCCGCGGCGCCCGTTGTCGAAGAGGGCGTCCACCGCCTCCTGGAGCATCCGCTTCTCGTTGTTGACGATGATCTCGGGGGCTCCCAGATCGAGGAGTCGCTTCAGCCGGTTGTTGCGGTTGATCACCCGCCGGTACAGATCGTTGAGGTCGGAGGTGGCGAACCGACCGCCGTCGAGCTGCACCATCGGCCGAAGATCCGGTGGGATGACCGGCACCGTCTCCAGGATGAGGTCGGTGGGATGGTTCTTCCCCTCCCAGAAGGGTTTCACGACCTTCATCCGCTGGGTGGCCCGCTGACGCTTCTGGGCGGAGTTCGCCTGGAGCATCTCGTTGAGCCGTTCCATCTCGGCGTCGAGGTCGAGGCGGCTCAGCAGGTCGCGGATCGCCTCGGCCCCCATGCCGCCCTCGATGTACGCCGAGTAGCGCTCGTGGATCTCCCGCCAGAGCTGCTCGGAGTCGACGAGGTCCTTCGGCTTCATCGTCCGGAAGGTGTCGAAGGCCTCCTCGATGAGGTCGGCTTCCCGCTGGGCCCGCTCCTCCCGGTCCTTGATCTCCCGCTCGACTTCACGTCGCCGGGCCGAGATCTCGGCTGCCTTCGCCCCCGCCTCCTCCATCCGAGCGAGCTCGTCCTCGAGGGCCTCGAGGCGAATCTCCTGCCACTCCTCGAACTCCTTGCGCACCAGCTCCCGCTCGGCGTGCATGGCCTCCTCGAGCTCGGGGAGGTCGGCTTGACGCTTCTCGTCGTCCACCGCCGTGATGAGGTAGGAGGCGAAGTAGATGACCTTCTCGAGGTCCTTCGGCGACATGTCGAGCAGGTACCCGAGCCGACTCGGCACGCCCTTGAAGAACCAGATGTGGGTCACGGGGGCGGCCAGCTCGATGTGGCCCATCCTTTCCCGGCGAACCTTCGAACGGGTGACCTCCACCCCGCACCGCTCGCAGACGATCCCCTTGTACCGGATCCGCTTGTACTTCCCGCAGTAGCACTCCCAGTCACGCTGCGGCCCGAAGATCCGCTCGTCGAACAGACCCTCCTTCTCGGGCTTCAAGGTCCGGTAGTTGATGGTCTCCGGTTTCTTCACCTCGCCGTAGGACCAGGCTCGCACCTGATCGCTGGAGGCGAGGCTGATCTTCAGTTCGTCAAAGATCTGACGCACCGCGTCTCCTCGTCTCGTGTGTTCGCGCCCTGCTCGTGTTCACCTGTGCTCACACCTCGGCCTCGGGCCGTTCCGGCCGGGAGAGGTCGATCCCCAGGGACTCGGTGGTCCGGTACATGTCCTCGTCGAGCTCACGGAGCTCCACCTCCTCGCCCGCCGAGAGCATCTCGACGTTGAGGCAGAGGCTCTGCATCTCCTTGACGAGAACCCGGAAGGACTCCGGGATCCCCGGTTCGGGGATGTTGTCGCCCTTGACGATCGCCTCGTACACCTTCACCCGCCCCTGGACGTCGTCGGACTTGATGGTGAGCAGTTCCTGGAGGGCGTAGGCGGCGCCGTAGGCCTCCAATGCCCACACCTCCATCTCCCCGAACCGCTGCCCACCGAACTGGGCCTTCCCGCCGAGGGGCTGCTGGGTGATCATCGAGTAGGGGCCGGTGGACCGGGCGTGGATCTTGTCGTCCACCAGATGGACCAGCTTCAGCATGTAGATGTATCCGACGGTGACCGGGGTGTCGAAGGGCTCCCCGGTCCGCCCGTCGAACAGCACCGCCTTGCCGGTCTCGTCGACCAGCTTGTCCCCGTCCCGGTTCGGTCGGGCGTTGGCCAGCACCGCCATGATCTCGTCCTCCTGGGCGCCGTCGAACACCGGCGTCGCCACCCTGGTCCAGGGTTCGGCGCCCTTGGCGGCGGGACTGTCGGCGTCGAAGGGCTCCCACCCTTGGGCGGCGGCCCATCCGAGATGGGTCTCGAGCACCTGCCCGAGGTTCATCCGGGAGGGGACGCCGAGGGGCGAGAGGATGATGTCCACCGGCGTGCCGTCGGCCAGGAAGGGCATGTCCTCCTCGGGAAGGATCTTGGCGATGACGCCCTTGTTCCCGTGGCGCCCGGCCAGCTTGTCGCCCTCGGAGATCTTCCGCTGCTTCGCCACGTACACCCGGACGAGCTCGTTCACGCCCGGCGGGAGGTCGAACCCCTCGGACCGCTTGAACACCTTGACGGCGATCACCTTGCCCGACTCGCCGTGGGGCACCTTGAGGGAGGTGTCCCGGACCTCTCGGGCCTTCTCGCCGAAGATGGCCCGCAGGAGACGCTCCTCGGGCGTCAGCTCGGTCTCGCCCTTGGGGGTCACCTTGCCGACCAGGTAGTCGCCGGGTCCGACCTCGGCGCCGATTCGGATGATCCCGTCCTCGTCGAGGTTGGCCAGCACCTCGTCGGCGACGTTGGGGATGTCCCGGGTGATCTCCTCGGCGCCGAGCTTGGTGTCCCGGGCGTCGATCTCGTGCTCCTCGATGTGGATCGAGGTGAGGACGTCGTCCTTCACCAGCCGTTCGGAGATGATGATGGCGTCCTCGAAGTTGTGGCCCTGCCACGGCATGAAGGCCACGAGCAGGTTCCGACCCAAGGCCAGCTCCCCGTGGTCGGTGGAGGGGCCGTCGGCGAGGACGTCACCCTCTTTCACCGTGTCGCCTTCGGCGACGATCGGCTTCTGGTTCACGCACGTCCCCTGGTTAGAGCGCTCGAACTTGGCGAGGGAGAAGGTGTGCTTGCGGTTCGAGCCCGACTCCTTCACCACGATGTGGTCGCCGGTCACCTCCACGACGGTCCCGTCGACCGGGGAGATGATCATGTCGCCGGAGTCCTTGGCGGCCCGTTCCTCGACCCCGGTGCCGACCAGCGGAGCCTCGGCCTTGAGCAGGGGTACGGCTTGGCGCTGCATGTTCGAGCCCATGAGCGCCCGGTTGGCGTCGTCGTGCTCCAGGAAGGGGATCAGCGAGGTGGAGACCGAGACGATCTGCTTGGGCGAGACGTCCATGTAGTCGACCTCGTCGGGGCTCACGAAGTCCACCTCGCCGCCGGCGCGGCGGACGAGGACCCGGTCGTTGAGGAAGGATCCGTCCTTCGCCAGGGGCGCGTTCGCCTGGGCGATGACGTACTGCTCCTCCTCGGTGGCGGTGAGGTAGTCCACCTGCCGGGTGACCTTCCCGTTCTTCACCTTCCGGTATGGGGTCTCGATGAAGCCGAAACGGTTCACCCGGGCGTAGGTGGCCAAGGACCCGATGAGGCCGATGTTCGGACCTTCGGGGGTCTCGATCGGACACATCCGTCCGTAGTGGGAGGAGTGCACGTCCCGCACCTCGAACCCGGCCCGCTCACGGGAGAGGCCACCCGGGCCGAGGGCCGACAGGCGGCGCCGGTGGGTGAGGCCCGCCAGCGGATTGGGCTGGTCCATGAACTGGCTGAGCTGACTCGTCCCGAAGAACTCCTTGATGGAGGCGGTGACCGGGCGGATGTTGATGAGGCTCTGGGGCGTGATGGCGTCGGGATCCTGGGTGGTCATCCGTTCCTTCACGACCCGCTCGAGTCGGGTCAGCCCCACCCGCACCTGGTTCTGGATCAGCTCACCCACCGTCCGGATCCGGCGGTTGCCGAAGTGGTCGATGTCGTCGGTCCGCACCGGCACCTCGACGCCTCGATGGGTGACCATCGTCTCGTCCCCGGCGTGGAGCGCCACCAGGTACCGGATGGTGTCGACGATGTCCTCGTCCCGCAGGAGCGCCAGGTTCTCGGCTCGGTAGTCCTTCGGCGGCTCCTCCCGGAACTTCTGGGCCAGCTTGTACCGCCCGACCCGGGTGAGGTCGTACCGCTTGGGATTTCGGAACAGGGTCTGGATGAGCCCCCGCGCCGACTCCACCGTGGTCGGCTCGCCGGGACGGAGCTTTCGGTACAGGTCGATCAGGGCCTCGTCCTTGTCGTGCGCCGTGTCCCGCTCCAGGGTGTTGCGGATGGATTCGGCCCCCTCGAACAACTCGAGGATCTCCTCGTCCGTCTCGGCGATGCCGAGGGCGCGGAGGAAGGCGGTGACGTATTGGCGCCGCTTGCGGTCCACCCGGACACCGATCGTGTTGCGCTTGTCGGTGTCGAACTCGAGCCAGGCACCGCGCCCGGGGATGATCTTGCCGGAGTAGATGATCGTGTCCGAGGTCTTGTCGGGGGCCGAGTCGAAGTAGACGCCCGGGGAGCGGACGAGCTGGCTCACCACGACCCGCTCGGTGCCGTTGATGATGAACACGCCGTTCTCGGTCATCATCGGGAAATCACCCAAGAAGACCTGCTGCTCCTTGATCTCCCCCGTCTGCTTGTTGAGGAACCGGGCCGTCACGAACAGCGGGCGCGAGTAGTTGGTGTCCCGCTCCCGACATTCCTCGATCGACATCGGCGGCTCACCGAACCGATGGTCGGTGAGCTCGAGGGCGAGGGTCCCGGTGAAGTCCTCGATGGGCGAGATCTCCTCGAAGATCTCACGCAGACCCTCCTCCAGGAACCAGCGGAACGAGTCGTGCTGGACGGCGAGCAGGTCTGGGAGTGGGAGGACCTCGGGGATCTTGGCGAACGACAGGCGCTCAGCGACGCGCGAGGGCAAGGGAGCCTCCTTGGGGTTCCGGACAGCGACCCCGGACAATAACACAACGACGCAGACACCTCAAACGGGCCCCGTCGGTCGTCAGTGTTCGCTTGTCCGCATGTTCACTTGTCCGGGTGACCCGGATCCTCCGGCCTGCTGCCCGATCCGGAGGACTTCCGGTGGTCACGACCTGTGGGCATCCTATCGGAAGCTCCCGAAGGGCGTCAAGGGTTCGGCGACCTCCCCTCCCCTCGGGCGTGCGAATCTGGCATCATCGAACCGACGCTCCCGGAGGACGAACCATGGATCTGCACGCATTGTTGGGACCCGAGGCCGACGACCTGCTGGGACACACCTCGAAGGGGATCCCCGCCGAATCCCTCACCCTGCCCGGCCCCGACTTCGTGGACCGGGTCTTCACCTCGAGCGACCGCTCCCCCCAGGTGCTCCGCAACCTCGCCGCCATGTACGACCACGGGCGGCTCGGCGGGACCGGATACCTCTCGATCCTCCCGGTGGATCAGGGGATCGAGCATTCGGCGGCGGCCTCCTTCGCCCCGAATCCCGCCTATCTCGATCCCCTGAAGATCGTCGAGCTGGCCGTGGAGGCGGGATGCAACGCGGTGGCCAGCACCTTCGGCGTGTTGGCGGCGGCCTCCCGGCGCTACGCGCACCGCATCCCCTTCATCGTGAAGATCAATCACAACGAGCTGCTCAGCTACCCGAACAGCTACGACCAGATCATGTTCGGCACGGTGCGCCAGGCCTACGACCTGGGCGCGGCCGGGATCGGCGCGACGATCTACTTCGGGTCGGAGCAATCCAACCGCCAGCTCCGTGAGGTCGCCGAGGCCTTCGCCGAGGCCCACTCCCTGGGGATGTTCACGGTCCTGTGGTGCTACCTGCGAAACCCGGCGTTCAAGGTGGACGGCGTGAACTACGAGACGGCCGCCGACCTGACGGCCCAGGCCAACCATCTGGGCGTCACGATCGAGGCCGACCTCATCAAGCAGAAACAGCCGACCACCAATCGTGGTTTCGAGGTGATCGGGTTCGGCAAGACCGACCCCCGCATCTACGACGAGCTCGCCTCGGACCATCCGATCGATCTCACCCGCTGGCAGGTGGCCAACTGCTACATGGGCCGGATCGGGCTGATCAACTCGGGCGGTGCCTCGGTGGGCGAAGGCGACCTGGCCCAGGCGGTGCGGACGGCGGTGATCAACAAACGGGCGGGCGGTCAGGGACTGATCTCGGGCCGGAAGGCGTTCCAGCGTCCGATGGCCGAGGGGATCGAGCTGCTCCACGCCATCCAGGACGTCTACCTCGATCCCGAGGTGACGATCGCCTGACCGTCAGCCGAGACGGCTCGTCTCCCCCGCCTCGTCCGCCGACGCCAGGACCGACCGCCGGGCGGCGAAGACGGCGAGGGCGACCACCACGAGGAGCCCGGCGGCCACCGCCACCGGACGTTCGGCGATGGCCGAGGTGATCGCCGACGAGGTGCCGTCCACCCAACGGACCAGCGGGTTGGATCCCAGCGCCACCGATCCCGAGGCGAGGATGGTCGTCCAATACCAGATGATGAAGAGCCCGGCGACGATCAGGATCCCGCCCGAGATCCTCGACACGTACCGGGCAGACCCGCGCACGAATCGAACGAGCCGATCCTTCCCGAAGGCCATCGTGACCGTGATCGCCGTCAACACGAGGGACATCCCGGCGGCATAGGCGACGAATACGGTGGCGCCTCCCAGCAACGTGGTCTGGGTGAACGCCCCTGCGACGAGGGACAGGAAGATGGGCAGGGTGCAGGAGAGCGACGCCACCGCGTACGAGACCCCGAAGGCGAAGACGGAGGAGCGGTTCACCCGTCCCGATCCGAGGACGACCGTCGGGGAGCGCCCCCGGAGAACGGCGATCCCGAATCCGATCATCAGGACGCCGATGGCCACGGCCAACCAGGGGAGGAAGGCGATGATGGCCTGCACGCCCGCGGTGAGGAGCACACCGGCCAGTCCGAACACGACGACGAACCCCGCCGAGACGAGACCTCCCACCCGCAAGGCCCGAACGAGTGCCGCCGGACGGGACCGCTCGACGTCGTCGCCGAGGAAGTACGAGAGGTACGCCGGCAACATGGCGAAACCGCACGGGTTGACGGTGGCGACGAGTCCGGCGGCGAAGGCGGTGGCGAGGAGGGGGGTCATGCGGTCGTGGCTCTCACCGATGCGAACCCGGAACGGAGCGCCGCCGATCGTCGGGTGTCGGCGGGCCGACCATCAGCGTCGCTCCCCGGCCGCGACCGCTTCGAGCACCCCGGGGTCGAGCACCCGAACCCGTCGGTATCCCGTCTCCACTCCGCCGAGCTCCTTCAGCCGAGCCAGGGCCTCGTTCACGGTCTGCCGGGACGCCCCCAACAACATGGCGATGGAGGCTTGGGACAGCGCGACCTCGCCGTTGGATCCCCGCTCCTCGAGGAGCAGGTCGGCGACCTGGGCGATCACCGTCTTGTGCATGAGGTGGATGACCCGCCGCTGGGTCTCCTCGAGCTGGCGCAGACCGGCCACCAGCCACCTCATGCAGATCGCCGGGTGCTTGGCGAGGGCCGGGAGCAGCCGGTCACGATCGAACCGGAACGCGCGCACCCGACCCACGGCTCGGGCCGAGGAGATGTAGGTGCCGCCGCCGAACATGGCGATGTCGCCGATCACCGAACCCGATCCGACCCGGGCCACGACACGCCTCGTACCCGACACCGTGCGGTAGATGTCCACCTCGCCGTCCTCGATCAGGTAGGCGGCGTCGGCGACCTGGCCCTCCTTGAACAGATGCGTCCCGGGGTACTTGTGGACGATCTCGGCTGCCTCTTCGAGGAGGTGGAGGTCCTGGGGTGAGAGGGGGAGGTAGTCGGGACGCCCGAAGGAGCGGGCAAGCCAGGCGAGGTGCTGGTTGTCGGGCATCGTGCCCCCTTCAACCCCCGGGCAGGCGGCGATGTTCCCGCGGCGGTGTTCGAGGCCGCCGGGACGACCGAGCAGCGGCGCGGGTCCTCAGCCGAGGACCGGAGACCAATCCCAGGCGAAGGTGGCGAACCCGCCACCCGTGTGCCAGAAGACGACGTCGTCCCCGGTCCTGAACCGGCCCCGTCGGATCTCCCCGTACAGCCCCGCGAGCGCCTTGCCCGTGTAGGTGGGGTCGAACAGCAGCCCGGTGAGCCGGGTCGCCTCCCCGGCGACGGCGAGCTGATCCTCCGAGGCGACGCCGTACCCACCTCCCACGTACGCGTCGGTGAGCTCCCAGACCAGCCCCGACGGCTCGTCGACCGTCGACACGACCGATCGAATCCGACGGTCCAGCTCCTCGACCGGCTCGCCCACCGAGCAGCCGATGACGGGGATCTCCAGTCCGAGACGCGCGACCGCCAACGCCAGCCCGGCCGTCGTGGCACCAGAAGACGCCGCATGCCAGATCCCTGCCGGACGCAGCCCTCCGAGTTGGTCGGCCAGCTCCTCCATCGCCATGACGAACCCCCACATCCCGAGCCCGTCCGACGCCCCCTCGGGGATGACCCATGCGTCACCGACCGAGGAGGCGGCCTCGGCCATCAGCTCATCCCGACGGGCATAGGCCCCCGGATCGATGAAACGGCATTCGGCCCCGGCGAGACGCTGGAGGAGATGGTTCCCCGTCACCTCCGGCGGAGGACCGCCGTCGGTGGTGCGGAGGTACAGGATGCAGCGCAGCCCCAGTCGGGCACAGGCGATCGCCGTCGCCCGGCAGTGGTTGGACTGGACCGCTCCACAGGTGATGACCGTCGACGCTCCCGACTCCAGGGCGGCGGCGAGATGGAACTCGAGCTTGCGAGCCTTGTTGCCCGAGAGACCGAATCCGGTGAGGTCGTCCCGCTTCACCCAGATCGAGACGCCCCAGGCTTCGGACAACCGCTCCGCCCGTTCGAACGGGGTGGGGAGTCGGGCCAGGGAGATACGAGCCGGCATGTCCGAGGAGGCTACCGGCATGGACGGCCGGAGGGATCCTCCCGGCGTCTCGGACATGCTCGCCGGCCCGTACGAGGGAGACGGCGTCGAAGGATCCCATCCTCGCCGGGGTGGCGGTCCGGCTACGAGATTCGAGCTCAGCCCCTCCCGCCGGCGAGCCGGGCCGCGATCGGACTGTGCCGAAGGCGCACCATCGCCACCACCCCGAGAGCCGGGCCGACCGCCAAACCCAGGAACGACCACCGCCACCCCCAGGCGTCGACGACGAGGGGGACGCTCCGGATCGTCACGAGGGTGAGGAGGAATCCGAGGGCGGTCTGGAGGGTGAGCGCCGTCCCGCGGGCGTCGGCGGAGGCGGTCTCGGTCACCATCGCCGAGAACTGGGCCGAGTCGGCGACCACGGTGAACCCCCACAGGAGGAAGAGGGGGACCACGACCCAGGGCGACGCTCCGAAGAGCAGCGGCGAGATGAGGGCGATCGTCCCCGAGATCGCCATCGAGAGTCCCGCCGACACCGTGCGTCCCCGCATGTCGGCGAGCCTGCCGAAGAGATAGGAGCCGATGCCGCCGGCGGCGATCACGAAGAAGGTGACGACCGGGATCGACCCGTAGGAGACACCGGCGACCGCCGCCGACGCGGCGAGGAACGCCGCGGCCCAGGTCCACAGCGCGTACAGCTCCCACATGTGCCCCAGATAGCCGTAGGTGGCGAGCCGGACACCCCGGTTCCGGATCACCGACGCCACCGCTCTCGGGTCGAAGGGCTGGGTGCGCACCTCGTAGGGACCGTCGGCGACGCCGAACCCCATGGCGACGGCCGCCACGACGGTGAGCAGCGTGGCCGCCACCACGACCCCCTCCCACCCGAATCCGAGCCCTCGGATCAGGTGAGGGGCGGCGGAGCCGACCGTCAGCGCACCCACCAAGATGCCCATCGCCGTACCCCGACCCCTCCGGTACCAGCCCGCCATCACCTTGAGCCCGCTGGGGTACACCCCGGCGAGCGCGGCGCCCGTAGCGAACCGCAGCGCGACGGCGAGGCCGTACCGATCCCCGTCGACCCACAACAGCGCGCCGTTGGCCGCCGCCCCGGCGAGGGCGGAGGCGACGAACAGCCTCCGACTGGCGACGAGGTCGGAAAGGTTGAAGATCGCCGAGACGAGGGCGCCGACGACGAACCCGATCTGGACCGACAAGGTCAGCCAGGCGCTCTGGCCCCGCGTCAGATCCCAGACCCGCTCCAACTGTGGAGCCACCGCCGAGGCGGAGAACCAGAGGGTGAGCGCGAGGAGCTGGCTTCCGGCGACGAGCAGAAGGGCTCGGACCGAGCCGGGCGCCTCCGTCCAGACGAACCCCACCCGCTGGTCGACCTCCGACGCCTTCACGCCCCGAACAGCTCCTCGATCTTCGCCCTCAGGTCGTCGGCGAAGATCGTCCCGGAGTGGACCTCGAGCACGTTCCCCTGCGCGTCGATGAACACGGTCGTCGGCATCCCGATCCCGCCGAAGAAGGCGTAGATGGAGCCGTCGGGATCTTCGCCGAGCAGGTACTCGACCCCCGTCTCCGCCGCCATGGCCTCGGCGGCGGCCCGGTCGGGGTCCTGCAGGTCGAGCCCGATGAAGGTCACCCGGTCCCGAACCTCCGCCTCGACCCGGGCGAGATCGGGCATCTCGGCCACGCATGCCGGGCACCATGAGGCCCAGAAGTTGATGACGACGGGCTTGCCGAGGAACGCGCCGAGGGTCGTCTCGGTGCCGTCGAACAGGGTGAAGGCGAGGTCGGCGGTCGGCGACGAGGACACGACGTCCGTTTCGTCGATCTCGAAGCTGGGATCGTCTCCCCCTCCGAGGGCGTCGAACCCGACGAGGAGGGCGGCGACGACCACCACCGCGATCCCGAGGCCGATCAGCCATTCGGGCAGCCGGGGTGCATCGCCGGACGGTTCCGTGGTCGACATCCGCTGTTCCTCCGTCGTCGACAACGACTCGGTGAGCGTGCCAGACGCCGAGACTATCGGAACCCCGACCATCCGCGGCTACGGGTCCCCGCCACCGCGGCCCGTCTCGACGGGGCGGACGGACGGCTCGACGAGGCACAAGTTCGGATCGGTGGAAGAATCTGCGGCATCGCGAACAGGAGGAGCGATGCGACGGTACACCGCCTTCATCGGCGCCCTCGCCTTGGTGGTCGCCGCCTGCGGCGGCGGCGAGACGGCCCCCGAGACCACGACCGCGCCCCCGGCCACGGAGGCACCCGCCGCCGGAGACGGGGCCGAAGGACCCGTCGAACTCACCGTCGTCGGCGAACGGGTCGCCTTCGACGTCACCGAGCTCCGGGTTCCGGCCGGCGTGCCCGTGACCATCACCTTCGTGAACAAGGATCAGGGGATCCCCCACAACCTGCGGATCTCGGGACCTTCGGGCCCGATCGCCACCGAGGTCGCGCCGGGACCGGTGACCCAGACCCTCAGCTTCACCATCGACGAGCCGGGCACCTACGACTTCATCTGTGCGGTGCACCCGACCCAGATGGTCGGCACGCTGATCGTCGAAGGCTGACGGCGGCCCACCGGGCGCCGCGTCTCGGTACCGTGGGGGCGTGACCGCGCGCGTTCCCGAGGGCTTCTGGTGGGGGGTCGCCACCTCCGCCTATCAGATCGAAGGAGCGACCACCGAAGACGGGCGCGGCGAGAGCATCTGGGATCGCTTCTCCCACACCCCGGGGAAGGTCCTGGGAGGCGACACCGGCGACGTGGCCTGTGACCACTACCACCGGTGGCGTGAGGACGTCGCCCTGATGGTCGAGCTGGGGGTGGGTGCCTATCGGTTCTCGATCGCCTGGCCCCGGGTCCTGCCCGAGGGCCGGGGAGCGGTGAACAGGAGGGGCCTCGACTTCTACGACCGGCTCGTCGACGCCCTCCTCGAGGCGGGCATCCGCCCCCTCCCGACCCTCTACCACTGGGATCTGCCCCAGGTGCTGGAGGACGGCGGGGGTTGGGCCCGCAGATCGACCGCCCACGCCTTCGCCGAGTACACGGCGATCGTCGCCGACCGCCTCGGCGACCGGGTGCGGGACTGGTTCACGATCAACGAGCCGTGGGTGGTCACCCAGCTCGGATACGTCCTCGGCATCCACGCCCCGGGACGGGTCGAGCCCGACGTCGGCCCCGCCGTCGCCCACCACCTGCTCCTGGCCCACGGTCTCGCCACCGAGGCGATCCGCGCCGTCGTTCGGGACGCCCGAGTGGGGATCGTGCTCAACCTCGATCCGATGCAACCGGCGTCCCTGCACCCGGCCGACGTCGCCGAGGCGCGGCTGCAGGATGTGCTCATGAACCGCTGGTACCTGGATCCCATCGCAGGTCGCGGGTATCCCGAGGAGGGCGTCGAGTTCCTCACCTGGGATCGGGCCGAGGTCCGGCCCGGAGATCTGGAGACGATCGCCACGCCGATCGACCGGCTCGGGGTGAACTACTACCGGCGTCAGGTCGTCGCGTCGCCGTCGGTCCACGACGCCGACCGTCCGCCACCCCGCATTCGCCCCGGCCCCATCTTCACCGAGATGGACTGGGAGGTGTACCCGCCGGGACTCTACGACCTCCTCCGTCGCCTCGACTGCGACTACCACTTCCCCGCCTACGTCGTGACCGAGAACGGCGCCGCCTTCCCCGACCCCTCGCCCGAAGGGGGACGAGTCGTCGACCCCGATCGGGTCGCCTTCCTCCGGGGTCACCTGCTGGCCGCCCACCGGGCCCTCTCCGAAGGTGTGCCCCTCGAGGGGTATCTCGTCTGGTCGCTCCTCGACAACTTCGAGTGGGGATTCGGCTACTCGAGACGGTTCGGGATCATCCACGTGGACTTCACCGATCAGACCCGCACCTGGAAGGACTCCGCCGTGTGGTATCGCCGGGTGATCGCCGAAGGAGCGGTGAGCTGACGCTCAGCGAGCACCGTACAGCGCCTCCACCTCGTCCGCCGTCGGCATCCCGGCCTCCCGACCACCGACGCAGAGGGCGGCGCCGGCGGAGACCGCCCAGCGAACCAGCCGTTCGGGCTCCCAACCGAGGACGATCCCGTGGGCGCAGGCCGCCGCCACCACGTCCCCGGAGCCGGTGGTGTCCGTCGCGTCCACACGGGGCGGGGTGACCTCGAGCCGTGCCCCGTCCCACCAGACCCGAACCGGATCGGCGCCGGCGGTGAGCAGCACCCGCGCTCCGAGCTCGGCGAGCCCCTCGGCCTCGGCGATGGTGTGCTCGTGCCGGGACCAGGCGACGAGCTCACCGGGGGCCACCGCGCCCGGGTCGGCGTCGAGCCAGACCACGGGGATCCCCCGCTCCCGGGCGCCCTCGGCCACCGCCTCCGCGGCGGAGCCACCGAGACCGTCGAGCAGCACCGCGTCGGCCCGGTGCCAGGCAGCGGCGGGCACCTGCTGCCACCGGGCATCCTGATAGCCGGTGCCGACGATGGTGCGCTGCCCACCCTCGGCGACCAGCACCACACAGTGCCGGGTCTCGGTTCCGGGATCCCGCTCCAACCACCCCGGATCGACTCCGGCTGCCTCCAGCGCGCCGACGAGAACCTCCCCGAGGGGGTCGGCACCCACGACGAGACCCAGCAGCAAGGGGTCGGCGTGCCACGCCGCCAGGGCGGCGGCGGCGTTCGCCGCCTTCCCGCCGTAACACCAGGCCCAGCTCCGGGATCGGACGTCGTCGCCGGGTGCGGGAAGGCGGTCGAGCCGATGGACGAGGTCGGGATTGACGCTGCCGTAGCAGATGATGGACACGTCCAGCAGGCTAGAGGGCGTCTACATTCCCTCGTTCAGGAGGCGACGACATGGACGACCAACGACTGTACATCGACGGCGCATGGGTGGAGGCGCAGGACGGCGAGACCTTCGCCACGATCGATCCGGCCACCGGTGAGGAGATCGCCAGGGTCGCCCGGGCTCGCGCGGGCGACGCCGATCGGGCGATCGCCGCCGCCCGCCGAGCCTTCGACGAGGGACGGTGGTCGGCCGTACCGCCTCGGGAACGGGCGGCGCTCCTGCGCCGGATCGCCCACCGGTTGCACACCGAGGCCGACGAGCTGGCACGCCTGGAGAGCCGCGACGCCGGCAAGCTCCTCGCCGACGCCCGGGAAGACGTCGAGGAGGCGGCGGAGATGTTCGACCACTACGCGGGGCTCGCCACCTCCGAAGGCGGCGAGGTCCCACCTCCGGGACCCGACGCCATGTCCCTCGTCGTCCCCGAACCCGTCGGGGTGGCCGCCCTCATCACCCCCTGGAACTTCCCGCTCCTCATGGCGGCCCAGAAGGTGGCTCCGGCGTTGGCCGCCGGCTGCACCGCCATCCTCAAACCCGCCGAGCAGACACCCCTCTCGGCGCTGGAGCTGGCGAGGATCGCCGCCGAGGAGGGGCTCCCCGACGGGGTCCTGAACGTCCTCACGGGATTCGGGCCCGAAGCGGGAGCCCCCCTCGTCGAGGACCCCAGGGTGGACGCGGTCTCCTTCACCGGCTCGGAGGCCGTGGGTCGGGTCATCGGCCGGGTCGCCGCCGAGACCTTCAAACGGACCACCCTCGAGCTGGGGGGCAAGTCACCGAACCTCGTCTTCGCCGACGCCGACTTCGAGGCCGCCATCGAAGGGTCCGCCCTCGGGGTCTTCTTCCACCAGGGCCAGGTCTGTTCGGCCGGGAGCCGAGTGCTGGTCGAGCAGACGATCTACGACACCGCGGTCGAGGCCCTCTGCGCCCAGGCCGCCGAGCTTCGCCTCGGACACCCCGCCGACCCGGAGACGACGATGGGGCCCCTGATCTCCGCCGAGCATCGGGCGAAGGTGAACTCCTACCTGGAGCACGGCCGGGCCGATGGAGCCCGCCTCGCCCACATGGGGACGGTGCCGACCGACCCGAAGCTGGCCAACGGGTTCTTCTTCCCTCCGGTCATCTTCGCCGACGTCGACAACACCATGCGGATCGCCCGCGAAGAGATCTTCGGCCCGGTGATGGCCGTGATCCCCTTCGGCGACGAGGACGAGGCGATCGCCATCGCCAACGACACCCCCTACGGTCTGGCGGCGGCCGTCTGGACCACGGACGTGAAGCGGGCGGTCCGGGTCTCCCGGGCGATCCGAGCCGGGGTGGTGTGGGTGAACGACAGCCAACCGGCGCCCGTCGAGGCCCCCTGGGGCGGGTTCAAGGCGTCGGGGGTCGGTCGGGAGCTCGGCCGATACGGCCTGCGGGCCTTCCAAGAACTGAAACAGATCTACCTGAACCTGGAATGATCGGCCCTGCTCACCCCTCGTTCGACGCGGGACCTTCGACCACCTCGAAGGCCACCCCGTCGGGGTCGCGGATCACGAAGGAGCGCTCCCCCGGTTCCCACTCGGTCACGACCGCCACTCCGTGGGCGACCAGGTAGGTGTGAGCGGCCTCGATGTCTTCGACGACCAAGGCGAGGGTCATCTCCGCGCAGGACCCGTAGACGCCGTCGGGGCCCGGCTCCTCGGCGATGGGGAGCAGCACGATCGTCTGGTCGCCGAGCAGGAGCCGATAGGCGATGCCGTCCAACGCGACGACCTCCGCCCCGAGCACGGTCTCGTAGAACCACAGCGACTCCTCGGCGTCGGTGCAGACGATCGTGATCTCACGGGGTATGAACGGCACACCCCGACGCTAGCGTCCCCCGACCTCGCCTACCCTTCCCCGGCGTGCAACCTCCACAGGCCGAACAGATCCCCACCCCGCGCACCCTCCACGGCGAGACCGTCGTCGATCCCTTCGCGTGGCTGCGGAACCGCGACGACCCTCGGGTGGTGGCGTACCTGACGGCGGAGAACGAGTTCACCGCCGAGGCCACCGCCCATCTCGACGACCTGCGGCGACGCATCTTCGACGAGATCAAGACCCGCACCCAGGAGACCGACCTCTCGGCCCCGGCGCGGCGAGGTTCCTGGTGGTATCTCACCCGAACGGTCGAAGGCCTCCAGTACCCGATCTTCGCCCGGCGGGCCGATCGACCCGACGGACCCGAACAGGTCATCCTGGACGTCAACGAGGTCGCCGCCGACCACGAGTTCTGTCGGATCGGCGTGCTGGCGATCTCGACGGGACAGACCTTCGCCGCCTACTCGGTGGACTTCGACGGCTCGGAGCACTACACGATGCGCTTCCGGGACCTCACCACCGGCCGGGACCTCCCGGTCGAGATCCCCAACACCACCTACTCGGCGGCGTGGTCGGCCGACGACCGGTTCTTCTTCTACGTCACCACCGACGCCGCCCACCGACCTCATCGGCTGTGGCGCCACGAACTGGGGACCGACCCCGCCGAGGACGTGGTGGTCTACACCGAGGACGACGAACGGTTCTTCCTGAGTGTGGCGACCTCCCAGGACCGCCGATATCTCCTCGTCGAGCTCGGCAGCCACACCACCAGCGAAGTTCGGTACCTGCCCACGGACCGTCCCCTCGGCGACCTCGTCCCGATCCTACCCCGCGAGCCGGGCGTCCGGTACGTCGCAGAGCACCGCGAGGGAAGGTTCCTGGTGATCACCGACCGCGACGCGCCCGACGGGAAGGTGGTGGAGATCCCCGTCGACGATCCCGACGCGGCCCGTGAGATCGTGCCCCACCGCCCCGGACGACGCCTCGTCGGCCTGCTGCCGCTGGCGCGCCACACCGTCGTGTTCGGCCGGGACTCGGGGCTCACCGCCGTCTGGACCCTCGGCGAGGAGGACCTCGAGCCTCTGACCTTCGACGAGCCCCTCTACACCGTCGGCCCCGAGCGCAACCTCGAGTACGACACCTCGGTGCTGCGACTCCGTTTCGAATCGCTGGTGACGCCGGCACGGATCGTCGACGTCGACCTTCAGACCGGCGAGCGAACCGTCGTGAAGGAGACCCCCGTCCTCGGAGGCTACGACCCCTCCGACTACGTCCAGGAGCGGCGTTGGGCCCGTTCGGTCGACGGCACTCGGGTCCCCATCTCCCTCGTCATGCGGAAGGACCGGCCCGCTCCGGGTCCGACGGTGCTCTACGGGTACGGGGCGTACGAGAGCTCCCTCGACCCGTGGTTCTCGATCCCGCGCCTCTCCCTCCTCGACCGCGGCGTGGCCTTCGCCATCGCCCATGTGCGAGGCGGCGGCGAGATGGGGAGGCGGTGGTACGAGGACGGGAAGATGGAGCACAAGCAGCACACCTTCGACGACTTCGCAGCCTGCGCCACCCACCTGTGCGAGACGGGCGTCACCAGCCCGGATCGGCTCGCCGGTCGTGGCGGGTCGGCCGGTGGCCTCCTCATCGGTGCGGTCGCCAACCAACACCCCGAAGGGTTCGCCGCCCTCGTCGCCCAGGTGCCCTTCGTCGACGTCATCAACACGATGCTCGACGAGTCCCTCCCCCTCACCGTCATCGAATGGGAAGAGTGGGGCAACCCCCGAGACCCCGAGCAGTACCGTTGGATGCGGGCCTACGCGCCCTACGAGAACGTCGCCGAACGCCCCTACCCGGCGATCCTCGCCACCGCCGGGCTCCACGACCCCCGGGTGCAGTACTGGGAGCCCGCGAAGTGGGTGGCGAAGCTCCGCACCGTCTGGTCGCGACCCCACGACCACCTCCTCCTCAAGACCGAGATGGGAGCCGGGCATGCGGGCCCGTCGGGTCGCTACGAGGCCTGGCGAGAGGAGGCGTTCATCCTGGCGTGGATCCTCGATCGGATCTCAGGTGGCGGCCTCCCCTCCTGAGTCGGCCACGGTCTCCGTCCCCCGGTGCGGTCGTACCCGTTCCAGAACCCGCCGTCGGGCTCCCGAACCCCCGAAGGCGGTCACGGCGTCGCCTACCTGAAGCCGCAGGTCGCCGCGGGCGATGAACACCCGGTCCCCACGATGGACCGAGACCAGCAGACAGCCCTCCGGCCAGGCGAACTCGCTGATCTTGCGTCCGGCGGCAGGGGAACCGTTCGGGATCTCGAACTCGAAGAACTCGGCGTCGGAGGTGGTCGGGATGTCCGCCCGGTACCGGGGATGACGCAGACGTGCCGATGCGCTCAGGGCCTGGTGGTAGGCGTAGACGGCATCTTCCCGCCGGAAGACGGCGACGAGCCGCCTGGGATCGCGAGCATCGACGACGGGGAGGCGGCCCACACCGAGCGAGGCCATCCGCTCCAACGCCTCGGACACCGGCGTCTCCGTGGTCACGGTGGCCGGGTCGGGGGTCATGGCATCCCGGACGGTGACCTCCGGCGACGGTCCGCCCGCCCGGAGGATGTCGGTGACGGTGACGACCCCGATCAGACGTCCCTCCGCATCGACCACCGGGACGCCGTGGAGCCGATGCTCTCCGAGGATCGCCTCCAACTGTTCGAGGCTGAGCTCGGGCTGCACGACGACCGGAGCACGGGTCGTCACCTCACCGACCGTGATCGTGTCGAGGACGTCGACGTCGCCGGTGCGGGTGGGATGGATGCCCTTTTTGGCGAGGGGCGCGGTGTACGCCGAGTCGGGATGGAGGCGGGCCGCCACGTAGGTGCTGATCGAGGTGGCGATCATGAGGGGGAGCACCAGGCCGTAATCCCCCGTCACCTCGAAGACGATCAACACCGACGTGAGGGGCGCTCGGGCCACGCCGGCGAAGGTGGCCGCCATCCCCACCAGACCGAACGCACCGGGATTGAGCGACGACGCGGTCCAGACCGGTGCCAGCAGCCGGGCGAACCCCGAACCGACCGTGGCCCCCATGAACAGGCTCGGCATGAAGATGCCCCCGGAGCCCTTGCCTCCAAGGGTGAACGACGTCGCCGCCGCCTTCAGCAGGGCCAGGAGCCCGAACACCCACCAGGCCTCGACGACCTCCTCCCGGAGGACCCGGCCGATGAACTCCTGGCCGGTACCGAGGACGTCGGGCCAACCCAGACCCAGGATGGCGACCACCAGGCCCGCCGCCAAGGGACGGATCGCCCCCGACAGTCGTCTCGGGCCCGGATCCCACCAGTCGAGGAGCCGGAGGAACATCCAGGCGGCCCCGGCGGTGGCGAACCCCAACAACACGTACAGCACGAGCTCCCGGGGCTCCCGAAGGTCGTAGGGAGGGACTCGGAACGTGAGCTCCTCCCCGAGCAGCCGATGCGACACCACCGCCCCCGCCACCGAGGAGACGAGGACCGCCTGCAGGTGACGGACCGAGAAGCTCCGCAGGATGACCTCGAGGGCGAAGAACATCCCGGCGATGGGAGCGTTGAAGGTGGCGCTGATCCCGGCCCCGGCTCCCGCCGCCACGAGCACCGCCACGTCGTTCTCCCCGAGGCCGGTCCGCCGAGCGATCCACGAGCCGGTCGCCGCCCCGATCTGGGCGATCGCGCCCTCCCGGCCGGCGGATCCCCCCGCACCGATCGTGATGCCGGTGGCCACCACCTTCAAGGGAGCGACCCGCGGTCTGATGGCCCCTCCCCGCACCGTCACCGCCTCCAAGATGTGCGGAACACCGTGACCTGCGACCTCGGGGGCGAAACGCACGGTGAGCTGCCAGGAGAGCCACAGGGCGAGGGGAATCACCACCACGATCCAGTACCGGCCCAGGCCCGGACCGAGCGCCTCGACGAGGGCCGCCACCCCCTGGATCGCCAGGATGAGGGCGACCGCCCCCAACCCGGCCACGACCCCCACGACTCCGCCGAGCACCATGAGGGCGGGGACACCACCCGAACCGAAGAACCGACCGACCCGGCTCGCGACCCGCGATCCCCCGATCTCTGCGCTCATGGGTTCCGCTCACCTTCGGCGGAACTCGGGGCCTGGGTCATCACAGGCCGGATCGTAGGGCCTCGTCCGCGGCGCCGGTGGTCAACCGGCGGCAGCGGCCAGACGGGCCAGATGCACCCAGAGGGATCCGGTGAGCGCGGCGAAGGTCACGGCGATGCCCACTCCGAGGGCAAGCCACCAGGCGACATCGGTGCTGCCGAGTGGCCGCGTGGACGACAGCGCCAGCAAGCGAGGGGCGACCATCTCGGCGTCGCGCCATCGGTGTCCGTGATCTCCTCCGAGCGCCAACATCGCTCCTCTGATCGCCTCACGGCGTTGCGGGGAGCCCCCGGCGGCTTCTTCGTCGGCCCACCGTTCGAGCGACAGGCGCAGCGCCGCGACGCTCCGCCGTATCGGTCGGATCCAGCCCAGGGCGCCTTCCACGGCGGCCGCAACGAGGAGAAAGCGATGGTGCCCGAGCTCCAGATGGGCGGTTTCGTGGCGAACGAGGCCGTCGAGCTGGACCGGATGCAGTCGTTCCACCACCGACTCCGAGAGGATGACCTGTCTCGGCGTACCGGGAACACCGAAGGCCAGGGGTCGCGGGGTGGGCAACACCACGAGTTCGCCCGCAGCGAGGGCGAGGTGGGTTCCCACCGTCGACTCCACGCGCAGGACTCGCCACCCCCGATAGGTTCCGAACAACCCTCGCATCCCTCCGGCCACGACAGCTCCCCACAATCCGGCGGCGAACCAGGTGCCACCGGGCAACCCTGCGACAACATGACCACCGATCTCCAGACATCGCTCGGCGGCACGTCCGTCACCGGTGATGGCCAGCCCTCCAGGCAGCACCTCATGTCCGAGGGCGATCAGTAGCAGCACCGTACCTGCAACCAGAGAGACGAGGATCAGACGTGACCAAAGGCCCGGACGACGGGACCTGCCGACGATCGCCCACGTCAGAGCGGGCCAGAACAAGAGGCCGAGCGCGACCAGCAACCGGAGGGTGTTCACTCCCCCTCCAGGAGTTCCTTCAGATCTTCACGTTCGTTCTCTGGAAGGAGGTCGAGGAACCGATGAAGGGCGACGGTGCGGTCCTCGGCCACTTCGAGGATCTCCGACATTCGTCTCGCCGCGTACTCCTCGCGACCCTGGGTCGGTTGGTATTCGTAACCGTTGCCACGACGCCGCCTCCGAAGCCGCCCTTTCCTCCACAGCCTGGTCATCACGGTCCCGACCGTGGTAGGTGCCAGATCTTGGCGGAGGCGAGCTCGTACCTCAGCAGGCGTGAGCCACGACCCACCCGCTCCCCAGAGAAGCTCCATCACCGCGCTCTCGATCGTCGCAGGCCGCGCCATGCTGCCCCGACCTTACCGCACCGGCTCCCGGTTCCGTCGGGAACCGGCGGTCAGGCCTCGACGATGAGGGTCGCCCGCATCCCGTCGTCGAAGTGCTGGCCCGCCTCCTGGAAGCAGCCGATCTCCCACACCCCGACCCGGTCTTCGGGGATGGTGAACTCGATGACGGAGGTCTCCCCGGGCTCGGCGGCGCCGGGAGCACGGGGTTGGAGCATCACCATCGCCCCGCCGTGGGGCTCCTCGGCCATCTCCCCCATCTCCATTCCCTCTTCACCCATCCCCATGTCTTCCATCCCCTCGAAGTTCATCGGCATTCCACCCGTCACCGATACCTCCAACCCTTCGAAGAAGTCGACCTCGAAGGGCTCATACACCGGCTCGCCCTGCAGGTAGTCGGTCCCGGGGTGGGGTTCCCGGCCGATCATGAACTCATGCGGATGACGGCCTTCATTGCGGATGACGAACCGCACCTTCTGGCCGGCCTTCACCTTCACCACGGACGGGCTGATCGTGTTGTCGGTGAGGACGAACTCGATCTCGCCCACCTCGTTGGGTTCCACCGCGCCGCCGCACGCGGCCAGGACGAGCGCGAACGTCGCCGCCACGATCGTCCACCGTCTGGATCGGGAAGGAGCTCTCATCCTCATCTCCTCAGAGCACATACAGCGTCGTGAAGACCGACAGCCAGATCACATCGATGAAATGCCAGTAGAGGGCACCCGCCTCGAGTTTCCACCGGTTGGCCTCGTCCAGGACCCCCCGCTTGTCCTGGAGGTAGAGCGAATAGAGGACGAGCAGACCGCTCAACAGATGCAGAGCGTGGGTCCCGGTGATGAGGTAGAACACCGCCCCGTACGGGGTCGAGGCCGGGAACTCGGCGAAACCCGCCGCCCATTCGAATCCCACGATGACGAGGAAGACGACCCCGAGGCCCATCGTCAGCAGGAGACCCAGACGGAGCCCCGCCTGGTCGCCTGCCGCCGCTGCCTTCTCGCCGCGGTGGAGCGTGAAGCTGGAAGACACCAGGATCACGGTGAGGACGATGCCCAGCGGGATGTTGAGGGCTTCGGGCTTCTCCAGTCCCGTGAAGAAGAACCGGACGGCCAGCAACACCGCGAACAGGAACGCCTCGGAGGCGATGAACAGCCACAGGCCGTACCGGTGCAGCTCGCGGTAGCCAGGGTGGGCGTGGGCGTGGGCGGTCACTCGTCACCTCCCGTCTCGGTGTGGACGACGGCGTGTGCCGGTCCATCGGTCCCGTATCCGTAGGGGTCGCCGGTCACCTCGGGTTCGCCGTCGAAGTTCAGCTCCGGCGGTGGCGACGTGGTCTGCCATTCCAGGGTGCGGGAGCCCCACGGGTTGTCGCCCGCCGGCTCGCCTTTCCTCCACGAGACGATGGCGTTCCAGAGGAAGAAGAGGAAGCTCGCGCCGAGGAAGAAGCCGGCCAGGGAGACGAAGGTGTTGACCCCTTCGAGCGACGGCTGGTAGTCGGCGATCCGGCGGTTCATGCCGTTGAGACCCAGCCAGAACATGGGGAGGAACGTCAGGTTGAACCCGAGGAACATCATCCAGAAGTGGATCTTCCCCAGGCGCTCGTCCAGCATCCGACCCGTCATCTTGGGGAACCAGTAGTAGATCCCGGCGAACAGACCGAAGATCCCTGCTCCCACGATCGTGTAGTGGAAGTGGGCCACCACCCAGAAGGTGTCCTGCAGGGTGACGTCGGCGGGGACGTCGGAGAGGAACACCCCGGTCACCCCGCCGATGAGGAAGTTGAAGACGATGGCGAGGGCGAAGAGCATCGGGGTCTTCAACCACAGGCGCCCTCGCCAGATGGTCCCGACCGCGGACAGGAAGATCAGTCCCGTCGGCACCGAGATCGCCTCGGTCGTGAGCATGAATCCGATCTTCGACTCCAGCCCGATGTCGGTCGTGAACATGTGGTGGGCCCAGACCGTGGCGCTGAGGGCGCTGATCCCGATGATGCCGCCCACCGCCCACTTGTAGCCGAAGAGCGGCTTGCGGCTGAAGGGTGGAAGGATCTCGAGGAGCACCCCGAGGCTGGGCAGCACCATCACGTACACCGCCGGGTGCGAGTAGAACCAGAAGATGTGCTGGTACAGCACCGGGAGCCCGCCCATCACCGGATCGAAGAAGGCACCGCCGAAGATTCGATCGAGGATGGTCATCGTCAGCGCCACCGCCACCGCCTGGGTGAAGAGCAGGCTGAGGATGCCGGTGAGGAGGATCGACCAGGTGAAGATCGGGACCCGGCGCCAGGTCATGCCCGGAGCCCGCATCTTGACCACCGTGGTGACGAAGTTCACCGCGGCGACGACCGAAGACAGGCCGGCGGTGATGAAGGCGAGGGCGTAGAAGAGCTGGCCGGGGCGGTTCACCACCGCCAGAGGCACGTATCCGGTCCATCCCGTGTCCCATCCGCCCACGAACTGGCTGGCGAGCAGCAGGATCGCCACCGGCGGCCAGAACCAGTAGCTGAGGGCGTTCAGGCGTGGGAACGCCATGTCCTCGGCGCCGAGCTGCAGCGGCATGATGTAGTTCCCGAACGCCCCCGGCACCGCGGTCACGGCGACGAGCACCATCATCAACCCGTGGAGGCTCATCACCCGGTTGTACCCGGCAGGCCCGAAGATCGTCCGCCCCGTCTCCATGAGCTCGGCCCGCATGAACATGGCGAGCAGCCCGGCGATGAGGAACAGGGCGATGAAGGTGACGCCGTACTGGATCCCGATGACCTTGTGGTCCATGTTGAACCCGAAGTAACGGCGCCATCCCTCCGGCTTGTAGACCGCCGTCTCCCGTCCGAGCCATCCTTTGGCCCAGGTCTCCCAGACGCCGACGCCGAGGAACCAGCCCGAGAGACCGAACACGTAGCCGACCACGACCACCGGCTCGAGGGCGAAGGCCGGATAGCCGAGGAGGACACGGATCGCAGCGGTGAGAAGCGCCCCGAGGAGGAAGCCGACGGCTCCCCACAGCAGCCCTCGGAATGCGAAGGGCAGGCCTCGGCTCCCGATGGTGGGGGCGCCGGTCCCACTGATCGTCGTTGCCATCTCGTCCTCCCTCAGCCCTCGTCACCCATCTTCATGCCGTCACCGTCGCCGGACATGTCCATGCCGTCGCCCCCTTCGCCCATGTCGTCTCCTTCGCCCATGTCCATGCCCTCCATGCCTTCCATCGGCCCCATCCCGGCTCCGGAGAGCCACTGCTGGAACTCCGCCTGCTCCACCACCCGGACGGGGAGGAACATGCGGGCGTGGCCCGTGCCGCAGAGCTCGGCGCACTGGAGCCGGAAGGCGTCGTCCTCGCCGTAGGAACCGACCTCGGTCGGGGTGATCGTGACCGAGTTCGTCTGCCCGGGGATGGCGTCTTGCTTGAGCCGGAAGGCCGGGACCCAGAAGGCGTGGATGACGTCGGTCGAGGTCAGGTCGAAGCGGATGGTGGCGCCCACCGGCAGCACCAGCTCGGGTGGGTTCTCCATCGTCACCCCGTGCTCGGGGAAGCTCACGTCCCAGTGCCACTGGACGGCGGTGAGCTCGACCACCAGGTCGGGCTCGGCCTCGGCCTCCTCGGCCAGCGCCAGCAGCCCGGTGAGACCCGGATGGATGAACAGCAGCAACGCCAACGCCGACGAGACGATGAACCATCCCCGGGAGAACCCCTTGTGGTCGGCGATCGGCGGACCGTCCTCCTCGGGGGTCTCCACACGCCACCGGGCCACGCTGTAGAACAGCACCGCCAGGACGAGCGCCATGACGGGGACCGAGTAGATCATGAGGAGTCGGAACGCCCCGTCCACCTCCTCGCCCTGGCGACTGGCCAGGGTCGGCAGCATGTTCGTTCCCAGAACGGCCCACTCACCCAGAGCGGTGAGGATGGCCCACAACACGCCCGTCGCGACGATGTCGCGCCGTCCGTCGCTTCCCATGTCCCTCTCCAGCACCGACAATTTGTCGTCGGGATCGTAGACGCCCCAGGTCAAGGTTGTCACCCATTCTCCGGATTTTTTTCCAGACGTCACCGCCGGGAACCCCCGACGGGTCCCCGAGGCGGGGATCCGGGGCCTCCCCCATCGACGGGCCGGTGGCGGCCCCCCAGGATGGAACCATGCGAATCCCCCCACTCCTCCGTCGAGCGATCTCCCTGGCCGATCGCACCCCACCCGAACGGAACCGGTACGTCGACTTCCTCCGCGTCGTCTCGATCCTGGTGGTCGTGCTCGGCCACTGGCTCATGGTCGCGGTCTGGACCGACGGATCCGGGCTCCGAGCCGAGAACCTCTTGGGCCTGGTCCCCCGAGCCGCCTGGGTGACCTGGCTTCTCCAGGTCATGCCGATCTTCTTCTTCGTGGGAGGGTTCGCCAACCTCGCCTCGTGGCGATCGGCGCGTCGGCGTCACATCCCCTACGGAGCCTGGCTGCGGGAACGGCTGCGGCGTCTCCTCCTCCCCGTCCTGCCCCTCCTGGCGGTGTGGGCGGCGATCGGACAGGTCTCGTGGTGGATGGGCGTCGAGCCCCGCCTCCTCCAGGTGGCGTCCCGCGCCGCCCTCGTTCCGGTCTGGTTCCTGGCGGCCTACGTCGTGATCGTCGCCGTCGCTCCGGCGACGCTGGGCGCCTGGGAACGATGGGGATGGTGGTCGGTGGTGGCGGGCGCCGCCGCCGCCGGGGCGGTGGACCTCCTGACCCTCACCGGGGTGGCGGTCCCCCTGCAGTGGTCCAACTATCTCTTCGTGTGGGGGACGGTGCACCAGCTCGGCTTCGCCTGGGCGGAGGGTCGCCTCACCGGCCGTGCCCCGGCGTTCGCCCTCGGCGGCCTCCTGACCACGTGGATCCTCGTCGCCGTCGGTCCGTATCCCGTGGCGATGGTGGGTCTCGACGGGGGTGGCGTCACCAACTCGAACCCACCTCGGGTGACCCTCGTCGCCTTGGCGGTCTTCCAGATCGGGCTCGTCCTCGCCGCAGAACGACCCGTCCGACGGTGGCTCCGCCGCCGAGGCCCCTGGGTGGGGACGGTGCTGGTGAGCGGATCGATCATGACCCTCTACCTCTGGCATCTGACCGCCGCCGTCGCCCTCGTGGCACTCACGGCGACGGCCCTCGACGGACTCGGTCTCGGTCCCGTGCCGACGACCCCACGCTGGTGGGCGACCCGGCCGATCTGGTTCGCGGCGGCCGGCGTCGCCACGATCCCGCTCCTCGCCCTGTTCGGACGGTTCGAGCGGCCCCGCTCCGATCCCCGACCGGCTCCCCCGCCCCTCCAACCCCTCCTGGCGATCGTGCTCACCACCGCCGGGCTCGGGCTCCTGGCCAGGTTCGGCATCGTCGACGAGGACGGCCTCAACGTCTTCGGGGTGGCGCTGCCCCTGGTGGGCGTCCTGCTCGGGGGCGTGGTCGCCGTCCCCGCAGGCCCCTCAGGCTCGTCGATCCCCCTCCGGGACCGCCTGAGCCCGGACGGCGGCCACGAAGTCGGGATGGGCACGGGAGATGGTCGGCCAGCGCCTGCTCGCATCCAGCTCCAGCCGCGGCCAACGCCGCTCGAGCGCGACCCCGGCGACGACGCCGCCGACGATCATCACGGCCCCCACCGCTCCCGGAACGGTCCAGACCGGGCCGGAGCCGACCATCCAGAGGAGCACGAGCGCGCTCCCGATGGCCCACGACCCCAGGGCCGCCCGCCGGGCACGTCGATATCGCGCGTAGGCCTCCTCGGAGACGGGGAGGCACCCTGAGAGGAACCCGCCTCGCCGACTCAGGAGCGCGACGAGGAGCACCACCAGCCCGACCGGCCCCCGGGCGAGCGCCAGGAGCCAGATCGGTGACGGACCGTCCACCCTGGTCCGCTGCCGGACCGTCCGATCGGTCGGAACCCCGGTGAGGACGCATCGACCCGCGAGCTCTCCGCGGACGTCGTGGTCGACGAACACGGTGACCCGACGCGGGTACGGCTCCTCGAGCATCGACTCCGACGATGCCCCGTGGGTCCCTGGGGGGGCGTTCAGACCGGTCGGCGGCGGCGCGACGAGATCACCCCGGTGTCGAAGCCCGCCAGGTGAAGCCCGCCGGCGAACCGAGCATGCTCGATCTTGAGACAGCGATCCTGGACGACGACCAGACCCGCCTCGCGGGCCCGTCGAGCGGCCTCCTCGTGACGGAGCCCGAGCTGGAACCACACCACCTTGGCTCCCACGGCGATCGCCTCCTCCACCACCTGCGGGAGATCCTCGACCCTCCGGAAGCAGTCGACGATGTCGGGGACTTCGGGGAGATCGGTCAGGCTCGGG
>JALSJV010000323.1 GCA_026989215.1 Acidimicrobiia bacterium | reverse complement strand
TCGCGGACTTTCCGCGGACTCTCCACGGACTCCCGTGGAGGTTCGACGCTGGGGCCTGCCTCCCCGGGTCATCGCCGACGGCGGCGACCCAGCTGAGCCTCGAGGATCAGGCGACCCGGAGTCGATCGGGAAAGGCCGGTGTGGCCTGAATGTCATAGTTACTATGACATTCAGGCCCGAGAGGCGGGTCCTCGACCGCCTCTACTCCCTCGCCGATACCCAGCTCGGCTATTCCAGCACGAGCCAGGCAGAAGAACTGGAAGTCGACCGCCGCTATCTCTCCCACCACGTCCGCTCGGGCAACCTCGAGCGGATCAGCCGGGGCGTCTACCGCCTCCTCAACTACCCGGGCCACCCGTTCGAGGACGTGATGGCCACGATCGCGTGGGTCGGCGACGGCGCGGCGGCCTCCATCCTCGTCGCCACACACCACACGACATTCGAGATCCGCGACATCGATGGCCTCCATCACTCCCCGATCCGCCAGACTGCTGGGCAGACCGGTGAGCCCTGTTCGTGTGCATCCACGACATCTCGAGGACCGCACTCCCCCGAGCCGCGCAGGCGCTCCGCTGCGCGGCCCGACCTCGACGGATCACCAGCCGGCCCGGAGTCAGAGTTCGGCTCATGCCGTCGCCTCGGCCTCGACCTACACACCAGCGTCGATCGGCTTTGGTGAAGGACCCTCGGTGACGAGACGAGCGATCAGCTCGGGCATTCGTCGGGGAGCGAACGTCGCACCGTACAACAAAGCATGGAACCCCCACGCTGATGTGCTCTGCCACGACTCGACCCGGCGCATCTACGACGTGGTCGGGCGCCTGTTTGCGCACCGGGAGGCTGCCGACGCCCTCGAAGCGGGGCAAAAACGGTCGCTTGCGAGTCCCCGGCCGACTCAGGCCGCGTCCGCGGTCATCGGAATCGAGACGTGAGAAGGGCGTCCTTTGCTGATACTGCGTTTACCTCCATAGGCGATAGATATCGCAGACGTGTGTATAGATCGATACTTCGTTTTCCTCCATTTATGGGGTATGATGCAGCTATGGCCCGAACCAGCACCGTCCGCCGCCTCGCGGAACTCGCCGAGGACCAATGGGGTCTGGTCACGCGCGCCCAGGCCGAGAAGGCCGGCGTGCCGCGATCGACGTTCGACCGGCTCGCCGCGGACGGATCCATCCTCGAACGGGTCGCCCACGGCGTGTATCACCTGGCGGGGGCTCCCCTACCGGATCATGCCGAGCTGCGTGCCGCCTGGCTCCAACTCGCCCCCGCCGTCCCGGCATGGGAACGCACCCCAGAGCAGGGAGTCGTGTCGCACCGCTCCGCGGCAGCGCTCTACGGGCTCGGGCACCTCCCAGCGGACATCCACGAGTTCACGCTGCCCTCGAGACGACAGACACGACGGGCCGACGTGCGGATCCACCGGCGACCCATCGCCGCGCATGAATGGATCGAGCTGCGCGGCCTTCCGGTCACCAGGCCGTCCCGCATCGCCGCCGATCTCCTGGGAGACCACGAGGACCCCGGGGCGGTCGCCGCCGTGATCGTCGACGCCATCAGAGGCGGCCGCGACGACCCGGGCGCCTTCGCCGACTCCCTCGCCCCGCTCGCTGCTCGCTTCGGCCTCCGCCGGGGCGATGGCCTCGCACTCCTCCGCTGGCTCCTCGAGGTCGTCGACGATCCGGACACCGCACAGTGGATCAACGAGACGACGGCCCATGCCATGCGGCACACCGGATCTCGATCGGCGTCACCTTCGACCAGGAGCCGCTGATGGCCCGCGATCGGTCGTACGGGAGCCCGACCGCGTTTCGCCGTGCCTTGACGGACAAGCTGCGTGCCATGGCGAAGACCAGTCGCTGGTCGCTGCCGCAGCTTCAGCGGCAGATCGCCTACGACCGGCTGCTCGAGCGCCTCTACCTCGTCGACGACGGCTGGATCGTGAAGGGCGCGACCGCGCTCCTGGCCCGTGATCTCGGTGTGCGCGCGACGATCGACGTCGACCTCTACCGATCCGCCGCCTTGGAGGTGGCCGAAGCCGAGCTGCGTCAGGCGGCGCGACAGGACATCGGAGACTGGTTCCGGTTCGAGATCGGACCCAGACAGACGCTCACCGCAGGTGCTGTTGGTGTCCGTCTACCGGTCACGTCCTCGATCGGGGCGACGCAGTGGTGCAGCTTCCGGGTCGACCTCGTCGGAGCCGAGGTCCGTCTCACCGGCTGGCCCGAGCGGGTGCCGGCGCTCGCCCGCGTCGCCATGCCGGACATCGAACAGCACGGCTACGTCGTCTATCCGCTCGTCGATCACATCGCCGACAAGGTGTCCGCCATCCTGCAGACCTACGGCACCGGACGTGTCCCGTCGACCCGATACAAGGATCTCGTGGACCTCGTCGCCATCGTCACCCGAGCCACCGTCGAAGCGGCACTGCAGCTCGCCGCGCTCCGGTCGGAGGCCGACCGACGCAGCATCGACCTTCCGACCGCCTTCTCGGTTCCCGATCGTCAACTCTGGGAGCGGGGCTACGCGGCGGAAGCTCGACGATCCCTGCTGACGACGGCCCTCACCCTGGACACCGCACTCGCCGTCGTGACACCATTCCTCGACCCGCTCCTCGATGGCACCGCCGGCGGCACGTGGGATCCCACGGCGGGTCGGTGGAGCTAGCGGCCCAGCCCCGATCCGCAACCACCCACGAGACGCCCGCGGCGATGCCGGCCTACCCCCTGTCCGAAGCTCGCCGCTGCTCTTCGGACAAGGGAACGCCGAAGCGTTCGTGGAGCGCCATGACGTCGCTGAGGTCGTTCTCGTCCAACTCGTAGCCGGTGTGCGACTGCACCTGGTACTCGGGGGTAAGACAGCGAACCGGCCGACCTCCAACCGAGCCCGAGCCTGTGAGCGCGGACGCCGGGTAGAAGATACCGTTCTCCGCCGGACCGTAGATGCCGTTGCCGTGCTCGTCGATCACGATGACGTGGACGTCGATGCGACGGCCTTCCGGATCGACGAGGACGAAGTTCCAGTCGGTTCGATCCTCCGTCGGGGAATCCACGAAGCCAGAGGCGGCGAGCGCCTCCCGAAGCGCCCTGAGGTCCTGCTGTTCGACGACGACGTCGAGATCACGGTGCCTCCGTGTCTGCTCCCCCAAGCGTGCGTCGACACCCCAGCCACCGTCGAGCCACACCTCGATGCCGAGACGATCCACGAGGCCGAGGAACCAGACGACGTCCTCTGCCGACATGTCGGACACGGGCCTTGGAGATCCGGCGGCCGCTCCCATCGAGAACGATTCTGACACGGTTGCACCGTGTCGGCGTCGGCGACCAGACGCCGGCTCGCCGCCGGGCGCCGATGTCGGCGACGCCCCGCTCGAGAGCCCGTGAACGGGAGGCCGAAGACGCCTCCGCGGGCGCCCAGACGCGATCTCCCGCGGACGTTCCGCGGACTCTCGACGGACTCGGCGTCACCGCGGCGCGACCCTAAACAAGCGAAATCCCCTGCAAACACAAGGGATTCCGGGTGGTGGAGCTGAGGGGATTTGAACCCCTGACCCCTTGCATGCCATGCAAGTGCTCTGCCAGACTGAGCTACAGCCCCAGGACGGGCGGGCAGTCTACCAAGGCCCTCAGGCCTCCGAAACCGCCGGCTCCCACTCGATCCGGGGAGCGTCGCCCCACAGCCGCTCCAGCCCATAGAACTCCCGCTGCTCCGGCTGGAAGATGTGGACCACGAAATCTCCGTAGTCGATCAGCACCCACTCCCCCTCCCGGCGCCCCTCCTCACGGAGCGGTCGACGACCCAGCTCGGCGAGGCGCTTGTGGACCTCCTCGGTGAGGGTCTGGACGTGGGGGCGGGACGTGCCGGTGACGATCACGAACACCTCGGTGATCGACAGAAGGTCACCCACCTCCAGCAGCACGACCTCGGCGCCCTTCTTCTCGACGAGCGCGTCGGCGGCGGCTCTCACCAGCTTCAACGTGTCTTCGACGATTGCCTCCACGGATGTGCGAACGCCGCCCATCCTACCGCTCTTCCCGGTACAGGCGATAGGTCATCACATACCGGTAGACGGACTCGGGCACCAGGAACCGGATGCTGAAACCCTCCGCCACCCGCCGTCGGAGGGCGGTCCCCGAGATCTCCAACCCGGGGACGTCCAGCCAGTCCAACCGCTCCCCCACCGCCTCCTCCACCGCCCCACGATCGGTTCCCGGCCGAGGTGCGACGGCGATGCGGCATCGAGCCAGAACGTCGTCGGCCCGGTACCAGCTCCGGATCCCGGCGGCGGCATCGGCTCCGAGGACCAGGGTGATCCGTTCGTCCTCGGGGAACGTGGCCAGGGTGTCGAAGGTGTAGGTCGGCCCGTCCCGGGTCACCTCCCGGGCATCGGTCTCGAAATAGGGCACACCGCCGGTCGCCAGCCGCGTCATCACCAGACGGTGCCGCGCCGCCGTCACCGCCCGCCCTTCCTTCTGCCATGGTGAACCCGCCGGCATGAAGGAGACGACATCCACCCCGAGCTGACGGTAGGCGGCCTCACCCGCCACCAGATGGGCGAGATGGGGTGGGTCGAAGGTCCCTCCGAGGATGGCCCGGTGCACGGCGGGAAGCATAGGGGGCCGACGTTCGCCAACCCGACGGCAGGAGCCACAGCGCCCTTGGGATCGACCTCGAGCATCGGAGCCACGGGGTCGGGTCGACGTAGCGCCCGTCCACCCGGACCGAGAAGTGGACGGCCCCCCGATGGGTGGTGCCCGACGTCCCGATCCGGGTGCCGGCCGCGACCCGCTCCCCGGTCTCCACTTCGACGGTGCGGAGAAACGACGTCGAGCTCTTCAGACCTCCTCCATGGTCGATCGTGACGGTGAGCATGCCCGCCACCGACCCGGCGAACACCACCCGACCCGGTCCGGCGGCCCGCACCGGCGCACCGGGAGTCACCGCCACGTCGACTCCCCAATGACCGGCATAGGCGCCGACCGGAGCGAATGCGCGGACCACCGGGCCGTCGACGGGTGGGCGCAGGATCGGACATCCCAGTGCCAAGAGGGCGACGACGAACCACACGGATCTCCTTTCCCGCTCGCCGCCCCAGCCCAACCTATCCGAGCCATCCCGACCTGGGAAGACCCCCGACCCTGCAGACCAACCACGGGGCAGGTACTAGGTTGACGTTCGACGACGCGAAAGGAAGCAGTGGACATGAGCCGTGCCCGCGTAGGCCTGATGGGATTCGGGAGGATCGGCCGCAACGTGTTCCGGATGTTGCACGACCACCCCCGCCTCGAGGTGGTGGCGATCGCCGACATCGCCGACCCCGCCGGCCTCACCTATCTGCTCAAGTACGACTCCATCTACGGACGTTTCCCCCGCCCCCTCGAGTTCGCCGACGACAACCTGTTCCTCGACGGTCGGCGGATCCCGTTCATCGACGCCCGCGAGCCGGGGGACGCCCCCTGGGGGGACCTGGGCGTCGACCTGGTCGTGCAGGCGACCGGGAAATACCGGACCGCGGAATGGTGCTACCGCCACATCGAGGCCGGAGCCGCCAAGGTCGTCCTCGCCTCCACCCCGGAGCGGCCCGGCGACATCCCGATCCTGCTGCGGGGTGTCAACGACGAGGTCTTGACCCCGGAGGTGCCGGTCGTCGCCCTCGGCTCGAACACCTCCAACGCCCTCGCCCCCATCCTCGATGTCCTCGACACGGCCTTCGGGATCGAGCGGGCGTTCTTCACCACCGTCCACGCCATGACCAACACCCAGCGCCTCGCCGACGTCCCCTCCGAAGGCTTCCGTCAGAGCCGGGCGGCGGCAGAGAACATCATCCCCACCGACACGAACTCGGCGGAGATCCTCGAATGGGTGATGCCGCGGTTCGCCGGCAAGCTGTCCGCCATGGCACTCAACGTCCCCGTCGCCGACGGCTCGACCGTCGACCTGGTGACCCAGGTCCGCTCCTCCGCCACCGTCGCCGAGGTCAACGCCGCCATCCGCTCGGCCTGCGAGGGACGTCTCGCCGGAATCATCGAGTACGTGGAGGACCCCATCGTCTCCTCCGACGTCCACTCCTCCACCCATTCGGGGGTGTACGACAGTCTGGCGACGATGGTGATGGACGGGACGCTGGTGAAGACGATCACCTGGTTCAACAACGGCTGGGGCTACACCGCCCGGGTCGTCGACGTCCTCGACCTGATGCGGATCCCCGTCAAGGAAGGAGTGCCGGCATGAGCGTCAAGGTCGCCATCAACGGATTCGGCCGCATCGGGCGCGCCGTGTTCCGGATCATCGCCGAACGTGACGACCCCGATCTGGAGGTCGTCGCCATCAACGACCTGGCCGACGACGACATCCTCGCCTACCTCCTCGTCTACGACACGGTGATGGGCCGGTTCGAGATCCCCGTCGAGGTGGGGGACGGCACGATGACCGTCGGCCGCCATCGGGTGGCCATGCTGATGGAGCCCGAACCGGCGAAGCTCCCCTGGAAGGAGCTGGAGGTCGACATCGTCGTCGAGTCGACCGGCCGGTTCCGGGAACGGGCCCAGCTCGAACAGCATCTCGTCGCCGGAGCCGGACGGGTGATCCTCACCGTGCCCGCCAAGGACGAGATCGACCAGACGGTCGTCCTCGGCGTGAACGACGAGGAGCTGGACCCGACCGACATCATCGTCTCCAACGCCTCGTGCACCACGAACTGCCTCGCCCCCCTGGCCAAGGTGCTCGACGACGCCTTCGGCATCAGGCGCGGCATCATGACGACCGTCCACGCCTACACCAACGATCAACGCCTGGCCGACGTCCCCCACAAGGACCTGCGTCGCAGCCGCGCCGCCACCCAGAACATCATCCCCACGACCACCGGAGCGGCGAAGGCGGTCGGCAAGGTCCTCCCCCGCCTCGACGGCAAGCTGAACGGGATGGCGATGCGGGTGCCGGTACCCGACGGGTCCACCGTCGACCTGGTCGTGGAGCTGGAACGCGACGTCACCGCCGACGAGGTCAACGCCGCCGTCAGGGCGGCGGCGGAGGGGCCGATGAAGGGAATCGTCCAGTACAGCGAAGAGCCGCTGGTCTCCACCGACATCATCGGCAACCCCCATTCGAGCATCTTCGACGCGGGCGCGACCCGCGTCCTGGGCGGCAACCTGGTGAAGGTGTTGTCGTGGTACGACAACGAATGGGGCTACTCGAACCGGGTCGTGGACCTGATCGAACGCCTTGCCCGGATCCCCGTGGCGAGGTGACCGGGTCTCCCGTCAGGCGAGCAGATCGAGGACCGTCTGTCGGAAGTCGTTGGGTTGGAACGGCTTCGTCACGAAGGCGTCGGCGCCTCCCTCGTCCGCACGACGACGGGACTCCTCCTCGGCATGGGCGGTGAGCACCACCACCGGCAACGATCGCGTCGCCGGATCCGACCGGATGTGGTCGAGGACCTGCCACCCGTCCATGCCCGGGAGCCCGATGTCGAGGACGAGGAGGTCCGGGAACTCGCTTCGCACGGCGTCGAGCCCCGAGGGGCCGTCGTCACGCATCACGATCTCGAGGTCGGCGGCTCGCAGACACACTTCGATGAGCCGCCGGATCACGGCCGAGTCTTCGATCACCAAGATGCGATGACCCACGTTGGTACCTCTCGTCGGCGGTCACCTGTCCTGCGGTGGCCGGGCGGCCACCGAATCACTCATCGGCACCCACCCTGGGGTGATTGAGGGGATTTTCCTCCTCCGGCGCGGTCTTCGGGGGGCGACCGCCACGTGCTCGACGAACCGTTCGAGCTGGGCGAGGTTCCGGACCTCGTACACGGCGTCGCACCACCGGGCGTAGCTCGACATCACCGAGTCTCCCGAGTCCCAGTATGCCCGAGGTTCGGGATTGAGCCAGTACACGGCCTCGACGGCGTCGGCCAGCTCGGCGAGGAACTGGTCCCGGGGCTCCCGGTAGTTGTTGCGGGCGTCGCCGGTGATGATGATCGTCGACCGTGGGGTCAGCTCCCGTCCGTAGGTGGCGGCGAACTGCTCGAGGGCATGCCCGTAGTCCGAGTGCCCGTCGAGCCAGACCACATCGGCCTCGGTGGTGATCCTGGTGAGCGCTTCGGAGAAGTCGGCCCCCGGTGTGAGGAAATCGGTGACCTCGTCCACCGCGTCGACGAAGACGAACGACCGCAGCCGAGAGAACTGCCCGGACATGGCGAAGGTGAACTGGAGCGTGAACCGGGCGAAGGTCGCCATCGAACCCGAGATGTCGCAGAGCAGGAACACCTCGGGCCGGTGGGGACGGGTGGTCCGGAAATGCGGGTCGATGGGCACCCCGCCGGTGGCGAGGGACGCCCGCATCGTCTTGCGGAAGTCGAGCCGTCCCCGCTCGGCCAGCTTGCGTCGACGGGCGAGCCGGGCCGCCAGCTTCCGGGTGAGGGGCTCGATCACCTCCTCGATCCGAGCCAGGTCCGACCGAGTCGCGTGCATGAGGTCGATCTCCTCGAGGAGGGGAGCCCGCAGCGTCTTCGCGACCGCCTCCCGTCCCCGATCGGCGACCAGGCGACGCCTGATCTCGGCCCGGATCTCCTCTCGGAGCCGCTCGATGAGCTCCCGCACCTCGTCCTCGGTGAGACGTTCCGCCAGCTCCCCCTCCCCGGCCTCGGCGGCGAGAGCCTCCCGAAGGCGCTCGGCCAGGGCATCGACGTCGAGCTGGCGGAGCGTCCGATAGAGGTAGTACGTGCCTCCGACCGGGCGGCCCGGCTCCATCCCGGCGAGCTGGGAGACGGCCTGGCGGGCACCCGCCCGGAGGGCCTCGAAGTCGCGGGACGCCATGGCATGGAACAGCGCCTCGACGAGGTCGTCGAGGTCCATCCCTCCTCCCCCCGCCGCCCGACCCGAGGCGTCGGCGTCACCCGTCGAGCCCGTGGTGGGCGTCGACGCGTCGTCGTCCCCCATCGCCGACCGGCGATCCAGCGCGAAGAAGACCTCGAACACCGTCTCGAAGGCCGCCTCATGGCGGGCGTTCTTGACGAGGGTGGCCCCGAGGGTGGCCTTGAGGCCCGCCCGGTCGGCCCAGTCGACGTGCCGCAGCGCCTCCATGGCGTCGATCGCCTCCACCATGGATACGGGCACACCGGCCGCCCTGAGCTCGTGGACGAAGTCGGTGAGCAGTGACAGCATCGGGTCACGACCCGAGGTCGAGTTCCTTGAGCGTCCGGGAGATGTCGGCCTGGTACTTGAGGAGCACGTTGACGGTGTCGGCGAGGACGTCGCCGTCGATGTGGTCGATCCCCAGCGCGAGGAGCGTCTGAGCCCAGTCGATGGTCTCGGAGACCGACGGGGCCTTCTTCAGATCGAGGGCGCGGATGCTCCGCGCGACCCGGGCGATCTGCTCGGCGAGTGCCTGGGAGAGCCCCGGAACCCGTGTCCGGAGGATCTCCATCTCCCGCTCGACGGTCGGATAGTCGATGTGGAGGAACAGGCAGCGGCGCTTCAGGGCTTCGGAGAGCTCCCGGGTGTTGTTCGAGGTGAGCACCACGAGCGGCTGGGTGCGAGCGGTGATCGTCCCCAGCTCCGGGATCGAGACCTGGAACTCGGAGAGGACCTCCAGCAGCAGGGCTTCGGTCTCCATCTCGACTCGGTCGATCTCGTCGACCAGCAGCACCACCGGCTCTTCGGACCGAATCGCCTCCAGCAGCGGCCGGGTGAGCAGGAAATCCTCGGAGAAGATGTCCCCTTCGATCTCGGTCCAGTCGTGACCTTCGTCGGCCTGGATCCGGAGGAGCTGCTTTTTGTAGTTCCACTCGTAGAGCGCCTTCGCCTCGTCCAGGCCTTCGTAACACTGCAGGCGTACCAGACGCCGCCCGGTGACCGCCGCCATCGCCTTCGCCAGCTCGGTCTTCCCGACCCCGGCAGGACCTTCGGCCAGGATCGGCTTACCGAGTCGCTCGGCCAGGAACACGACCTGGGCGATCCGGGCGTCGGGGAGGTAGCCGTGGCCACGGAGTGCGGCGGCGACCGCCGTTGGGCTGTCGAGTCTGTTCGTCATGGATCTCCGGACCGGCGCGGGATCGGGACATGCCAGTGTACCGCCGGGAACGCGCCACCCCTCCACTCCCGACGGCTACCCTTCCCCGGTCCCCGAACGAGCAGCGTGTGAGGATCGTCATCGTCGGAGCCGGTGCCGTCGGCTCCTACCTCGCAGAACGCCTATCCACCGAAGGCCAAGACGTCGTCGTGGTGGAAGACGACCCCGTCGTCGCCGCCGACCTCCAGGACCGCTTCGACATCCTCGTCATTCGCGGCAACGGCGCCTCCCCCGCCGTCCTCCAGGAGGCGGAAGTCGGCAAGGCCGACCTCCTGATCGCCGTCTCGAACAGCGACGGCGCCAACGTGCTCGCCTGCCACACCGCCGCCGAGCTGGGTGTGGGGAGGACGGTGGCTCGGGTGGAGGACCCCGACATGCGGGAGGCCCTCGCCGGGCTCGGGGTGGACGTCGTCATCGACCCCGCAGAGACCGCCGCCCGTGAGCTGGTGGCGCTCGTACGGCGGAGCGGAGTCTCCGAGCTCATCGAGTTCGCCGACGGGCGTCTCGTGATGGTCGGGGCGTCGGTCCCGAACACGTCCCCGCTCGTCGGGATCCCCCTCGCCGCGCTGCGCACCGAAGAAGCAGACTGGGAATGGGTGGTGACCGCCATCGTTCGCCACGGCCGGACGATGGTCGCCCGCGGTACCACGGTGGTCGAACCGGGGGATCACGTGCTGATGATGGTGCGGGCCGACGACGTCGACCGGGCCACGACGCTCCTCGGGGTCAGCCCGATCTCGATCTCCAGGGCGATCATCCTCGGATCGACCCGGCTGGCGGAGCTCACCGTCGATCATCTCCTCGAAGCGGGATTCGATGTCGTCGGCATCGACCAGGATCCGGGTCGGTGCCGCTCCCTCGCCGAACGCCATCCCCGCATGCTCGTGCTCTGCGACGACCCGACCGATCCCGAGACGCTGAAGGGCCTCGACATCGGAGCCGGCGATGCGGTCCTCTCCCTGACGGGTTGGGACGAGGTGAACATCCTCGGCAGCCTCATCGCCAAGGCCCTCGGAGCGTCGACCACCGTCGCCCGCTTCAACCGGATCTCCTATGTGGGTCTCCTCGAAGGCGTCGGGATCGACGCCGCCGTGTCGACCCGCCTGGCGGCCGCCGCCGCGATCCTCCGGTTCGTGCGTCGAGGACGAATCCACACCGTCGCCACCTTCAAGGACACCGACGCCGAGGCGATCGAGCTGGAAGTCGATCGTGGCTCTCCCGCCGCGGGGTCCACCGTCGTCGAGCTCGAATTTCCCGAGGGCGCCATCATCGGCGGGGTGGTTCGTAACGGAACCACCGTGGTCCCACGAGGCGACACCCGGATCGACGCCGGCGACGTCGTCATCTTCTTCGCCCTCCCCGAAGCCATCGGACAGGTCGAGCAGATCTTCGCCGGGCCATGACCGGACGGAGGAACGGGATCTCGTTCCGTCTCGCCCTCATCATCGGTGCGGTCGTCGCCTCCTCCTCGGTCGCCATGGCCCTCTCCGCACTGGTGGCCCTGGCCTTCGGTGAGATCAGGGAGGCTGGGCTCATCGCCCTCGCCGCCCTCACCACCGGGATCGCCGGCATGTTCTCGTGGCGGGTCTGGGGACGTCCCGGTCCGATCAGCGCCCGGGAAGGGTTCGCCGCCGTCGGGCTCGCCTGGTTCGTCATGTCCCTGTTCGGAACGCTCCCCTACCTGTTCACCGGCGAGATCACGTCGTTCACCGACGCCTTCTTCGAGACGGCGTCCGGATTCACGACCACCGGGGCCTCCATCGTCGCCGATCCGCGGTCCCTCTCCCACGGCATCCTGTTCTGGCGGTCCCTGACCCAGTGGATGGGCGGCATGGGGATCATCGTGCTGTCGGTGGCCGTGCTCCCCCTTCTCGGCGTCGGCGGCGTCCAGCTCGCCCGGGCCGAGTCTCCCGGGCCCGCCCCCGACCGCCTCACCCCCCGCTTCCAGGAGACCGCCAAGCGCCTCTGGTTGTTCTATGCCGCCCTCACCGGCCTCCAAGTCCTGTTGCTGCTCCCCGGCGACATGGACCTGTTCCAGGCGATCAACCATGCCTTCACCACCCTCTCCACCGGCGGTTTCGGCACCGAGCCGACCTCCATCGCCGGGTTCAGCGCCTACACGCAGTGGGTGGTCATCGTGTTCATGTTCCTGGCGGGAGCGTCCTTCGCCCTCCACGTCCGGGCGCTTCGGGACCCGGGCGCCTACTTCAGGAACGCCGAGTTCGTCCTCTACGGCTCGATCGTCGCCGGCGCGACCCTCCTCATCCTCGGTGGCCTCCTCGGGCCAGGGGTCGACCTGGCGACGGCGGTGCGGGAGGCGGTCTTCACCGCGTTGACGATCGTCACGACGACCGGGTTCGCCACCGCCGATTTCGGCGCCTGGAGGCCCGCCCTGCAGATCCTCATCCTCGGTCTCATGTTCCTCGGGGGGATGGCCGGATCCACGGCCGGTGGCGTGAAGACGTTCCGCATCGGGATCCTCGGGAAGGCGGCCCATGCCGACCTCCGTCGGATCGTCCATCCCCGCGGCGTGTTCGTCACCCGCTTCGGCGGTCAGACGGTGAACGATCCGATCGTCACCGCGGTCCAATCCTTCTTCCTCTTCTACATCGTCCTCTTCGTCGTGGGCACGTTCCTCGTCGCCTTCATCGACGCCAATACCCGCGAGTCCCTCGACTTCCTCACATCGATCAGCGCCGTCGCCGCGTCGATCGGCAACATCGGTCCCGGGCTCGGAGAGGTGGGACCGACCTCCAACTATCTGGCGGTGCCCGACCCGGCGAAATGGGTGCTCGCCCTGCTGATGATCGTGGGACGGCTCGAGATCTTCCCGGTGCTGGTGCTCTTCACCCGTGACCTGTGGCGCCGCTGAGGGCCTGGAACGGAGGATCCGGGCCCGGCCGGTCCTATCATCCGCCGCCGGATGCACGTGGTGATCGCAGGATGCGGACGGGTCGGGAGCCAGCTCGCCCAGTGGCTGGCCGACGCCGGACACGACGTCGCCGTCGTCGACCGCCGGCGACAGGCCCTCGACACCCTCGGGAAGTCCTTCAACGGCGCCGTCGTCGAGGGACTCGCCTACGACGTCGACGTCCTCCGCGAGGCGGGCATCGAGGACACCGACGTGTTCGTCGCCGTCACCGACTCCGACAACGCCAACCTGATGGCGGTCGAGGTGGCCCGCCACGTGTTCGGGGTGACCCGCACCCTGGCCCGCCTGTACGACCCGGCACGGGAGCATGCGTACCGGGCCCTCGACGTCAAGCACGTCACCGGGACCAAGCTGATCGCCAACGTCATCTTCGAGCAGATCCTCGCCGAGGAGTTCCAATACCACGTCACCTTCGAGGAAGGCGACGTCGAGATCGTCGAGTTCGTCCTCAGCCCGGAGGTCGCCGGCCTCACCGTCCGCGACCTCCAGGTCCGTGACCGGCTCCGCGTCGCCGCCGTCCGCCGAGCCGACCACACCTTCATCCCCGGAGACGACTTCGAGCTGAAGCCCGGAGATCTCGTGGTGGCCGCGGCCCGGGAAGGTACCCGCGGTCGGATCCGGAAGTTCATCCGGGAGGAGAGCCAATCGTGAGAGCGATCATCATCGGCGGCGGCAAGGTGGGCGGGTACCTGGCCCAGGAGCTGCGCCGCTCGGGCCACCCCGTCATCGTCGTCGAGCCCGACGAAGCCCAGGCTCGGCGGGTCGGCGAACAGACCGGCGCCCTGGTGATCGTCGGTGATGGTACGGACCTCCGACTCCTGGAGGGTCTCGACATCCGGCCCTCCGACTTCCTGCTGGCGGTGACCGGCGTCGACGAGGCCAACCTGGTCGCCTGCCAGCTCACCCGCACCACCTTCGGCGTCACCAAGGTGTTGGCCCGGCTCAACGACCCTCGGAACCGTCACACCTTCGAGACCCTCGACATCCCCGTCGTCTCGGTGACGGATCTGCTCGTCCAGGTGATCAGTCACGAGATGGATCTGGGGGAGCTGGTTCGGGTGGCGATCCTCGGCCGCGGTGAGGTGAGTCTCCTCGAAGTGGAGATCCCCACCGACCGAGCACCCCGACGGGTCTCCGAGGTGACGCTCCCCGAGTCGAGCGTGCTGGTGGCCATCCGACGGAACGGGGCCGTCGTCGTTCCGGGAGGGGCCACGCTGATCGAGCCGGGCGACCGGGTCCTCGCCGTCACCCTGGTCGAGCTCGAAGACGAGGTCCGTGACGCCCTCACCCGAGAGGCCGATGTGACGGACGCCGAGACCACACCCCGCCTCGAACCACCCCTCACCATCGACGATGCCGAGTGACCCGCACCCCGTGGTCCGCTGGCTCCGCAGAAGGGCCGAGAACATCGTCCAGGGGACCCGCGGCCTGGCCATCGAGGCCACGATCGTGCTCGTCCTGATCGTCGTCGCCTTCGCCCTGTCGTTCCTCGTGGTCGCCCTGCGCTGATGCTGCTGCGACCCTCCGTCACCGACCTCCGCCTCATCGCCCACGACCTGGGCCGGATCCTCGCCGTGGTCGCCGCCGCCGGCCTCCTCCCCCTCGGCTGGGCGATCTTTCGCGGCGAATGGAGCGCGGCGGGCTGGTTCCTCCTGATGATCGGTACGGCCGCGGTCCCGGCCGCCGCCGCCGAGTTCCTGGGCTGGGGCGCCCGCCGCCAGCGGGTCGACTGGAGTCACGGCCTCGTCGTCGTCGCCCTCACCTGGCTCGTGGTGCCGGCGGTCGGCACGTTGCCCCTCTGGCTGTCGGGACATTGGGGACGGTGGCTGGACACCTTCTTCGACGCCATGAGCGGGATCACGACGACGGGCCTCAGCCTGGTCCAGGATCTCGACCATCTCCCCGAATCGGTGAACATCTGGCGGCACACCCTGCAGTTCCTCGGTGGTCAGGGGATCGTACTCGCCGCCCTCACGTTCTTCAGCGCGTCCGGTGCCCTCTCGATGTACCAGGCGGAGGGGCGGGAGGAGCGGATCTTCCCATCGGTCATCTCCACGGCCCGCTTCATCTGGTTGGTGAGCGTCATCCACGGTGTCGTCGGCGTCACCGCGCTCACCGTGGACGGCATCCTCGTCCAGGGCTTCGAACCGGTCCGCTCCTTCTTCCACGCCATCAACGTGTTCATGGCGGCGTTCGACACCGGCGGCTTCACCCCCCAGAGCACGTCGATCGCCTACTACCACTCGGCGCTGTACGAAGGGGTGCTGGCGGTCCTGATGGTGGCGGGGGCGATGAGTTTCGGACTGCATCACGCGTTGTGGAACCGCCGACGCGGCCTGCTCCGAAACCTCGAGGTCCGCACGATCCTGACCACCTTCGGGATCCTCCTGGCGGTCACGATCGTCGGTCTGGGGATCTCGGGGGTCTTCACCCATGCCCCCGCCCTCACCCGGCGGGGCCTGTTCCAGGTGTTGTCGGCCCACACCGGGACGGGATTCTCGACCGTCTCGACGACGGAGCTCTCCCGCTGGTCGGGACTCGCCTTCGTGGGGATCACCGTCGCCATGGCGCTCGGCGGTATGAGCTCGTCCACCGCCGGTGGGGTGAAATCCCTCCGCATCGGCCTGACGGTGAAGGCGATGGCCGACTCGATCCGCGAGGCCCTCCTCCCGGAAGGGGCCGTCGTCCCCGACACCTTCCAGCAGTACGGCGTTCAGCGGCTCACCCCGAGGATGGCCCAGTCGGTGATGGCCGTCTCCCTCCTCTACGTCGGCCTCTACCTCCTCGGGGCGGGCGTCGGATACGCCTACGGCTACCCCCTCGATCAGGCGTTGTTCGAGTCGGTGAGCGCCTCCGCCGCGGTGGGCCTGTCGGTGGGGGTCACCGCCCCGGGAATGCCCATCCTCATGGAGTTGGTGATGATCCTGCAGATGTGGGTCGGACGGCTCGAGTTCGTGGCCGTCTTCGCCCTCCTCGGCTTCATGGCGTCGCTGGCGGTCGGAGAATGAGGACGCTCTTTATCCTCGTTGTCGCCTCCTTCGTCATGTTCCTCGCACCCGGAGCGACGGCGGCACAGGTCGTCGACGTCTCCGATCTGGACCAGAACCCCCAGGCCTACGACGGCCAGGTCGTCACCCTCGAAGGGGAGCTGATCGGCGACTACGGGATCCGTGGCGACGAGGTGTGGGTGCAGCTCAACGACGACCCCTACATCGAGAACCCGATCCCGGGCGGCGGCGCCCCGGCCGGCGGGAACCAGGGGATCGGACTGCGGATCCCCGTCGAGATCTTCGACCCGGAGGGGTGGGGACCACCCGGCTCGGTACGGTACCGGGGTCCCCTGGTCCAGGTCGTCGGCGAGTTCCGCTACCACGCCGCCGACGCCTCCGGCGAGACGTTCGTCCAGGTGGTCGACATCACGCTGCTGGATCCTGCCCGACCACTGCCCTCGGGGGAGCTGGGCACACCCGGACGGATCGGAATCGCACTCCTGGTACTCGCCGCCCTCATCTTCGCCGCGGCGCGCTACCGTGCGCGGCCGCCCCGCGGCTGATCGGTCACGGTCGACGGGTGAGGACCACCAGGTCATCCCGGTGGATCACCTCGTCGGGGACGTCGTCGTCCGTCCGTTTCCCACGGAACGCTCCGATCTCACCGGAGGACAACCGGGTCAGGCCCTTGGCGATCGTCCGGCCCTCGGGGTCGAGCACCTCCACCGCCGAGCCCCGATCGAAGGTTCCTTCCACCGCCACGACCCCGACCGGCAGCAGACTGGCACCCCGCTGCAGGAGCGCCGTGACCGCGCCCCGATCGATGGTCACCCTGCCCTCGGACGGCTGCCCGAAGGCGATCCAGAGTTTGCGGGCCGCGAGCCGACGCTCACCCGGCTGCACCCAGGTGCCGAGCGCCTCCCCCGCCACCACCCGGGACACGACGTCGGGCTCCTTCGACGAGGCGATGACCGTGGGAATCCCCGACCAGGCGGCCATCCTGGCCGCCGCCACCTTGGTGGCGACCCCCCCGGACCCGAGGGGTCCCGCCGAGCCCTTGGCGACCAAGTCCAGGATCTGGTCGGTGTGGCGGACGGCACCGAGGAGCTCGCCGTTGCCGGTGCGGGGGTCGTCGGAGAAGAGACCGTCCGTGTCGGTGAGGATGAGGAGAAGGCCCGCCCCCACCAGATGGGCGACGAGGGCCGCCAACCGATCGTTGTCCCCCAGCTTCAGCTCGTCCACCACGACGGTGTCGTTCTCGTTCACCACGGGGACGATCCGTTCGCTCAGCATCCGGTCGAGGGCACGGCGGGCGTTGAGGTACTGGTTGCGATTGGCGAGGACGTCCTTGGTGAGGAGCACCTGGCCGGCGACGAACCCTTCGGCTGCCAGCGACCGGGCGTACCGAGCCATCAACTCTCCCTGGCCCACCGCCGCCGCCACCTGGAGCTCGGCGAGATCCTCCGGACGGGCATGCATCCCGAGGGCGGGGAGCCCTGCGGCCACCGCGCCCGAGGTGACCAACACCGTCGGGTTGCCGCTCCGATAGGCAGCCGCCACCTGTCTGCTCACCCCGGCAACCCTCTCCGGGTCGAGCAGACCGTCCCCGGAGAGAAGGCTCGAGGAGCCCACCTTGACGACCAGTCTGCTCCCCGGCATGAGCCTGCGGCGCATCAGTCCTCGTCCTCTCCCGGTTCGTCGTGCCATTCGAATTCGAGGTCTCCGATCCGTACGGTATCTCCCTCACGAACGCCCGCGTCCCGCAGTGCCCGATCGACCCCGAGCCGCCGGAGACGAGCGGCCGCCCGGTCGACGGCCTCGGGCAAGGTGAGATCGGAGAAGGCCACCGCCCTCCGGGCGGCACCGCCCTCCACCCGCCAGCCGCCCGCCTCGCGCACCACCCGGAACCCCTCGGCCACCGGACGGTGGAGGACGTACCCCTCCCGTTCTGGCGCCTCCCGTTCCGCCTGGGAGACGAGATCGGCGACCCGATGGACGAACTCGTCGATTCCGTCGCCCGTGATGCTCGACACCGCCAACGCCTCGGGGAGGTCGGCGACGGCGGTCGCCGCCTCGGGAAGATCGGCCTTTCCGACCACCACGAGCGATGGTCGCTCCGCCAGCTCGGGGGCATGGGCGGCCAGCTCCCGTCGCAGGATCTCGAGCTGGCGTGCGGGTGGGTGCTCCTGCATCGGGGACGGGTCCAGGAGAAAAACCAGCACCCGAGCCCGTTCCACGTGCCGCAAGAACTCGTGGCCCAAACCCCGACCCTCCGACGCCCCCTCGATGAGGCCCGGGATGTCGGCGAGAACGAACTCCCGATCGTCGGCGGCGACGACCCCCAAATGGGGCTCGAGGGTGGTGAAGGGGTAGTCGGCGATCTTCGGTTTCGCCGCCGACACGGTGGAGATGAGCGTGCTCTTCCCGGCGTTGGGGAATCCGACGAGGGCGGCGTCGGCCAGCAGCTTCAGCTCGAACGTGAACCACCCCTCCGGGCCGTACTCACCCTGCTCACAGATCTCCGGAGCACGGCTGCGGGGGGTGACGAAGGCGGCGTTGCCCCGACCACCCCTCCCCCCGGAGAGCACCTTCACCCGCTGACCCGGTTGGGTCAGGTCGGCGAGGAGGACCCCGTCCTCGTCGTAGACGAGCGTCCCCAGCGGAACCGGGACCTCCAGGTCGGCGCCACGCCGGCCGTGGCGCAGGTCGCCGCGACCGTGGGTGCCGTCACCCGCCGAGAGGTGGGGACGGCGACGGTACCGGAGCAGGGTCGAGACCGACGGGTCGGCGACGACGTACACGTCACCACCCGCCCCGCCGGACCCACCCGTGGGTTTCCCGCGCGGCTTGCCGCGCACCTTCTGGAAGGCGACCACCCCCGCGCCACCGCTCCCGGCGCGAAGCCGAACGCGGACGCGGTCGACGAACACGGAAGGGGCCGACGTCAGTCGGCGATGACGTTCACGAGGCGCCGGTTGTGCCGGCGGCCGTAACGAACGACGCCGGGGACGAGCGCGAAGAGGGTGTCGTCGCCACCCTTTCCCACGTTCTCGCCGGGATGGATCCGGGTCCCCCGCTGGCGCACCAGGATGGCGCCGGCGTTCACGAACTGCCCGTCGAACACCTTCGGCCCGAGGCGCTTGGCATGCGACTCACGGCCGTTCTTGGAGGAGCCTCCGGCTTTCGTCTTCGACATGGTTCAGTCCTCCTCGTCGGCCTTCGCCGCGGCCGACTTCCTCTCGTTCGGCAGGGTGATGGCGGTCACCTCCAGGGAGGTGTAGAGCTGGCGATGACCCATACGGCGGCGGTACCCGGTCTTCGCCTTGTACTTGAAGATATCGATCTTCGGGCCGCGGACCTCCCCGAGAACCTTGGCCGTCACCGAGGCCTCGGCGAGAAGGGCACGGTCCGAGATCGCCGTGCCGTCGTCGTCGACGACCAGCAGGGGCGTGAAGGACACCTCGTCGTCGGCGTCCTTGAGCCGTTCGACCTCGATCACGTCGCCGGGACTGACCTTGGCCTGTTTACCGCCGGTGCGGATGATGGCGTACATGAACAAACCTCGCAGAGCCAGAGGGGGGATTCGGACAGGGCAGTATACCAGCAGGGACGCCCGACCTCGACAGCCGAGGCGTCGCCTCAGACTTCGACGTCCTCGGCGATGTCCACCGGGATCCCCTGGGTCGCCGCCTCCTCATGCAGCAGCACACCCCGCCCGCCGCAGGTCGGACAGGGCTCGCTGAACGTCTCGAGGAGACCCGCGGAGACGTTCTTCCTCGTCATCTCGACGAGACCGAGATGGGAGACGTCGAACACCTGGGTCCGGGTCTTGTCCTTGGCCAGGGTCTCCCGGAGACGTCGAAGAACCTGCCGTTGGTGTTCTGGCTTCTCCATGTCGATGAAGTCGATGACGATGATGCCGCCGATGTCCCGGAGACGAAGCTGCCGGCCGATCTCCTCGGCCGCTTCGAGGTTGTTCTGGAGCACGGTCTCCTCCAGACTCGACGAGCCCACGAACTTGCCCGTGTTCACGTCGATGACCGTGAGCGCCTCGGTCCGGTCGATCACCAGATGCCCACCGGACGGGAGGTAGACACGCCGGTCGAGGGCCTTGCGGAGCTGGTCTTCGACATGGAAGCGCTCGAAGAGGGGAAGCTCGTCCCGGTAGCGATGCACCTTCCCGACGAGATCGGGCGCGGTCGCCCGCAGGTATTCGAGCACCTGTTCGTAGGCCCGGTCGTCGTCGATGAGCATGCGGCGGAAGTCGGCGGTGAAGTGCTCCCGGATGACCCGGATGAGGAGATCGGGTTCCTCGTAGACGATACGGGGCGCCCCGCCCTTCTCGGCGTCGGCGAGGATCCGCTCCCAGTTCTTGCGCAGCCGGTCGATGTCGGCGGCGATCTCCTCGGCGGTGGCGTGGAGCGCGGCGGTCCGGACGATCACGCCGAAACCCTCGGGTTTCACCTGCTGGATGATCTGGCGGAGTCGGGACCGCTCGGCGTCGGGGAGGCGGCGGCTGATCCCCTGGGCGTCGGAGTCGGGTACCAGCACCAGGTAGCGACCGGGCAGCGAGGGCATCCCGGTGAGCCGAGCGCCCTTCGCCCCCATCGGGTCCTTCACCACCTGGACGAGCACCTCGTCGCCCTCCGAGAGGACCTCCTCGATGCGGGGGCGCTGGTTGCCATGCACCTTTCGGTCCACCTTCACGTCCGAGGCGTACACCACCCCGTTCTTGCCGGCACCGAAATCGACGAACGCCGCCTCCATCCCGGGAAGGACGTTGCGGACCTTGCCGAGGTAGATGTTGCCGACCATGGAGGTCTGGTCGGAGCGGGCGACGTAGTGCTCCACGAGCACCGGGCCCTCGAGGATGACGACCTGCGTCTGGTGGGGTCGAACCCGAACCAGCATCTGCTTCCGGCCGGTCTCGACCGGAACGATGATCTCCTCCTCCTCGGGGACGGCGCGGGTGCGGGAGGTCTGAAGAGCCGGGCGATCTCGTCGGTTACGACGAGCGGGTTGATGGTTCTGCTTCTTGCGTTGGCGCTTCGGCTGCTCTTCGACGACGTCGGGTTGGGCGACACGACGCACTTCGACCCGCTGTCCATTGACGCGGATCACCTTGCGCTCCTCGATCACCCGATCCTCGGAGCCTTTGCGGATCACTTCGGCCGTCTTGCGGCGGAACAATGCCATGGGGGAGAACTCCTGTGTTTCCTGGCAGACGTGGCCGGCGGGCCCGGCCGGGCCCGGAGCTGTCGACGTCCGACCGTGGGACGTCGTCGACACATGCTGTACGGCCCGACGAGACGCGCCGCAGGGGCGCCGCGGGCCGGAGGCGTACGATCGATGACACCGTGCACTCCGGGGCGAGAGGTCGGCCGCTCCTGGGCGGCCGGGGCACCCCAATGTAGCAGGACCCGCCTCCGTATTCGACCATCGGTCGTCAAGCCAGTTCGAGGGAGGGCTGTTCCGGTTCGGCCGGGTCGTAGCAGACCCGGCACCGGGCCTCGTAGGCGTCGGTGGCACCGAGCACGACCAGCTCCTCCGACTTGACGATCCGTTGGGTGAACAGCGCCGGACCGCCGCAGCGGTGACACACCGCCAGCATCTTCGTGACGTACTCGGCCCGGCCACACAGCGTCGGGATGGGCTCGAAGGGCCTCCGCAGGTAGTCGAGATCCAGACCGGCGACGATCACCTGGATGCCCGCATCGGCGAGCGTCTCTGCGACGTCGACGAGACCGGAATCGAAGAACTGACCCTCGTCGACGCCCACGACCCGGGTTCCGTCCTCGACCGCCCGCAGCAGCTCGCCGCTGTCCCGGACCGGGATCGCCTCGACGCTGAGCGAGCTGTGCGACACCACGGCTCGGTGCGCGTACCGGTCGTCGAGGGAGGGCTTGAAGGTCTGGACACGGAACCGGGCGATCTTCGACCGGGTGACCCGGCGGATCAGCTCCTCGGACTTTCCCGAGAACATCGGCCCGCAGATGACCTCCACCCAGCCCGCCTGGGGTCGTTGGAACATGGGCTCTGAGCGTAGCGGGTCGTCCCGAGCCGAGACCCGGTCAGCCGAAGATCGGGTCCCCCGGGGTGGGCGACCGCCGCAGCCAGATCGAGTTGGCGATGCCCACGGCGAAGGTCATCGCCAGATAGCTGGATCCCCCCTGGCTCATGAAGGGCAGCGGGAGCCCCGTCACCGGCGCGATCCCCATCGTCATCCCGATGTTGACGAACACATGGAACATGAACATCGCCGCGATCCCGACGGCGACGAGGCTGCCGAAGCGGTCCCGAGCCGAGGCGGCGATGGCGAGGATCCGCCAGATGAGGATGAGGAACGCCGCCAACACGATCAGCCCGCCGATGAACCCGAGCTGTTCGCCGACGGCCGTGAAGATGAAGTCGGTCTCCTGTTCCGGGACGTACTGGAGGTTGGTCTGGATCCCCTCGAAGAGTCCCCGCCCGAAGAGCTGCCCCGAGGCGATGGCCAGCTTGGACTGCCGCAGGTTGTACCCGATGCCCTGGGGATCGAGGTTGGGGTCGAACAGCACCCGGAGCCGGTTGAGCTGGTACTCCTGAAGCAGGCCGAATCGGAAGATGGCCGCGACCATCAGCCCTCCCAGGGCCCCGATGAACCCGAGACGACGCCAGCTCAGGCCGGCGGCGAAGAGCATCGCCAGCACGACGAAGGGGATCACCCCCGACGTCCCCAGATCGGGCTCGGCGAAGATCAGCGCGGTGGGCACCGCCATGATGGCGAAGGCCTGACCGATGCGCCTCCACGTCACCGACGTGTCCCCCTGATCGGGCGAGAGCACGGCCGCCACCCCGAGAATCACGACGAGTTTGGCGAACTCCCCCGGCTGGAACTTGAAGGCTCCGAGGGGGATCCAACGGCGGGCGCCCTGGGTGGGTGGGAAGAGGAAGACGACGAGGAGCAGCAGGATCGTGACCGCGTAGATGAGCGGCAAGAAGTTGCGATACTCCCGGTAGTCGAGACGAGACACCGCCAGCATCAGCAGCAGACCGGCGGTGACGAAGATGAGCTGGCGCTCCATCGAGAACGACGCCGGGAGATCGTTTCGCTCCAACGCCACCCGGGTGATGGAGTAGATCATGATCACCCCCATGGCGGTGAGCGCCACGACGCTGCCGATGAGGACGATGTCGGGGCGCGTTCGCTGCCGCTCGGCGACGACCGGGCGGGTCATGATCGACGCCATCAGTCGGCCGCCTCCCCGGGAACGATGGGGGTCGGCTCGATCCCCATCAGGTACTGGAGGATGTGCCGCCCCACCGGAGCGGCGATCCGGCCGCCGCTGCCGCCCTCTTCGATGAGCACGACGACGGCGTATTGGGGGTCGTCGAGGGGAGCGACCCCCGCGAACCACGCGTGGTTGTCCTTGTTCGGGGTGGTCTGGCCCGTCCCCGTCTTGCCTCCGACGTTGCGCAGGGAGGCCCCAAACCCCTCGAAGGCCCGACGGGCCGTTCCCCGGGTGACGACCCGGTTCATGTCGGCGAGCAGGGAGGCGGTGACCTCGGGGGGGATCCGCGCGTCGCGGATCAGCTCGGGCTCGGCGTCGAAGACGATGTTGCCGTCGACGTCCCGGATCTGGCTGACGACGTGGGGGCGCCACACCTTCCCCCCGTTGGCGAGGGAGGCGTAGGCGAGGGCGACCTGGAGGGGGGTCGCCGTCATCTCGCCCTGGCCGATGGCGAGGTTCATCAGGTCGCCGCCCAGCCAGGGACTCGGGAGATCGAGGCGGCTGGCGTCGATGCGGGCCGGAGCGTCGGGATTCTCGAGCTGGAACTCCTTGAGCTCCTCGAAGTAGGCACGGTCCGGTACGATCCCGGCCGCCTCCCCGGTCAGGTCGATCCCCGTCTCCGCACCGAACCCGATGGCTCGGGCCTGGTCCTGGATCACGTTCTCTCGCGGTGTCTCCTTCCAGTTCCTCCAGACACCCAGAGCCACGTTGTAGAAGAAGATGTTGCACGACTGTTCGAAGGCACCGTGGATGTCGAGCCACCCGAGCTGCCGGGGGTAGTACCAGTCCAGGAACCGCTGCGGGCTGCCGGGATCGAAGCCGGGGAGCTCGAGCTTGCCGTCGCAGTTGACCCGGCCGCGAGCGGGATCCACACCCTCCACACCGTCTGGGAGCGGGATGTCGTCGGCGAGGGCGGCGGTGTAGGTGACGGCCTTGAAGGTCGACGCCGGCGGGTAGAGCCCACTGACGGCGAGGTTGAGGAAGGCCTGTTGATCCCGGAGCTCCGCGTACACGTCCCCGGGAATCCCCGACACGAAGAGCTGGGGATCGAAGTCCGGGTAGGACGCCATCGCCAGCACGGCACCGGTCTTGACGTCGAGGACGACGATGGCCCCCCGCTTGGCGTCGTTCAGAACCTCCTTACCCTCGGCGCGCAGCTCCTCCTTGACCTGGTTGGCGAGGTCGATCCCCGCCTCCAGTGCCCGTTCGACGACCTCCTGGAGAGCCAGGTCGATGGTGAGGAACACGGTCGCGCCCGGCACGGCGGGCTGCTCGGGGGTCTCCTCCAACACTTCGGAACGGCGGTTGACCCGATAGGCGATCTCCCCCGGCGTCCCCTGGAGATACTCGTCGTACACGCCTTCGACCCCGAGCTTGCCGATACGCACGTTCGGGTCGAGTTCGGGGCGGGCCTCCAGGTCACCCTGGTCGGGCAGGCCGAGGTGACCGACGACGTGGGCGAGGGTGTCGCCCGAGAGATACACCCGCTCGGGAACCCTGACGATCGAGACCCCGGGCAGGGAGCGGAGCTGCTCGGCGATCTGGTAGGCCAGATCGGTGTCGACGGTGGCGACCTGGAATCGCCCGTTGATGCCCGCCGCCTCGTACATCGCGTCGATCTCCGAAGGCGGCACCGCCAACAGGCCCGACAGCCGTTGCACCAACTCGGCCCGTTCCGCGGGCCGGACGCGAGCCCGGTCGACGAACACCGCGGGGAGGAACCGGCTGGTGACGAGGAGCTGACCTCGCCGATCCCGGATGTCGCCTCGGGGCGCCGGCGTCTGCACCCGGATCCACGACTGGTCCGAGATGTACTCGGCCGCCGCCGCTCCTTCGGCCACCTGCATCGACCAGAGCCTCAGAGCGAGGATGGCGAACAGGAAGAGGAAGACGACGGCGAGGCCGGCGATCCGGGGCAGGCTCTTCACAGGCGCACCCTCCTCCCCGACCCCGCCTCGAGCATGCGTCCGGTGAGCGGTGACACGACCAGGGCGGCGACCAGGTTGAGCACGGGCACGAGCAGGAGTCGGCGCAACGCCTCACCTCCGGTCAGGCCGATCTGATCGAAGAGGGTACCCAGCAGCAGCAGCAATGCCACCCCGACCAGGGTAAGGCCGGCCACCCACACGGCGACGGCGAGGGGTCCCACATCGGCCCGGTCTCGTGTCCGAAGCGCCACGTACGCGACGAGGGTGAGTACCACCGCCCGCAACCCGAGGGCGTTGGACCCGAGGGCGTCCATCAACATGCCGGCGACGAACCCGGTGACGAGCGAGGGGACGTCGGCCAGTCGCAGCGTCGCGATGACGACGGCGAGCACCACCAGATCCGGTGCGACCCCGACCAGTCGCACCCGCGCGAACAGTGTCGTCTGGGCGAGGATCGCCACGGCGACCATGACCACGACGGTCAGCCCGGGGCGCCGTTCGATCACCCCCCACCTCCCGGATGGTCGCCGTCGCCGCCTTCGGCAGCCCCACCATCGCCGCCACCGGCGCCGTCCTCGACCACGGTCGTCGGCGGAGTCTCGGTCACTGCGGTCGGGTCCGGCGGCCAGGTGAGGACGACCACGACCCGCAGCCGGGACAGGTCGGAGAAGGGCTCGACGGTCGCTCTGAGGGCTCCCCCGACCGGTTTCACCGTCTCGACCACCTCCCCCACCGGGATCCCCGGCGGGAAGCTGACCGACTGAAACGACGTGACGACCTGGGTGCCCGCGAGCATCGGGTCGGGTGTGTCGAATACGTCGAGGCGCATCTGCCCGCTCCCCAGGATCGCCGAGAGCGAGCCGATCCTCCCTCCGGCGACCACGGTGACCGCCTCCCGATCACCGACGATGGGGACGACCACGGCACCGTGGGCGGTCGCCGACAGCACCCGACCGACCAGGTACCCGTTCTCGTCGATGACGGGATGCCCGGCGAGCACCCCGTCCGCTTCGCCCTTGTCGATCCGGAAGCTGAGGTCGAAGCTGTCGGTTCGCCCGATCACGTTGGCCGGGGTCTGGATGAGATCCGCTTCGTCGAGGGTGAGGTCGTTGAGCCGTTCCAGCACCTCGAGGCGCTCCAAGGAGTCCTGCACCGATGCGAGCTCGGCCTGTACCGAGGCGAGCCGACTCCGCAGGTCGGCGTTCTCCGCTCGCAGGTCGGCGATGTCGGCGAGCCCTTCCATGAAGTCTGCGAGGGGGTTGACGATCGCCGCCGCGACCCGCTGCACCGGCGCGAGCAGCCGGGTGGTCCCGTCGCGCAACGTCCCCGTGAGCCCGCCTCCCGACGCACGAATGTCGAGCGTCATCACGAGAAAGCCGATGACGATGAGGGTGACGAGGGTGGGAACGGTCCGGGTATCTCGATACTCACGCATGGTCGACCCCCGGGACCGTCCCCGGGTCGATCACGGACGGGACGACGAGACGAGCACGCCGTGGAGCGCCTCGAACTCCTCCAGACACTTCCCGGAGCCGATCACCACGGACTGCAGGGGCTTGGAGGCGGTGACGATCGGCATGCCCGTCTCGTTGGCGAGACGCTGGTCGATTCCTTCCAACAGGGCTCCTCCACCGGTGAGGACGATGCCGCGCTCCATGATGTCGGCTGCGAGCTCGGGGGGTGTCTTGTCGAGGGTGAACTTGACGGCGTCGACGATCGCCTGCACCGGCTCTTCGATCGCCTCGCGGATCTCCGGACTCGACAGCAGGATCGTCTTCGGGAGGCCGGTCACCAGGTCACGTCCCCGCACCTCGGCCGCCGGCTCGTCGGGCCGTGGCCACGCCGACCCGATCGCCATCTTGAGCTGCTCGGCGGTCCGTTCCCCCAGCAGGACGTTGTACTCCTTCTTCACCCAGTCGATGATCGCCTCGTCGAGTTCGTCGCCGCCGATCCGGATGGATCGGGAGACGACGATGCCCCCCAGGGAGATGACCGCCACCTCGGTGGTGCCGCCGCCGATGTCGACGACCATCGAGCCCGACGGCTCCCCGATGGGCAGCCCGGAGCCGATCGCCGCCGCCATCGGCTCCTCGATCGTGTAGGCCCGCCGAGCTCCGGCGTGGTAGGCGGCCTCCTCGACGGCTCTTCGTTCCACCGGGGTGATGCCCGACGGGACGCAGACGACGATCCGAGGCCGTGCCCATCGCCGCCGATGCACCTTCTGGATGAAGTACCGGAGCATCTTCTCGGTGACGTCGAAGTCGGCGATGACCCCGTCCCGGAGCGGCCGGATGGCCTGGATGTTCGCCGGTGTCCTCCCGATCATCCGCTTGGCGTCCATCCCGACGGCCAGGGCGCGGCCGTTCACCGAGTTGATGGCGACCACGGACGGCTCGTTGAGGACGATGCCCTGGCCCCGCACGAACACCAGGGTGTTGGCGGTGCCGAGGTCGATGGCCATGTCTTGGCCTGCGAACGCAAAGAGGCTGTCAGCCATGAGCCGGGGAACTCCGGATCGACGGACGGCTCAGTGTAGCCCTCCCCGGCCGCCCGGTCATCTGGACCTCGCCTCAGTCCCCGAAGAAGATCTGCAGCTCCCGCTCCGCCGACTCGGGGCTGTCCGATCCATGGACGATGTTGTTGGTGATCTCGAGCCCGAAATCCCCCCGGATCGTGCCCGGTGCCGCCTTCGTCGGGTCGGTGGCGCCCATCAAGGTGCGGGCGACCCCCACCGCCGACGGTCCCGACCACTCCATGGCGACCACCGGCCCGCTCGTGATGAACTCCACGAGATCTCCGAAGAAGGGCTTGTCGGTGTGCTCGGCGTAGTGGAGGCGAGCCATCGCCTCGTCGATGGTGAGCTTGCGGATCCGTTCCAGCACGAGACCCTTCCGCTCGAAGCGGGAGATGACCTCGCCGACGAGCCCGCGGGCGACGCCGTCGGGCTTGACCATGATGAAGGTACGTTCGATCGCCATGCGGCCACGGTAGAGGGAGTCCGGGCCGGGGCTCAAACCCGGTCAGCGTTCTGCAGGCCGGACGGCGCCTCCCCCGGCCAGGTGACTGCGAACCTCGCCCGCCAGGTAGAGGGACCCCGCCACCAGAACCGCCCCCTCCTCACCCGCCAGCTCACGGGCCCGGTCGACCGCCGCCTTGGGATCGAGAGCGGCCTCGACGGGTACGTCGACGCGGTCCTCGATCAGAGCCGCCAGATCCTCCGCGGGCATGCCCCGGGAACTCGACGTCACCCGGGTAGCGATGACGCGTGTCGTCCTGTTCTCGAGCGCGTCCACGAGCCGTCCGATGTCCTTGTCCTTCATCGACGCCGTCACCAGCACCCAGCGGGTGGTGGGGAACTCCTCCCCCAGGGCGGCCGCCAGGATCCGGTACCCGTCGGGATTGTGGGCGCCGTCGACGAGCACGAGGGGTCCGTGGGCGATGGGCTCCATCCGACCGGGGAGGGTGATGGCCTGGGTCGCCTCCCGGAGCGCCTCGGGGTCGAGGGCCCGGCCGAACAGGGCTTCGAGGGCGGCCACCGCGACCGCCAGGTTGATCGTCTGGTGTCGGCCATGCACCGGGAGGTAGAGCTCGTCGTAGGTGTCGTACAGTCCGTCGACCGACACCCACCACCCTCCCACCGCCCGGACCGCCTCCTCCACCGAGAACTCGTACCCGTAGCGGAAGAGCCTCCCGCCCCGTTCGCTGCACAGCTCCTCGGCCACCGCCGCCGCCTCGGGCCGCAGGGGACCGACCACCAGCGGCGTCTCCGGCTCGAGGATCGCCATCTTCTCCCGAGCCACCTGTGCCGGGTCCTCGCCGAGGATCTCGACATGATCCTGCCCGATGCCGGTGACCACCGAGACGGCACCGTGGGCCACATTGGTGGCGTCGAGGCGCCCCCCGAGGCCGACTTCGATGACGCCCAGGTCCACCGCCTCGGTGGCGAACCAGGAGAACGCCGCCGCCGTGACGAGCTCGAAATAGGTGAGGGTCCGGCCCGACCGCTCCTCATAGATGTCGGCGAACGCCGCGACGTCGGCGATGGCCTGGGTGAACTCCTCGGGGCTCAGCATCCGGCCGGCCACGGCGATCCGCTCCTCCACCTTCTCGAGATGGGGCGACGTGAACGTCCCCGTCGTCAGGCCATGGGCCAGGGCCAGGACTCCGAGCATCCTGGTCGTGGAGGTCTTGCCGTTCGTCCCGGCGACGTGGACGATCGGATACGTCGCCTGAGGGTCGCCCATCAGCGCCAAGAGGTCACGGATCCGCTCCAGGCCGGGACGCATCCCACGGCCGATATGGGCCTCGAGGTACGCGAGCGCGTCGCCGTAGCCGCCGATCACAGCATCGACCGTTGTTCCCGCAGCCGACTCAACACGCCTTCGAGCTCGACCGCCTTTCTCCGCTCTTTGTCGACCACGTCCTTGGGGGCACGTTCGAGGAAGGCCGGATTGGCGAGCTTGCCCTCCACCCGCGCCAGGTCGGCCTCCGCCCGGGCGATCTCCTGGTCGAGCCGTGCCCGCTCGGCGTCGAGATCGATCACCCCTTCGAGGGGGATGAAGCCCTCCAGCCGCCCGGCGAGGATCCTCGTGTGTCCGTCCCCCGGTTCGGAGCCGATCCGCTCCACGGCCACCTTCGCCAGGGTCGCCACGAGGCGCTCCCCCCACGGAGCGAGAGCGCCCTCGGGGTCGTGCAGCTTCAGGTCGAGCTCCCGCCGAGGGGAGAGCCCCTGGTCGGATCGGAACCGCCGGATCCCGGAGATGAGGGTCTGAATGTCGTCCATCACGTCGGGTCCGGTGAAGGCGGGGATCTGGGGCCATTCGGCCCCCGCCAGCAGTCCGTCCCCCACCAGGTGCGACCAGAGCTCCTCGGTGAGATAGGGGATGGCGGGATGGAACAACTTGAGCAGATCCCGCATCACGACCCCGAGGGTGATCCTCGTCGAGGAGGCGGGGTCGGCGGATCCGAGCTCCACCTTCGACATCTCCAGGTACCAGTCGAACACCTCCGACCAGGCGAAGTTGTACAGCAGGCCGAAGGCGTCCGAGAACCGGTACTCGTCGCAGAGACGATCGAAACGCTCGGCGACCGCGCCCAGGCGGGAGAGGATCCAGGCGTCCACCGGTGTCGGATCCGTCGGATATCCGCCCCGGGCGGGCACGCTTCCCGGCTCGACGTGGCCGAGGGTGAAGCGCATGGCGTTCCAGAGCTTGTTGCCGAACTTCCGGGCCCCGACCACCCACTCGATGTCGAGGGGGACGTCCTGGCCGGGATTCGCCGCCTGGATGAGGGCCAGCCGAAGCGGGTCTGCACCGTGCTCTTCGACGACGTCGAGGGGGTCGATGGTGTTCCCCCGCGACTTCGACATCTTGTTCCCCTCGGCGTCTCGGAGCAGCCCGTGGATGATCGTCTCCCGGAAGGGAACGTCGTCGAGGAAGTGGATGCCCATCATCAGCATCCGAGCCACCCAGAAGTAGATGATGTCGAACCCGGTGATGAGCACCGAGTTGGGGTAGAAACGCTTCAGGTCCTCGGTCTCGTCGGGCCAGCCGAGGGTGGAGAAGGGCCAGAGGGCCGACGAGAACCAGGTGTCGAGGACGTCCTCGTCCTGGCGAAGCTCGGTCGAGCCGCACTCGGGACACGACGTGGGGTCTTCCCGCGAGACGATCACCTCTCCACAGCCGTCGCAGTACCAGGCCGGGATGCGATGTCCCCACCAGATCTGACGGCTGATACACCAGTCTCTGAGGTTCTCCATCCAGTGGAAGTAGCTCTTCTCCCAGCGAGCGGGGATGAAACGGTTGTCGCCGCGGCGAACGGCCTCGATCGCCGGTCGGGCGAGATCGGCGACGGCGACGAACCACTGGAGCGAGAGATACGGCTCGACGACCGTTCCGCACCGGTAACAGTGGCCGACGGAGTGGCGATGCTCCTCGACCCGTTCGAGGACGCCCTCTTCGGCGAGAGCGAACTTCACCGATTCCCGAGCCTCGAATCGGTCGAGACCGGCGAAGCGCCCTCCTGCCTGCGTCACCACCGCCTGTTCGTCGAGGATCTGGACCGGCTCGAGTCCGTGGCGCCGTCCGATCTCGAAATCGGTCGGGTCGTGAGCGGGGGTGACCTTGACGGCGCCGGTTCCGAACTCGGGGTCGACGGCTTCGTCGGCGACCACCGGGATCTCCCGACCCACCAGAGGCAGGCGGACGGTGCGGCCGATGGCGGCGGCGTAGCGGGGATCGTCGGGATGGACGGCGACACCGGTGTCGCCCAGCATCGTCTCCGCCCGGGTCGTGGCGACGACGACACCGCCGTCTCCGTCGACGAAGGGATAGAAGATGTAGACGAGCTCGCCGGGCTCTTCCTCGTACTCCACCTCGATGTCGGCGAGGGCGGTCGCACATCGTGGACACCAGTTGATGATCCGGTTTCCCCGATAGATGAGCCCTTCCTCGTAGAGCCGGACGAACACCTCGCGGACCGCGCGGGACAGACCGGCGTCGAGGGTGAACCGCTCACGGGACCAGTCACAGGAGTTGCCCATCCGTCGAATCTGGGCGGTGATCCGTCCCCCGTACTGCTCCTTCCATTCCCACACCCGCTCGATGAAGGCCTCCCGTCCCAGGTCATGGCGCGAGCGACCCTCCTCGGAGAGGATCCTCTCCACCACGTTCTGGGTGGCGATGCCGGCATGGTCGGTTCCCGGTAGCCAGAGCACCGATCGGCCCTTCATCCGTTGGCGCCGCACGATGACGTCGTGGATCGTGTGATTCAGCGCATGACCCATGTGCAGCGATCCGGTGACATTGGGTGGCGGGATCACGACGCAGAAGGGATCACCGTCCGGATGGAACTCGGGACGGAAGATCCCTGCTTCCTCCCACCGCTCGTACCAGTGGGATTCGACCGTGCCGGGGTTGTAGGTCGGTTCCATGTTCTCGATCATCACGTGAGGACCCCGGAGGTTAGAGCTTCCTCCGGGGTCCCCGATGCTCGCAGGCTCTCGGTGTGGGTCTCAGACCCCTTCGTCCTCCCGCCGTCCACGGGCCAGGGCCAACAGCAGGAGCCCCGACGCCAGGGCCGCCAAACCGAGGAGCCCCGCGTCGGCCCCGTCGAAGCCGGTGAAGGGGAGCGTCGACGGCGTCGTCGTCGCCGGCGGAGCGGTCGTCGAGGTGGTGGTCGTCACCTGGATCCCTCCGACCCTCACCACCAACCCGGCGTCCACGGCGAGGTTGGACTCACCGGCGGCGAGGGCGAAGGGCGCGGTCTCGGCGACCGTCGCCTCCTCGCTCGGAGCCAGGGCGTCGCTGTCCACGGCCTCGTCTCCCACGTTCGGATCGGCGAAACCGACGAACCCGGCCGGGGCGGTGAACCGGACGCGGTACGTGCCCGCGGCGACCCCGTCGAACAGGTAGAGGCCGTCGGCGTCGGTGGTCGTGGTCGCCACCACCGTACCGGTCCCGTCGTCGATGAGCTCCACCGTGACCCCTTCGATCCCGACCTCGCCCGGTCCCTGCTGCCCGTCACGGTCGGCGTCGAACCAGACCCGGTCACCGATCTGACCGCCCGGTGCCGTGGTGGTGGTCGTCTCGGGCACCGTGGTCGTCGTGGTGGGCGGCACCGTCGTCGTCGTCGTGGGCGGCACCGTCGTCGTCGTCGTAGGCGGCACCGTCGTCGTCGTCGTAGGCGGCACCGTCGTCGTCGTCGTCACCGGGATGAAGGCGATGCACACCGGTTCGATCGAGTTCGGCGACGACTTGTCCGGGTAGGCGGAGTGGAAGGGCTCCACCGCGTCGAGCGCGGGAACGGTCACCGCCACCCCGACGGTCTGGGTGAGCAGATTCTCGGTGTCGGGCAGATCGGCGATCGCACCCGATGTCCATACGACGCTGCCCCCGTTGTACCCGCGCACCAAGTACTGCTCGTAGAGCTGTGTCTCTTGGACGTCTCCCTCGGCGTCGACGTGGGGGTCGAAGGATGTCAGTCGAATGTCATAGGTCCCCGCCGGCACGTTCACCGAGACGCGCTGGCCGGTCGCCAACGTGACGCTCGCCCACGAGAACAACTTCCCCGATCCTGTGAGGTCGACCACGATCGCTCCTGCCGGCGCGGCCGGACACACCGGCTCCTGGGGCGGAATCTCCTGCGCGGCGAAACCCGTCCCTGCGATCGCGAACACCAGCAGCATCGCGGCGCCGGCTCCGGCGAGTCGGCGGCTCGTCAGCCTCTCCATCCTGCCTCCCCATTCATTGCCCGCTTCTTCGGGGAGGGCCGGTCTCACCACTGGCTCGCTCCGACCCACGGTGACCGCACTCGGGTCGGAGGTCTACGCCTCCCTGTTGCCCCGACGACCACTCGCTGTGGTCGCCATACCACTATTTGTAGCAGGATTCCCCGCGGTGACAACCCCGAGATCCCACCGACCCACACTTCAGCAGATCTCGACGGTCGAGACAATGGGTCCGGCGCCCCATCCGTTCAGGCCGACCGCTCCACATCCTCGATCGGCAGCACCGTCGCGTTCACCCGGTTGGCGACCACCTCGGCGTCGATGACCACCTGACCTCCCTCCGGCTGCGACGGCGCCTCGAACATCGTGTTGAGCAGCACCTCTTCCAGGATCGCCCGGAGGCCCCGGGCTCCGGTCCCCCGCCGGATCGCCAGGTCGGCGATCGCCTCCAGGGCGTCGGAGGTGAAGACGAGCTCCACCCCGTCCATCTCCAACATCCGGGCGTACTGGCGAGTGAGGGCGTTGCGGGGTTCCGTCAGGATCTTGATCAGCGCCTCACGGTCGAGATCCTCCACCGTGGCCACCACCGGCAGCCGGCCGATGAACTCGGGGATCAGGCCGAACTTCATGAGGTCCTCGGGGAGCACCTCCCGGAGAAGCTCCGAGGAACGGCGGTCCTTGCGGGACCGCACGTCGGCACCGAACCCGATCCCCTTCCGGCCGATCCGGTTGGCGATGATCTCCTCCAGACCGGCGAACGCCCCTCCGCAGATGAAGAGGATGTTGGTGGTGTCGATCTGGATGAACTCCTGGTGCGGATGTTTCCTGCCGCCCTGGGGAGGAACGGAGGCCACCGTCCCCTCCAGGATCTTGAGCAGGGCTTGCTGGACCCCTTCACCGGAGACGTCGCGGGTGATCGACGGGTTCTCCGATTTCCGGGCGATCTTGTCGATCTCGTCGATGTAGATGATGCCCTGCTCGGCGCGTTTGACGTCATAGTCGGCGGCCTGAATCAACTTGAGGAGGATGTTCTCGACGTCTTCACCCACGTACCCGGCCTCGGTCAGCGCGGTGGCGTCGGCGATCGCGAAGGGCACGTTGAGTTGACGGGCCAGCGTCTGGGCGAGCAGGGTCTTGCCGCTCCCCGTCGGACCGACGAGCAGGATGTTCGACTTCTGGAGCTCGACGTCCTCCGGTCGAGGAGAGGTCGTCCGGACCCGCTTGTAGTGGTTGTAGACCGCGACCGCCAGGGTGCGCTTGGCGGCGTCCTGGCCGACGACGTAGTCGTCGAGGAACTCGAGGATCTCGACGGGCTTGGGCAGCTCGGCGAAGGAGATCTCCTCCGCACCCGAGAACTCCTCTTCGATGATCTCGTTGCAGAGGTCGATGCACTCGTCGCAGATGTAGACGCCGGGTCCGGCGATCAGCTTCTTCACCTGCTTCTGGGACTTGCCGCAGAAGCTGCACTTCAGCAGATCGCCGCCTTCACCGAACTTGGCCACTCGGTACCTCCTCTAACTGGAGGCTACCGCAGAGAGTTCCCGACGCGTGAGTACCTGATCGATGACCCCGTACTCCTTGGCCTCCTCCGCCATCATCCAGTAGTCCCGCTCGGTGTCCGACGAGACCTTCTCGTAGGGCTGGCCGGTGTGCTCGGAGAGGATCCGGTTGAGCTGCTCCCGCATCTGGACGATCAGCCGAGCCTGGATCTCGATGTCCGTCGCCTGGCCCTGCGCACCACCGTGGGGCTGGTGGAGCATCACACGGGCGTGGGGCAGCGCATACCGTTTCCCCGGGGCCCCGCCCGCCAGCACGACGGCCGCCGCCGAGGCGGCCATGCCCATGCAGACCGTGTTCACGTCCGGCTTGATGTACTGCATCGTGTCGTAGATGGCGAACAGCGATGTGATCGACCCACCCGGCGAGTTGATGTACAGGAAGATGTCCTTGTCGGGATCTTCCGACTCGAGGTGGAGGAGCTGGGCCATGATCAGGTTGGCGACGGTGTCGTCGATCGGGGTGCCCAGGAAGATGATCCGGTCCTTGAGGAGCCGCGAGTAGATGTCATAGGTCTTCTCACCGCGGCTGGTCTGCTCGGTGACGTAGGGGACGGGGATGTATCCATCTGCCCGCATGTGTTCACTCCTGTTCGTCCATGATCTCGGCTTCGACGATTCCTGTCTCGGCGGGTCGAGGATCCACCACCTCGGCTTCGACGACACCTTCGTCGAGGTCGTCCTCCCCGTCGGCGGGACCGTGCTCCTCTTCATCGGGGATCGTGAGATCGACGGGTCTTCCCTCTTCGTCGGTCGGGGTGGCCCCGGCGACGATGGCGTCCAGTGCCTTGCTCCGCAGGATATCACCGATGAGTGACTGTTCCTGGACCGAGCCGGCGAAGGCCCGACGGAACGCCTCGGGCTCCTCGGTACGGGCGGCGAGGGCGGAGACGATCTCGTCGAGCTCCTCGTCGGACACCTCGATCCCGGCGTCGGCGGCGACGGCCTCCAGCAGCAGCCGGGTACGGAGGTTCCGCTCTGCCTGGGCGCGAAGATCATCCACGAACGCCTGCTGATCCTGGCCGGTCACCCGGAAGTAGTCCTCGAGCGAGATGCCCTGCTCTTCGAGACGGTGGGCGAACCGATGCAGGACCTCGTCCATCTCGGCCCGGATCAGAGCCTCGGGAAGCTCGACGGTGACCTCCTCGACGAGCTGGGCGAGGGCACGCTCTCGAAACAGCGCCTGGAGGCGCTGTTTCTTCATCAGGCCGAGCCGCTCGGCGAGGGCAGCCCGGAGTTCGTCGACGGTCTCGAACTCCGTGACCTCCGACACCCACTCGTCGGTGAGCTCGGGGAGTACCTTCTCCCGCACGTCACGGACGTCGACGACGAAGGTCACCGCCAGACCCGCCTTGTCGCCGAAGCCCTGGGGCAGGGTTCCCTCGAACTCCACCCGGTCCCCTGCGGATGCCCCGACGAGCACATCGTCGATGCCCTCGATGAACCCTCCGGAACCGACCTCGTACAGCAGCTCCCGGGCTGTGGCCTCGTCGACCGGCTCCCCCTCGTGGACCGCTCCGATGTCGATGGTGACGAAGTCGCCCTCGTCGGCGGGTCGGTCGACCACCTCGACCTGGGCGAACTGGTCGCGCATCCGGTCGATCTGGGCTTCCAACTCCTCGTCGCTCACCTCCGGCGACCCCACCTCGACGGTGCGGTCGCGGTACTGCGGTACCTCCTCCAGGGTGGGCCACAAGGTGACCCGAACCTCGACGTCCACCCCCGACTGGCCTTCGTCGACGGATTCGAGGGACGGGGTGACCGCGGGCTGGAGATCGACTTCGGCCAGGGCTTCACCCAGTTTGGCGGGGAGGGCCTCCTCGATCGCCTCCGAACGGAGCCGTTCCCGACCCACCGTGGCCTCGACGATGGGACGAGGAGCCTTGCCGGGCCGGAATCCCTTGATCTTCAGGTCCTTGGCGAGGCGGCGGGCGGCGGCGGTCTTCGCCTCTTCCAGCTCCTCCTCGGTGAGCGTGAACCGGACGAGTTTCTCGAAGGGCCCGGCATCGACGACGGTTGCGGTCACGGGGATTCTTCTCCTGGTCGGGGGGTGAGGGGGCGTTCCATGCCGGGGAGGGCGAACCTCCCCGGCCGGTGGGGTGACCGAGGGGACTCGAACCCCCGACCTCCAGGGCCACAACCTGGCGCTCTAACCATCTGAGCTACGGCCACCATGCAAGGGCCGCGGTCGGCGCCCCCGGGAGGATTCGAACCCCCGACCAAGAGCTTAGAAGGCTCCTGCTCTGTCCGCTGAGCTACGGGGGCACAGATCGGGGACGACCGACGACCCTCGAGCGGGTGAAGGGAATCGAACCCTCACCACCAGCTTGGAAGGCTGGGGCTCTACCATTGAGCTACACCCGCGTAGCCGACAGGATAGCGCCATCGGCCGTCCCCTTCGGCCCGCGACGTCCGATCGCGTGGGCTCCACGCGGCCGAGGCCGCGGGGAACCTGTGGGGTCGGGCTGGCCGGATTCGAACCGGCGACCCCCTGCTCCCAAAGCAGGTGCGCTGACCAAACTGCGCCACAGCCCGGCTGCCGAGCCATTCTCGCAGATGGGGAAGGCCGCCCGCACCTTCGTCGTTGTCAACCGGTGGAACCGGACGTCGATTCCGGCTTCTGAGCCCCTTCCGACGCGGGCTACACTGCTCGGCGGGTCGCTAGCTCAATTGGCAGAGCAACGGGCTCTTAACCCGCAGGTTCAGGGTTCGAGTCCCTGGCGACCCACCCGGAGAGCCCCCGCCTCCAGCCTCCAGCCCCTGGCGCGCCGGAGGTCGGTGGCGGGGGCTCTCCCGTTGCGGGCGTGGCGGAACTGGAAGACGCGCCAGGTTTAGGTCCTGGTGGGCACAGCCCGTGGAGGTTCGAGTCCTCTCGCCCGCACCGGAGCCACCGAGCGGCCCGACGGACCGCTCCCCGAACCCAGGGTCACCAGGGGGAATCTCCACCCCTCACGACCCGGAGGACACACCTCCGCCGAAGAATCCCTCAAGCGACGCCGCGGCACGCCGACGAGAACCTCGACGCGTGCGCCCCTGGTGGAGCGACCGGGACCACCGCCCGGGACCAGCGGGTTCGATTCCCGCCACGCGCACCACCGAGATTCCGAACCCAGGGTTCCCCAGGGGAACCGTCACCCCTACGAACCCTGGGTCGCGACCGCGGCGACGGTTCAACCCCCGATGGGGGGTGCTGATCGTTGCCGGACCGGTTGCGAAACCGGTGCTCGGTCGAACCTCCGAAAACCGAGGACGAGGGGCGCCAACACCACCAGCAACCACGCGGCCGGATTGGCCATCAGCGCGAGGCTCACGAAGCACGCGAGCCAACCCGAGACTCTGGCTCCCAATGCCCACCGTCCCCACCAACGCAGCAATCCCCACCCGAGGACCGCCGCACCCACACCCAGAGCCAGCGCACCGCCCGGCATGCTCCCCTCCTGAAGACCGGGAACACTCACCGCGATTGCGGCTGCGAGAAGCCCAAGAGTCACGATGAGACCAGCTCCCCTGAAAAAACTCTGGGCCTCCGCAGCGCTGAGACGACCCTCACGATGCCCGCTCCGTTCCCACGCCAACACTCCCAACACGACGACGAGGGAGACCAACGGGATCATCTCAGCCTGCCGTCTTCCGCAACTCCGAATGAACGTGAAGAGGCGGGCATCCGGCGGGATAGGTCGTCCAGGTGGCGCGCGTAGAGCTGGCCATCGACCCATCCTTCTTGCCGGTGACCTTCACGTCGTCATAGTAGCTCCAGACCGTACCCGGCCAGCAGAACAGACCGTTCCGGTACGTGGCGTCCGCCCATGCAGATCGCTGGGAACACCCGCTCGTCTGTATCCAGCCTCCACTGGATGCCTTCGACCAGCCGGTTCCTGACCGCCACCAATAGTCCGTCCACCCGCTCGCAGACAGGACACACGTACCGTTCCACGACCAGGAGATCCATTTCTTCACCGAGTGGACATCGATGTGCACCATGTCCTCCCACCAGGTCTTCCAATAGCCGGTCGACGTGGTTTGGGAGTTCGCCGAGAACGCCCCGACGGCGTCTCCCGGAAAGAGACCGAGCAGTTCTCGGTCGATGACGGTCACCGACTCGGCAGCCGAACCCTCAGGCTCGGCCGATCCCGCGGGGATGCCGATCTCGAAGCGTGCCCGACAGGTGTCGAAGTCGATGGAGACCTGGCGGGCCTGGATGGCTGCCGCCCCTGGAGGCAGTTCCAACGACGGTACGCCGAGCCGGCATCCACCGTCGGAGGTGGGAGTTCCGGCCACCACGACGATCCGCGAGTTCGACAAGATGGGCTCACCAGAATGGTCGAACTCGAATCTCTCGATGCGAAGCCGAGGGCTCTCCGCAACCGCTGCCGCGCCAGGCTCCGCTGCAGCGACCAGGAAAAGGCAGCCGACTGTGAGG
>JALSJV010000322.1 GCA_026989215.1 Acidimicrobiia bacterium | reverse complement strand
ACCAACCCGCTCAGCCAACACCTTCGTAATCGCCGCAGTCAACGTCGTCTTCCCATGATCAATATGACCCATCGTCCCCACATTCACATGCGGCTTCGTACGCTCAAACTTCGCCTTCGCCATGGGTGTTTCCTCCGTCTCTCCTCAGCCACCGCGGCGGGTGGACACGATCTCCTCGGCGATCTGCGCCGGAACTTCCTGGTACGAATGGAACTGCATCGTGTACGTCGCCCGACCCTGGGTCTTCGACCGCAGGTCGGTGGCGTACCCGAACATCTCGGCCAGCGGGACCTGGGCCCGGATCACCCGGGCGTTGCCACGCTGACTCATCTCGTCGACCTTGCCCCGTCGAGCGGACAGGTCCCCGATGACCTCCCCCATGTACTCCTCGGGGGTGACCACCTCGACCTCCATCACCGGCTCCAGCAGCTTCACCCCGGCCTTCTTCGCCGCGGCCTGCAGCGCCATCGAACCGGCGATCCGGAACGCCATCTCCGACGAGTCCACCTCGTGGTAGGAGCCGTCGACGAGGATGGCCCGGACGTCCACCAGGGGGTACCCGGCGAGGACACCCTGCTCGAGGGCCTCTTCGATCCCGGCGTCCACGGCGGGGATGAACTCCCGGGGAACCCGACCACCCCGAACCTGATCGACGAACTCGTATCCGCCGCCGGGCCCGGTGGGCTCCAGGTCGATGATCACGTGGCCGTACTGGCCCCGCCCACCGGACTGGCGGACGTACTTTCCCTCCACCTTCTCCACCCGCCGCTTGATCGTCTCGCGGTAGGCGACCTGGGGCTTGCCGACGTTGGCCGCCACCTTGAACTCCCGGACGAGGCGGTCCACGAGGATCTCGAGGTGGAGCTCCCCCATGCCCGAGATGATGGTCTGGCCGGTCTCTTCGTCGGTCCGCACCAGGAAGGTGGGGTCTTCCTCGGCGAGCCGCTGGAGCGACTCGGAGAGCTTCTCCTCGTCGGCCTTCGTCTTCGGCTCGATCGCCACCGAGATGACCGGAGCGGGGAAGGTCATCGACTCGAGCTGGATCGGATGGGCCGGGTCGCTGAGGGTGTCGCCGGTCGCCGTCTGCTTCAGCCCGACGGCGGCGACGATGTCACCGGTGAAGACGTCTTCGATGTCCTCGCGATGGTTGGCGTGCATCCGGAGGAGACGCCCGATCCGCTCCTTCTTCCCGTGGGTCGTGTTGAGGACCATGTCCCCCTTGGAGGCGTGGCCGGAGTACACCCGGAAGTAGGTGAGCTTGCCCACGTGGGGGTCGCTCATGATCTTGAAGGCGAGGGCGGTGAAGGGCTCGTTGTCGTCAGGAGCCCGCTCGAGCACGATCTCCTCGTCCCCCGGCTTGAACCCCTGGACCGGCGGCAGGTCGAGGGGGCTCGGCAGGTAGGCGACGATGGCGTCGAGCAGGGGCTGCACGCCCTTGTTCTTGAAGGCGGACCCGCAGAAGACCGGGACGAAGAGGTGTTCCAGGGTCCCGGTCCGTACCGCCGCCTGGATCTCCGCGGGCGTGATCTCGAGATCCTCCAGATACTTCTCGAGGAGCTTCTCGTCGACCTCGGCGACCTGCTCCAGCATCTTCCCCCGCCATTCGGTGGCGCGCTCCATCATGTCGGCAGGCACGTCGACGGTGTCCCAGTGCTTGCCGTCGTCCCCCTTCCAGATGTGCGCCTTCATCTCCACCAGGTCCACGACGCCGGTGAAGTCGGCCTCCGCCCCGATCGGGAGCTGCATGACGAGGGGGTTGGCCTCCAGGCGGTCGCGGATCGAGTCCACGTCGGCGAAGAAGTCGGCTCCCGTTCGGTCGAGCTTGTTGATGAAGCAGATCCTCGGCACCCCGTAGCGATCCGCCTGGCGCCACACGGTCTCGGACTGGGGTTCCACCCCTGCGACCCCGTCGAAGACGGCGACGGCCCCGTCGAGGACCCGCAGACTGCGTTCGACCTCCACGGTGAAGTCGACGTGTCCCGGGGTGTCGATGATGTTGATCCAGTGATCGTGCCAGACGCAGGTCGTGGCGGCGGAGGTGATGGTGATGCCCCGCTCCTGCTCCTGCTCCATCCAGTCCATGGTGGCGGCGCCCTCATGGACCTCGCCGATCTTGTAGCTCTTGCCGGTGTAGTAGAGGATGCGCTCGGTCAGCGTCGTCTTGCCGGCGTCGATGTGAGCCATGATCCCGATGTTCCGGGTACGGCTCAGCGGCACCTGGCGAAGGTGCGACAGCGCGTCGTTCTTTCCGTTGCTCATTCCCCTACGTCTCCGGTCGTTATGGACTTGTGAAGCGGCCGGCTTACCAGCGGTAGTGGGCGAAGGCCTTGTTGGACTCCGCCATCTTGTGGACGTCTTCCTTGCGCTTGACCGCCGCCCCGGTGTTGTTGGCGGCGTCCATGATCTCGTTGGCGAGGCGCTGAGCCATGGTCGGCTCCCGTCGCCGCCGGGCGAAGTTCACGAGCCACCGGACGGCGAGGGAGTTCGACCGGCGCGGCGACACCTCGACGGGGACCTGATACGAGGACCCGCCCACCCGGCGGCTCCGCACCTCCACCTGGGGGCGGATGTTCTCGATCGCCCGACGCAGCACGTTCACCGGATCCTGGTTGGTGCGTTTCTCGACGATCTCGAGGGCGTCGTAGACGATCGTGCGAGCCAGGTTCTTCTTGCCCTTGAGCAGCACCTTGTTGATGACCTGGCTCACGAGCACGCTCCGGAACACCGGATCCGGATCGACCTTGCGGGGGGTGGCAGGAGCGCGTCGCATCAGCTCTCCTTCTTCGTCCCGTATCGAGAGCGTGCCTGCTTGCGGTCGGCGACCCCGGCGGCGTCGAGGGCCCCCCGGATGACCTTGTACCGAACGCCGGGGAGGTCACGGACGCGTCCTCCCCGCACCAGGACGATGGAGTGTTCCTGGAGGTTGTGCCCTTCGCCGGGGATGTAGGCGGTCACCTCGATCCCCGACGAGAGCCGGACACGGCAGACCTTCCGAAGTGCCGAGTTCGGCTTCTTCGGAGTCACCGTGTACACCCGCGTGCACACGCCGCGCCGCTGAGGCGCTCCGGCGAGACCGGGCGTCTTCGACTTCTTCGTCTTCGGCTTCCTGCCCTCGCGGACAAGTTGCTGGATCGTCGGCATTTCGCTCCTTACGCGAGGAATCGGCGCCCGGCCATCGTGTTACCGGTCACGCCGACCCTTGTGTCAGACCCGCCTCTCGGACTCGCTCCGGCTCGGGTCAGGCCGCAGGGGTCCCGTTCATGAGAGGGGGAGGGGTACCAAGACCACGGCGGCGCAGTATACGAGCACGCCGGGACATGGTCAAAAGCCAGGTCGGGCTCGGCACCCGGCCTGCGCCGCCATGATACACCGATCCGCACCATCCCCCGGGCGCTTCCCCTGTTGGGAAGCCCGCCGTATCCTGCCCGCCGATGCGACGCCTCGTCCCCGTCGTCGGACTCGCCCTGATCGTGGCGGCGTGCGCGGCCCAGCAGCCGCCCGAACGGTCCCCCCTCCCCGATGTCGACCGGGCCGTCCCGCCGCCCCGCCCCTGCGCCTTCGCCGTGGGCCCCGGCCTGGGAGTGCGGATCGACGACGTGTTCGACGGGACCGCCGCCGACGGCGTCCTCGAGCCGAACGACCGGATCGTGGCGATCGACGACGTCGAGATTCGAAGTGCGACCGACCTCCGGACGGCCCTCGCCGACCGCCGGCCCGGGGACACGATCACCCTCGGAATCCTCCGCGACGACCGGCCTCGGTCCATCCCCCTCACGTTGGGATCGGGCCCCGGAGACGAACCCCGCCCCTTCATCGGCATCACCATCGTCACCCTCTACGACGAGGTCGCCCCCTCCGCGCTCCCCGAGGCCGAGGGACTCGACGCCCCCTACGCCCGCCTCATCTCCGTCGAAGGACGCGTCTACGCCCTCGACCCGGTGGAGGCCCGGGTCGTCTCCCTCGGGACGACCGCCCCCGCCCCACCCTGGTACGGCATCGGTGGCCGCCTCTACCGGGTCGAGAACGATCTGCCGGTCGACGATGACGGACGGCCGGTGCCCCTTCCAGCCGATGTCGAGTTCGGTGCGCTCCTCGGCACGGCGGCCGACCGGCTGCTCGTCGCCGGCACCCGCCCCGAGGGGACGGTGGTCGTCGTCGCCCTCGATCCGGTGACCGGCGAGGTGGCCTGGACCCATGAGCTTCCACCCGAGGCGGGGATCCCCGTCGGGACGATCGCCTCTCCCGGCGCGGCCCGGGTCGTCGTCGGCCTCTCCGACCCCGCCTCCGGAACGATCACGTTCGAGATCCTCGGCGGAGACGACGGTGTCCCCACCGGGGAGAGCGCCCGGATCTTCGACGGGGGACGGGTCCTGGGATGGTTCGACGCCACCACCCTGCTCGGCCAGGACGTGACCGGGGCGCTGCTCCTGGCGGACGTCGTCACCGGACTCGCCACCGGGGCGTCCCTCCCGGTCGCCCCCGGCCCCGGCGTGGCGGTGTGGCCGGTGGGCGACGGGAGCCGGGTGCTGATCCGAGACGGGGGGACGCTCTCGGTGGGGGGCCTGACGCCCGGCATCGAGAACCGACCTCTCGTTCGCCGGTGCCACATCGAGTACGTCGACGAGGTGGGCTCCGGAGCGGGACGTCGCCGATGATGCATCAAGGCATCATATCTGTTGATGCTATGATGCAGGGCATGCGGACCACCGTCACCCTCGACCCCGACGTCGCGCAGATCGTGCGAAGGATGATGCGAGAGCGGGAGATATCGTTCAAGGAGGCCATCAACGAGGCCATCCGGCGCTCGGTGCGGCCGTCGGAGCCCTTCCGGACGGTTCCGGCCTCGATGGGCACCCCCCGCGTGAACCTCGATCGGGCCCTTCGACTGGTCGGCGAGCTCGAAGACGACGACCTCATCCGCAAGATGCGTTCGGGATCGTGAAGCTGGTCGACGCCAACGTCCTGCTCTACGCGGTCAACTCCGACGCCGAACATCACGACGAGGCGAGGACGTGGCTCGACGATGCCCTCTCGGGCGCCACCACCGTCGCCTTCGCCTGGATCGCCCTCCTGGCCTTCATCCGCCTGGCCACACGGATCGACCTTTTCCCTCGTCCCCTCTCCATCGACGAGGCCTTCGACCGGGTCGATGCGTGGCTGACCGCGTCGCCCTCCGTCGTCGTCGAACCGACGCCCAACCACCCCAGGATCGTCCGATCCCTCCTCACCTCGGTCGGAGTCGGAGCGAACCTGGTGAACGACGCCCACCTGGCGGCGCTCGCCATCGAACATCGATGCGTGGTCGTCTCCTACGACCTCGACTTCACCCGGTTCCCCGGTGTACGCGCCGAGCGGCCGGGGATCGGACGGTAGGCGACGGCCGCGCCCTCAGCGCTCCAGCGTCTCCTACCGCCGTTCCTCTCCTCCGTTCTCCGAGCCGTCACCGCTCGACACCAGCGACCGGAGCGCACCGAGTCGGCGCTCCTCCGCCTCCTCGTCGCCCACGGCCAACCATCCCTTCGCCTCCTTCATGGTCCGCTCCCCCGGGGGGACCCCGAGGATCTCGGTGACGTCGTCGCCGGAGATGGTCTTCCGCTCTTCGAGGACCGCCGCCAACAACAGCACCTTGTCCCGATACTCCTCGAGCAGCGCCCAGGTCTGGTCGTACAGCTCCCGGAGGCGGGCGTCGATGGCGTCCCGGCGTCGTTCGAGGGCGACCGCCGCCGGGTTGGCCTGCTGGCCGAGGGCGGTCTGCTCCACCGTGAGGGAGACGAGCTGATCCCCCATCCCCCAGGTGCCCTCCATCATGGCGGCGACGGCGGTGGCGGAGCGCAGATCGCCGGTGACCCCCGAGGAGTTGTCTCCGCCGAAGAACATCCGCTCTCCCGCCAACGACGCCAGCGACACCATGATGTCGGTCTCGAACTCCGACTTCCACTGGGTGAACCTGTCCTCGGACAGCAGGTTCTTCACCATCCCCCCGGTGTCGCCATGACGTTCGATCGTGACCAGGTCGATCGCCATGTGCCGCCGCATCAGGTGGGCGACGACGGCGTGCGATGCCTCGTGGATGGCGACGGCGTGGCGTTCCCGCTGGATGTACTCGGCGTCTTCGGGGGGCCCGAGCTCCTTCAGGGCCTTCGCCTTCCACACGTCGTCCCAGGTGATGGCGTCCCGTCCGTCCCGGATCGCCTGGATCAGGGCCTCGTTGACGAGATCTTTGATCTTGGCCCCCGAGTAGTAGGGAGTGACGGTGGCCAGACGGTCGATCTGTTCGGGCGTGAGATGATGGCGGACCTTCGCCAGATAACCCTCCAGGGTTGCCTTGCGACCCTCCTTGGAGGGATACCCCACCTTGTAGATGCGGTCGATCCTCCCGGGACGCAGCAACGCCTCGTCGAGGGCGTTCGGCATGTTCGTCGCCATGATGTGGAGGATCCGGTACTTGGGAGGAGGCTTGGGCTTGAACCCCAGGAGCTTGCGGATCCGGTTCATGAGACCCCGGGGCTTGGTGAGGCCGTTCATCTCGGTGAGGAGGGCCTGCAGGGTCCCCATGCCGCCACCTCCCATGCCCGCGCCCATGATGATCCGGTCCCTCCAGGTCCGCCGCGGAGGTTCGGCCTCGGACGCGTCGTCGGCGAGGGCGGTGAGCACCGCCTCGCGACCCGGCGGGCTCAGATAGGCGAGGCCGTTGCAGGCGAACCCCGCCGCCGTCACCGCCGCCGAGTGGGCCGTCCCCGGCATCCGCAGACCGGTGAGGGCCCCACGGCTGCCGAGGGCGTCGGCCTCGTCGAAGAACACGATCACCCCGCCATGACGGAGGCTGAGCTTGCGGAGCTTCCGGTACAGGGACTTCACCTTCAGGATCCCCACCCCGAAGAACATGTTCATGAACGCCCCCGGCTCGACGAAGACGAAGGGGCGTCCCGTCTCCCCGGCGATCGCCTCGGCCATCAGGGTCTTGCCGGTCCCCGGTGGCCCCCAGAGCAGGATCCCCCCGGGAATGTACCCGCCCTTCTTCTCGATCTCGTCCGGCTTCTCCAAGAAGGCGATGTTCTCGCGGATGAGGCGCAGCACGTGGTCCTGGCCCCAGACGTCGGAGAAACGCGTCTCGATCTCCTCGGGCATGACGATGTCCATGCCGCCCCGGGAGAGGAACCAGAAGATCGCCACGAACTGCATGACGACGAACACGAGGATGGCGATTCCCTGGAGGACCACCGGGCTGAAGACCACCCCGGCGATGATGCGTGGGGCGTTGACGAGCGCCTCCCAGGGCGAGTCGACGCTCGCCATGAAATAGTCGGCCACATAGGCGTAGACGACGAGGTAGAACCCCCACCGCACGAACCGCGCCACCCGAAACCGGGTCCAGGGACTGAAACGTGCCTGGACGAACCGGTTGAACCCCCCGAAGACCGACTCCTGCCAGAAGCGGTGGTACCCCGAGACCCGCTCGGAGATCAGGTAGTGGAGCTGGCGAAGGGACTCGAGGACGATCAGCCCTCCGAGTACCTGGCCGAGGGTCGAGCCGAAGAACTCGGCGAGGGCCTCGCCCAGCGTGATGAAGGGCGGATTGACGGTGTTGCCGACCACCGCCACCACGACGACCCCGAGGAGGACGAGGATCTTGATCCGGTCCCAGGTGTCGGTGGGACGCCGGGTCGAGCGACGGATACGGTCCGGGCTCAGCCCCTCGTGTTCACCAGCCATGAGTCCACCACGCTTTCGATCTCGTCTTGCCGCTCGACGAAGCAGTCCCGAGAGCACCCGGCCGCCACCGAGAACATCCTCGTGTCCTCCGGATCGGTCACCGAGATGAGGTAGGCCACCCCGACCTCCTGGCCGGTCTCGTCGCCGAAGGCGACGAGCACCCTGACTCCCTCGTACCCGTTGCCGAAACCGAAGTCCTCCTTCATGATCTCCTGGGCGTTGGGGAGGGACCGGTAGGGGATGACCGCCTGGGTGAGCGTGAACCGCGACACGAACTCCCGTTCCACGTCCCCGATGGACCGCACGGTCGCCGCGCCGATGGGGTAGTCGGCCTCCGGGATGGCCACCGCCAGATTCTCGGCACGCTCGAAGGGCGCCCCGTCGAAGGCCACCATCGACTGCAGGGGGAACTCGAGACCCTGGACCGCTTCGACGAAGGGGAGGTCGTCGAGGCGTTGGGAGAGCTCTTCCAACTCGTAGAG
>JALSJV010000321.1 GCA_026989215.1 Acidimicrobiia bacterium | reverse complement strand
GGGCAGCACCGAGGCGGCGACCTGGGCGACACCCATCGTGGCGGCAGGCTGGGCGGCGGTCACCACCCGGGCGGCGGTCACCGGCGGGGGTGCGGCCTGCGGCGTGTCGAGGACGCCCGACGCGACGAGCGCCAGGAGCGTGACCGCCGAGCCGACGAGGCCGCCGAGGAGGGGACCGAGCAACCCGGCGGGGACGCGACGGGGCGGCGGCGTCGCCGGGGGCGGCGAGGGTGGCGTGACGGTCGCCGGGGGGATGAGCAGCGGTTCGTGGTCGGGATCCCAGGGCAGGCCCGGCCCACCATGGTCGGGCTCGGTCATAGACTCCGATTGTATGAGCCATCCCGACGCTACCCGAAGGGTCGCCGTGCGGAGCGAGCCGCTCGACCCTGGGGCGCTCCTCGCCGAGGTCGGTCGGACCGACGCCGGAGCCATCACGCTGTTCCTCGGCACGGCCCGCGATCATTCCCCGGGGCGGGACGGGGTCACCCATCTCGTGTACGACGCCTACCTGGAGCACGTCGAGGCACGACTCGCCGAGATCGTGGACGAGGCCTGTGCCAGGTGGCCGGTGCTGTCGGTGGCGGTGGAGCATCGGGTCGGCAGGGTCGAGCTGGGGGAGCCTTCGGTGGCGGTGGCGGTCTCCACCGCCCATCGCGCCGACGCCTTCGCCGCCGCCCGTTACATCATCGACGAGTTGAAGGACCGGGCTCCGATCTGGAAGCAGGAGCACTGGTCGGGCGGGGTGGAGTGGATCGAAGGGGCGTGAGGAGCACGCCGACGGAGGAGGCGGGGGATGGGGGTGTCCCCCTCCCCCTCGCTTCGCTCGGGGACGCCCCCGTACGCGGGGGAGAAGAAACTTCTTTCCATCTTTTCCCGGTTTTGGTGCACAGGTGAGGTGAAGGGCTCTAAAGTTCCCGCCGTCGCGGCTTGGAGGAGGATGCGGTGACGTCGGTCGTCGAGCGTCGAGAGACCCCGGGAGTCGGTGAGGGATACCCCACCGTCGCCAGCCACATCCGTGACTGGGCAGAGAGACTGCCCGACCGGGTGGCCCTGCGTGAAAAGGACTACGGGATCTGGCAGGAGATCACCTGGAAGGAGTACTGGGAGACGGTGCTCGACGCCGCCCACGGCCTCCTGGCGCTGGGGGTGGAGCCCGGCGACCGGGTCTCCATCCACTCCGAAGACCGTCCCGAGTGGGTGATCCTCGACATCGCCACGGTGGCGGTGCGGGGGATCACCGTCGGCCTCTACCCGACGAACCCGGCCGCCGAGGTCCAGTACCTGCTCTCCGACTCGGGGGCCAAGGTGCATCTCGCCGAGGACCAGGAGCAGGCCGACAAGGTGATGGAGGTCATCGACAGCCTCCCCAACCTGGAGAAGATCATCCACGTGGAGCCCCGGGGCTTCCGCGAGTACCGCGACGATCCCCGGTTCATCTTCTGGGACGACTTCCTGGAGCTCGGCCGCCGGCACCGCAGGGAACATCCCGGGGCGGTCGAGCAGCGGATGGCGGAGGCGACCGCCGACGACGTGATGACCCTCGTCTACACCTCCGGCACCACCGGGCCCCCCAAGGGGGCGATGCTCACCAACGCCAACGCCAAGTACGCGATGGACCTCATCGTCAATGTCGACGGGCGGCTCCCGGGCAACAAGAAGCCGAACCCCGACGACCAGATCCTCACCTACCTGCCGCTCTGTCACGTCGCCGAGCGGATCTTCTCGACCTGGACGAACGCCGCCGCCGGGCCGGTGCTGAACTTCGCCGAGTCGATCGAGACGGTGCAGCAGAACCTGCGGGAGATCCAGCCGACCCTGTTCTTCGCGGTGCCCCGCATCTGGGAGAAGATCCACGCCACGATCATCATCAAGGGTCGGGACGCGACGTTCTTCAAGCGGCTGTGGTTCGCCCTGGGCAACAAGATGGCTGCGTTCATCGGCCGGGAACGGGTCGCCAACGGCGGGGTCCACACCTGGAAGAGCCGGATCGTCTACGCCATCGGCTACCTGTTCATCTTCCGGGCCCTGCGGGAACGCATCGGGCTGCGGCGCTGCCGCTGGGCGGGCACCGGCGCCGCCGCCATCGCCCCCGAGGTCATCCAGTTCTTCCACGGGCTCGGCATCAACCTGTACGAGCTGTACGGGATGACCGAGAACTCGGCGGTCGCCACCGTCAACTTCTACGGGCGGATGAAGCTGGGGACCGTCGGTGAGCCCTACCCGGGCATCGGGCTGCGGATCGACCCCGAGACCGGCGAGATCCAGACCAAGCACCCGGGCGTGTTCAAGGGGTACTGGAACAAGCCCGACAAGACCGCCGAGGCGTTCACCGAGGACGGGTGGCTCCGGACCGGCGACGTCGGAGTGTGGGTGGACGGGACCCACGTGAAGATCGTCGACCGGATCAAACACATCATCATCACCTCCGGGGGGAAGAACATCTCGCCTTCGGAGATCGAGAACAGCCTGAAGACGTCGCCCTACATCAAGGAGGCGATGGTCATCGGTGACGGGCGCAAGTACCTGACGGCGCTCATCGGCATCGAGTTCGACGTGGTCGGCGACTGGGCGACCCGCCAGGGCATCCCGTACACGACGTACCGGGATCTGTCCGAGAAGCCCGAGGTCATCGAGCTGATCCAGGGGGTCATCGACGAGACCAACAAGAAGTTCTCACGGGTCGAGCAGATCAAGAAGTTCCGGATGATCCCCAAGGAGCTGGACCACGAGGACGGCGAGCTGACCGCCACCCAGAAGCTGAAGCGCAAGTCGATGGAAGAGATGTTCGGGGATCTGATCGAGGACATGTACGGGTCCGACCGATGACGCCCGACATCCTCATCCTCGCGCAGGAGGCCGGCGAGCAGAGCAAGCTGGCGGCCACCATCTGGGACGGGCTGTCGCTCGGCGCCATCTACGCGTTGCTGGCGATGGGGTTCGTCATCATCTTCAAGGCGACCCAGGTCCTGAACTTCGCCCACGGCGCCCTGGCGGCCCTCGGTGCGTTTTTCGTCGCCTCCTTCGCCACGATCATCGACGTTCCCGGCCGGTGGATGCCGGACGCGCCCGCCTGGCTGACCTGGAGTCTGGCGGTGCTGCTGGCGCTCATCGCCGCCGCCGTGGTCGGGATGGTGCTGGAGCGGCTCTTCCTCCGCCCGATGGTGGGCGAGGAGCTGTTCGCGGTCGCCATCGTCACCCTCGGGATCGACATCGTGGTCCGCAACATCACCAACGACTGGATCGGCACCGACATCCGCCCCCTCGGCGACCCCTGGGGCACGAACTTCTTCGACCTGGGGCTGCTGCGGATCGCCCACACCGAGATCGCCCAGTTCGTCGTCAGCATCGTGCTGGTCGTCGGGATCGCCCTGTTCTTCCGGTCCCGGACCGGGATCGCCATGCGGGCCACCGCCTTCGACCAGGAGGCGGCACGGGCCCAGGGGATCAACGTGGGGAAGATCTTCGCCATCTCCTGGGCGATCGGTGCCGTCCTCGCCGCCGTCGGCGGCATCTTCGCCTCGACGTTCCCGCGGCGGATCGGCGTCGATCAGGCCACCGCCTTCTTCGCCTTCAAGGCCTTCCCGGCGATCATCCTCGGAGGTCTCGACTCGATCGTCGGGGCGGTGATCGGAGGGTTCGTGATCGGTCTGGCCGAGGCGGCCGCCGGGACCTACCTGGAGCAGTTCGAGTTCCTGGGCAGCGGATTCGGGGGTGTGGTGCCCTACATCGTCATGCTGATCGTGCTGTTGGTCCGGCCCTACGGCCTGTTCGGAACCGAGGAGATCCGTCGCGTATGAGGGGACGTCCACTGCTCTTCACCTCCTACGAGGCCGACCAGGCCTTGATGCCGACGACGACGAAGAAGGTCGCGCTCACCGTTTTCCTCATCGCCCTGGTCCTGGTGCCCGTCTACGACGTGATCCCCTTGGCGCCGGATTTCCTGTCGAAGGACGACTGGCTGAAGGTCCTCACCAACGTGATGATCTTCGCCATCGGCGCCCTGGGGCTGAACATCCTCACCGGTCTCGCCGGGCAGGTCTCCCTCGGACACGCCTTCTTCATGGGGCTCGGCGCCTACACCGCCGCCGCTCTCGGCGCTCCCGAAGGTCCCCTGGTGGGCCTCGGTCTCCCCATCTGGATCTGGCTTCCCGCCGCCGCCGTGGTCCCCGCCCTGGTGGGGGTGCTGGTCGGGCCGACCGCGGTCCGGGTTCGGGGCCTCTACCTCGCCATCGTCACCCTCGGGTTGGTGTTCATCGGCGAGTACGTGTTCCGCAACGCCGAGTCGTGGACGGGCGGCTCCCAGTCGGGCCGGACCTTCCCCCGGTTCCAGTTCCGGCTGTGGAAGGAGGAGGAGCCTCTCATCGACTTCTCCCGCAAGGGGACCTGGTTCGGGATCGAGCTGTCGAACGAGGCGAAGACCTACATCCTGCTGCTCGGTCTGGTGATCGTCGCCACCCTGATCGCCAAGAACCTCCAGCGGACCCGGGTGGGGCGGGCCTTCCAGGCCATCCGGGACCGGGACATCGCCGCCGAGGTGATGGGGGTCGACGAGGTGCGCTACAAGCTGCTGGCCTTCGGGATCTCCTCGGCCTTCGCCGGGGTGTCGGGGGCGCTCCTCGCCTCCTTCGTCGGTCGCACCATCCCCGAACGATGGGACCTTCTGCTGTCGGTGCAGTTCATCGCCATCATCCTGATCGGCGGTGCGGGGACGGTGACGGGCACCCTCATGGGGTCGCTCTTCGTGATCGCCCTGCCCCGGGTCGTCCAGGACTTCACCGGGTGGCTGTCGGACAAGATCGCCGCCGGAGAGGGCATCGTCGCCAAGGTCGGCGACTTCTTCATCGCCACCTCCGGCGACGACTTCGGGATCGTCAACACCCTGCCGGGCACCGGGCCGGGGTTATCGGTGTTCCAGCTCAACCTGGTGCTCTACGGGCTCTTGATCATCGTCTTCCTCATCTTCGAGCCCCTGGGCCTCTACGGCATCTGGCTGCGGGTGAGGAACTACTGGAAAGGTTGGCCCTTCACGTACTAGAAACATCTCGCACGCGCCGCCCGGCCGGGGCGGTGGCGGCGTCTGACACAGAGGAGGAGGAACGGATCGTGAGAATCAAACACAGGTGGGTCGCCCTCCTGATGGTCCTCGGGCTCATCGCCGCCGCGTGCGGTGGCGGAGGTGCCGAGGCCCCGGAGGAGACGGCCGCGACGACGGCACCTCCCGCCACGACGGCGCCCCCGGCCGGCGGTGGCGACGGCGGTGAGGAGCCGATGGACGACGGGATGATGGAGATCAAGACCGACGTCGGGGTGGACCTCGAAGCCGGGGTCATCAAGATCGGGCTCCTGTCCGACCTGACCGGCCCCTTCGGTCCTCTGGTGTCGCTCATCGTCGCCGGCCAAGAGGTGTTCTGGCAGAACGTCAACGACACCGGCGGCATCAACGGCCTCAAGGTGGAGCTGGAGGTCCGGGACACCCAGTACGTCGTCGACAACCACGTCCAGTTCTACGAGGAGCTGAAGGACGAGGTCGTCGCCTTCGGGCATTCGACGGGTTCGCCCCACACGGTGGCGATCGTGCCACAGCTCGAAGAGGACGGAATCCTGGCGATCCCCCTCACCTGGTATTCGGGCTGGACCGACGCCGACCTCGGCGAGAACCTGCTGCACCACGGTGCCCCGTACTGCATCGAGGCGCAGAACATGATCGAGTACCTGATGAAGCAGGCGCAGGCCAACGGGGTGGAGAACCCGAAGCTGGCGATCGCCTCGCTGCCGGGTGACTACGGCCTCGACTCGGCGGCCGGTGCGAAGATCGCCGCCGAGACCCTCGGGCTCGAGGTCGTCTACGACGGCTCGGGGACGATCATCCCCACCGACGAGTCGACGTTGACCGCCAACGCCGACGCCATCGTGGCGTCGGGGGCCGACATCGTCTGGATCACGGCGACGCCCGGTTCCTTCGCCCCGATCTACGGCCAGGCCATCGCCGAGGGCTTCCAGGCCCTGTGGGGTGGCGCCGGACCGACCTTCAACCCGGCGTTCGTGGCGCCCGACTCGGCGATCAAGGACGCCATCGCCCGGGACTGGTACCAGTCCAGCTACTACGCGAACTGGTTCGACGACAACCCCGGTTCCACCGAGGCCCGTGAGCTGTTCGCCAAGTACCGGCCGGACGCTCCGGCCCAGGACTTCTACATCGAGGGCTTCATCGAGGGCATGATGATGAAGGCCGCCTTGGAGAAGGCCTACGAGAACGGCGACATGACCCAGGCCGGCGTCCTCGCCGCCGCCAAGAGCCTCGAGCAGGTGGACTTCAACGGGATGGCGCCGCCGGAGCGGTTCACCGGCACGCCGAACGAGCAGCTCCAGCGCTACATCTACATCTCCCGTCCGGATCCGGAGGGCCTGGCCGCCGGGACCTCCACCGGCCTGCAGATGATCGAGGAGCTGTACATCGCCGACATCGTGAAGGACTACGTGTTCGAAGAGGCCTGCTACAAGCTGGGAGGCTGATCGAACGAGACGAGGCCCCGTGATGGGGGGTGGCCACCGCCCGGCGGCGGTGGCCACCACCGACCACGGAGGGACGATGCTTGAAGTCTCCAACCTGGAAGTCGTCTACAACGACGTGATCCTCGTGCTGCGGGGGATCTCCCTGGAGGTGCCCGACGGGCAGATCGTGGCGCTGCTGGGCGCCAACGGGGCGGGGAAGACGACGACGATGCGCGCCATCACCGGCCTCTTGGACGTGCACGAAGGCGACATCACGAAGGGCAACATCATCTTCGACGGCGTCGACATCACCGAGAAGGACCCGGCCGACATCGTCAAGCTGGGCATCAGCCAGGTGATGGAGGGGCGGCGCATCTTCGCCGAGCTGACGGTGGACGAGAACCTGCGGGCCGGTGCCTACACGAACACCGACCGGGAGAAGGTGGAGCGGGCCTACGAATGGGTGATGGAGCTGTTCCCCCCGTTGGCCGACCGCCGCAAATCCACCGCCGGCTACCTGTCGGGGGGTGAGCAGCAGATGCTCGCCATCGGCCGGGCCCTCATGCAGGACCCGAAGCTGCTGATCCTCGACGAGCCGTCCCTCGGTCTCGCCCCCAAGCTGGTCCAGCAGATCCGCGACATCATCGTCCAGATCAACGAGTCGGGAACGTCGGTGCTCCTCATCGAGCAGAACGCCAACATGGCGCTCTCGATCGCCCACCACGGCTACATCATGGAGACGGGGAAGATGGTGATGGACGGTGACCCGGAGAAGCTGCTGAAGGACGAGGACGTGAAGGAGTTCTACCTGGGTCTGCACGCCGGTGGCGAGCGGAAGTCCTTCCGAGATGTGAAGCACTACAAGCGGCGGAAGCGGTGGCTGTCATGACCGAGTTGGCGTCACGTCCCGAGACCGAGGTCCCCACCCAGACGACCCACCTCCTCGAGGTGGACGACATCAAGCTCTCGTTCAAGGGGGTGAAGGCGATCGACGGGGTCTCGTTCCATGTGAACGAGGGGGAGCTGTTCGCCATCATCGGGCCCAACGGTGCGGGGAAGACCTCGATCTTCAACTCGATCAACCAGCTCTACCGTCCTCAGGAGGGGGACATCCGCTGGAAGGGCCGGTCCCTCATGGGTCTGAAGCCGAACAAGACCGCCGAGCTGGGGATCGCCCGCACGTTCCAGAACATCGCCCTGTTCCCCCACATGACGGTGATCGAGAACATCCTCACCGGCCGCCACATCCGGATGAAGACGAGCTGGGTGTCCGGTGCCCTGTGGGTGGGTCCGGCGAAGCGGGAGGAGCTGGCGAACCGGGCGAAGGTGGAGGACATCATCGACTTTCTCGAGATCGAGCAGTGGCGGAAACATCCGGTCGGGCTCCTGCCGTACGGCGTGCAGAAGCGGGTGGAGCTGGGACGGGCCCTGGCGATGGAGCCGGAGCTGCTGCTGTTGGACGAGCCGGTGGCGGGGATGAACCTGGAGGAGACCGAGGACATGGCCCGGTTCATCCTCGACATCCAGGACGAGCTGGGGATCGCCATGATCCTCGTCGAGCACGACATGGGCCTGGTGATGGACATCGCCGACCGGGTGATGGTGGTGGACTTCGGCAAGAAGATCGCCGAGGGCACCCCCGACGTCGTGCAGAAGAACCCCGACGTCATCAAGGCGTACCTCGGCGAAGAGTTCGGCACCGGCTGAAACCCCCTCCGGCGCGGGGGAGAATTCTTCCTCCGCGTGCGGGGGAAGTGGGCCTGCGCCCGCCAGGGCGTCGGGT
>JALSJV010000320.1 GCA_026989215.1 Acidimicrobiia bacterium | reverse complement strand
AAGCCCAAGGGCTGCGTCTAGCGGAAAGGAGGGTCGAGATGACCACGACCGAGAACGCACCCACCCTGGTCCCGGATTTCGGTGAGGAGACCGATCGGAAGATGGCGTTCATCGCCTCCAAGGGCACGCTGGACATGGCCTATCCGGCGCTCATCATGGCCAACGCCGCCCTGGGGGAGGGGATCGAGACCCACATCTTCTTCACCTTCTGGGGCCTGGACATCATCAACAAGAAGACGATGGGGGACCTGAAGTTCACGCCCCTCGGGAACCCGGCCACCCACATGCCCCAGGGCCTCGGTGGCCTGCCCGGGATGACGTCCATGGCGACGCACATGATGAAGAAGCAGATCGCCGAGCTCGGGGTGCCGGAGGTGCCCGAGTTCCTGCAGATGATCGTCGATGCTGGCGGCCACCTGTGGGCGTGCAAGATGTCGGCGGACATGATGGGTCTCACCGAGGAGGACCTCTTCGAGGGAGTGGAGGGGATCCTGTCGGCGACCGACTTCATCGAGTTGACCGACACCGCCCAGATCATCTTCATCTGACATCCCGCGTGGCCGCACGCCTTCTTCCCCCGCAGGCGGGGGGAGAAGGGTCCGCCGCGCCGGGTGGCGCCCGAATCGGGAGTAGGGTGCGGTTCGAGGAGAAGCAGCCATGCGAGCCGAAGAATGGGACCGGAGATACGAGGAGAAGCCCTGGCTGTGGAGGGTCGAGCCGAACGTCTTCCTCGTGGCCGAGGTCGGGGAGATGACCCCGGGCCGTGCCCTCGACGTCGCCTGCGGGGAGGGGCGGAACGCCGTCTGGTTGGCCGAGCGGGGGTGGGAGGTCGACGCCGTCGACTTCTCGAAGGTGGCGATCGAGCGGGCCCGGGAGCTCGCTTCCCAGCGGGGAGTCGAGGTGAACTTCACGGTGGCGGACGTCACCCGCTGGCAGCCGGAGCCGGGTGTCTACGACCTGGTCGCCATCCTCTACCTGCACATCCCACCGGAGCAGCGTCGTGACGTGATCGCCCGCGCCCGTGACGCCGTCGCTCCCGGTGGCACGATGCTGGTGGTGGGTCACGACCTCGAGAACCTGGAGCGGGGCTGGGGCGGGCCGCCCGACCCGGAGGTCCATTACACGCCCGACGAGATCGCCTTCGAGATGGAGCCGCTGGAGATCGTCAAGGCGGAGCGGGTGGTGCGGGCGGTGGAGACCGACGAGGGTGTGCGCGAGGCGATCGACACGCTGGTCCGTGCGCGACGACCCTGACGACCGTCCGAGCGGACCATGACCGACGTGGTGGTCGTGGGAGCGGGGCCTGCCGGGACGGCTGCGACCCTCGCCCTCCTCGCCGCCGGCCACGAGGTGATCCTGGTCGACCGGTCGCGTTTCCCCCGGGACAAGGCCTGCGGCGACGGGCTCACCCCGTCGGCCCTCGGCGAGCTGGAGCGCCTCGGAGTCGACCCCGCGGTGTTCGGCGGTCATCGCGTGGACGGCCTTCGGCTGGTCCACCGGGGCCGATCCCAGGAGATGCCCTGGCCCGGGAGGGCCGACGAGCAGGTGACCGGGCTGGTGATCCCTCGGCTTCGGTTCGACGCCGGGCTGGTGGAGGAGGCTCGGCGCCGGGGCGCCCGCGTGCTGGAGGGGGTCGCCGCCCGTCCGGTCTGGCGTTCCCGCCGGCTCGCCGTCGAAGTCGCCGGTGAGCAGTATGCGCCGCGGTTCGTCGTCGTGGCGGACGGCGCCTCGTCCCCGTTCGGTCGGGCCGCCGGACTCGCCCGGGACCGGCGGTCTCCGCTGGGGATGGCGATCCGTGCCTACCACCGGAGCGGTCGCTCCAGCGATCGGTTCTTGGAATGTCGCCTCGGGTTGACCGACGAGGCAGGGCGCACGGTCCCCGGCTACGGGTGGGTGTTCCCGCTCGGTGACGGAACCGTCAACCTCGGGGTGATCAGCCTGACGACGGCCGGTCGGTGGAGGGGGGTGAAGACCCCGCCCCTCCTCCGCCGCTTCGTCGCCGACGTCGCCGTCGAGTGGGATCTCGACCCCGATCCGCAGGAGCGGCCCCGTGGGGGGATCCTCCCGGCGGCGTTGGGAATCGAGCCGAAGGTCGGGCCCAACTGGGTGGTGGTGGGTGACGCCGGAGGCGCGGTGAACCCGTTCACCGGGGAGGGGATCGCTGCCGCTCTCCTCTCCGGTCGGCTGGCGGCGGCCGCGATCGACGAGGCCGTCCGGACCGACGATCCGTCTCGCCTCGGTGCCTTCCCCGCCGAGTTGGAGTCCCGTCTCGGCGACCACTACCGGGTCGGCCGGGGGTTCGTGTCGGCGCTGCGGGGCCCCTGGGTCGACGCGGCGGCGGCCCTGGTGGTCCGGTCGGCGGCGCTGTCCCGATGGCTGTTCGAGCTGACCCTCGGACCACCGGTGCGGGGAGGACTCGGCCGGGTCGTCTACCGGGCGCTCGTCGGGGTCGCCCGCCGCCGCTACGGGGTCACCCGAACCGGTATCCCACCGACCGCACCGTCGTGATCCAGTCCCGTTCCTCGCCCAGTTTCGCCCGGAGCCGCCGCACGTGGACGTCGACGGTGCGGGAGCCGCCGAAGTAGTCGTATCCCCACACCTTGGAGAGGAGTTGCTCCCGGGTCCAGACCCGACCCCGGTTGGCGACGAAGAACCGCAGCAGCTCGTACTCCATGTAGGTGAGGTCGATGAGCCTGCCGTCCAGGGTCGCCTGGTAGGTGCGGGTGTCGAGGACCAGGTCCTCGTAGATGAGGACTTCCTCTTCGGCGGAGTGGCGGAGCAGACGGTGGATCCGGACTCTCAGCTCGGCGGGGTCGGGCGTGCCGACGATGAGGTCGTCGATCCCGTCGGTGTGCTCGACCAGGGCGAGGTGGTCCCGCTCGACCGCCGCCAGGACCGGGACCCCCGACGCCTCGGAGAGGTGGGTGATCTGGCGGAGTCGCCGCAGCGGCTCGTCGCCCAGCTCGACGACGAGCACTCCCCAATGCTCGGCGAGGGTCGGCTCGATGTCCCCCAGATCCTCGACGGGTTTGGGTTCGAACCCGGCGACGGTCAGCGCCGAGGCGAGGGCCTCGGAGCAGTCGGCGGGATAGAGGGCGACGTCCATCGGCGGTTCACAGGATCGGCAGGTAGGTCTCGAGTTCGTATCGGGAGACGTGCTGCTGGTATCGGTCCCATTCCTTCCGACGATTCCGGACGAACCAGTCGACGACGTGGTCGCCGAGGGCCTTCCGTACCAGCTCGGAGCGCTCCATCATGTCGAGGGCCTCGGCGAGGGTCTCGGGGAGGCGTTCGATGCCCATCTTCTCCCGTTCGTCCCGGTCCAGTTCGTGGACGTTGAGGGTCACCTCGGGGGGGAGCTCGTAGCCCTGTTCGATCCCTTCCAGGCCGGCGGCGAGGAGGACGGCGAGCACCAGGTACGGGTTGCAGGCGGCGTCGGGAGACCGGTACTCGACCCGGACGCTGTCGCGCTTTCCCGCCTTCACCGTGGGGACCCGGACGAGGGCGGACTGGTTGTTGCGGGCCCATGAGACGTAGATCGGGGCTTCGAAGCCGGGGACGAGACGCTTGTAGGAGTTCACCCACTGGTTGGTGACGGCCGTCATCTCCCGGGCGTGGCGGAGCAGACCGGCGATGAAGGCCTGGGCCGTCTCCGACAGCTCTCCGCCGTCTCCGCCCGCGAAGGCGTTCTCTTCGCCTTCGAAGAGGGACATGTGCAGGTGCATCCCGGAGCCGTCGTGGTTCTCCAGCGGTTTCGGCATGAAGGTGGCGTAGACCCCGTGCTCCATCGCCACCTCCTTCACGGCGAGGCGGAACGTCATGATGTTGTCCGCCATGGTGAGGGCGTCGGTGTAGCGGACGATGATCTCGTGCTGGCTGGGTGCCACCTCGTGGTGGGAATGCTCGACGGGGATCCCGATCTGTTCGAGGGCGTTGATGGTTTTCCGTCGGTATTCGTGGGCGACGTCGAGGGGTGTGAGGTCGAAGTAGCCGCCGTGGTCGAGCACCTTCGGCTCGGGTCCGGCGTCGGCGAAGTAGAAGTATTCGAGTTCGGGCGCCACGTAGAAGGTGTATCCGGCGTCGGCGGCCCGCTCCAGGTTGCGTTTGAGCACGGTTCGGGGGTCGCCTTCGAAGGGGCGTCCGTCGGGTGTGACGATGTCGCAGAACATCCTCCCCACCGGCTCCTCGGATCGCCAGGGGAGGATCTGGAAGGTGGACGGGTCGGGGACGGCGAGCATGTCCGCCTCCTGAACCCGGGCGTAGCCGTCGATGGCGGAGCCGTCGAAGGTCATGCCTTCGTCGAGCGCGGTCTCCAGTTCCTGAGGGCTGATCGAGACGGACTTCAGGAACCCCTGGACGTCGGTGAACCAGAGACGCACGAAGCGGATCCCGCGGTCACGGACGGTGCGGAGGACGTATTCGGACTGTCTGGTCATGGTCTCGCCCCGAAACGGTAGTGGCCTTTTGCGGCCTCAGAAGAGCTCGGGGCACCAGGGGGCCGGATCCCAGGAGAAGGCGACGTCGGCGGCGGCGGCCGCTTCGGCATCCCCGTGGAGGCGGCCGGTTCGGAGGGCGGCGGCGAACCGAGGCCGACCCAGGTAGGCAGCCCCCAGGTCCTCCAGGTCCATCCGCAGGTCGGCGGCGGCGTCGGTCGGTGCACACCGGGCCGTGCCGTCGTCGTCGATGTCGAGCCGGTAGACACCGTCGACGCGGCCCAGGGGATCGGAGACCTCGAAGACGAAGGAGCCCGAGGTGCGGTACCGACGGGCGCCGAGCGCCGCCGGGACGTCGAGGACGCGCACCCACAGGCCGTCGTGGTGGATGCGACGAACCGACCGCAGGTCGGCCACCAGGCCGAAGAGGGCGGCGTCGGTCGGCAGGTCATGGGCGACGACGGTGGCGACGAGGTCGTGGGTGAGGAGGAGCTGCCACAATCCGGCGGCAGCCTCCGGGGTGAGACACATCATCTCCCCCACCTGGATCTCGGAGGCGGGGCGGTGCTCCTCCCATTTGGCCTTCATCCGGTATCTGACGTATCCGGTCGGCGAGCCGGCGTCGTCCCGGGCCACCGCGTACCGCTGGGAGGTGGCTCCTTGCGGGGGTGGGGCGGGCTCGTGGAAATGGCGGTCCTCCCACCAGAGGTCGCTGCGGGCGGAGAAGCCCGGTCGGAGGGGGCGGAGCTGCTCGAAGATCGCGGGGAACAGCGCCCGGGCCTCGTCGGCGTCGACGAACTCCACCGCTGCCGGATGCGGGGCGAGCCGGTGGAGGGGGTGTTCGCTGCGGGAGATGGCGACCTCGACGGCGTCGGTCGCCGGGCCGTAACCGAATCTGCCGTAGATCGCCGCCTCGGACGCCCACAGGGCGGAGATCGGCTCACCGCGGGCGGCGGCGTCGTCGAGGAGCGCGTCCATCATCGCCCGCAGGATGCCCCGACGGCGGTGGGTGGCCATCACGGTCACGAAACTCGTCCCCGCGCAGGGGACGACACCGCCGGGGACGGTCAGCTCGAGGCTGAAGGCGCCGGAGGTCCCCACCATCTCGCCGTGGTCGAAGGCGCATCGGGTGCGCTCCCGTTCGACGAGTTGGACGAATCGCTCGTGGTCCTCTGGGCGAGGGTCGAACCCGAAGGCGAGCCCGAAGAGGCGCCGGAACCGTTCGAGCTCGTCGGGGCGGGCGGCTCGAACCTCGATGTCCACGTCAGGCTTCGGCTCCCGCGGCGATCTTGGTCTGCTGGACCGCTTGTTTGAATTGGGTGACGGCGTTGTCGAAGGCGGCGACCGACGCCCGCCGGAGCTCACCGGTGTCCGGGGGCGGGAGACGCAGCCCCCGCAGGGCTTCGTGGGCCTGGGTGTTGGCGTCTTCGGCGGCGGCGAGGATCGCCGCGTGGTTGGCTTCGAGGGCGAGGGGCGGGGTGAGGTTGGCGACGGCGTCCCGCCACGTCTCCAGATTGTCGGCGAGGGTCGAGAGGCGGTCTTCGGCCTCCCGGTAGGGGATCGTGCGGGGTTTCCCGTCGAAGCCCGAGTTGACGGTGGCCATCTCGGTCTGGAACCCGGTGAGCTGCTCGACGAGGGTGTCGAGGGTGTCGAGATAGGCCTTCACCTCGGGATCGAGAGGGGTCGTCGTCGTGGTGGTCGAGGTGGTGGCGATCGTCGAGGAGGTGGTCGTCACCACGGGGCTGTCCGAGGCGAGCGCCTCGGGCGGGGTCTCGTCCCCGGGGAGCGATCGGACGAAGAAGTAGGTGAACGCGATCATCCCCAAGATCACCAGGGGGAGGATCCAGCGTCCGGGTCGGGGGTCGGGGTTCATCGCCATCGGCAGGGGAACGTTAGTCGTCGGCCATTCGGTTCCCGGACCTTCGACCCCCTTGTCCCGCCGGCCTCCGTCCCGTACCTTCGAGCCGTGACGGACCGAGAACCCCCTGCAGAGGAGTATTTCGAGCACATCCCCTGGGATGAGCTGATGGCCGAGGTGGATTCCCGTCGCCGGACGACCCTCCGTTGGGCGGCGGGGATCGTGGGAGGTCTGGCCGTGGTGGCGACCCTGGCCTGGCCCAGGTCGGCTCCGCCGTCGCCCTCACCGGTCGGAACGGCGCCGGTCGCCGAGGTCGCGGCGCCGACGAGTCTGCCGCCCACGTCCACGGTGATCACCGCAGCGGAACCGTCCGGCCCGGTCTGGGCGGAGGCGGACCTGCGGGCCGTCGCCCCGGCGGCGCTGGAACGGACGGTGGAGGCGAGCGCCGAACGGGTGCTGCGTGAGCTGTTCACCGCCGACGGGAGCGGTCGACGCTCAGAGCTGGTGCCCGCCGGCCTCCCCGACCCGGAGCCGGGGGCCCGCTCCTTCGTGGAGTGGGTCTCGGTGGCGACGATCGACGACCTGGGGGCGGGCAGGTTCCGGGTGGAGGCGATGTTGGGGCGTCTCGTCGCCGCACCGGGGGCGGACTATCGGCGGTTGGCTCCCGAGGCGTTCTCGTTGGTGCTGGACGTCTCGGCGGGCACGCCGGTGCTGGTCGACCTCCCCACCCCGTCGGTGCCGGTCGGCCCGACGGGACCGAGCTTCTCCCTCACGGCGGCTTCCGCCCCGCCGGTCGTCGTGGAGGCGGCGGAGGATGTCTTCTCCCGGTTCGGGACGGTGACCTCGGTCGAGGCGTTCCCCGTCGGTGACCGGTGGCGGGTGGTGGGTGCCGTCGTCGACGCCGGGGGGATGACGTGGCCCCTCGTCGTCTGGCTCGATGCCGATGGCGTCGAGGTGATCCCCGATCCGTGACGGCGGCTAACCGCCGAAGTGCCTCTCTAGGATCTCGGTGGCCTTCGGGGTGATCTCTCCCCAGTCGGCCTCGGGGGTCTTGGAGAGCGTGACGAAGTCGGCGGTCATGAAGATGCTGGTGACACCATCGATGGCGAGGAGCTCGACGGCCAGGGGGTCGTCGGCCTCCTGGCCCGCGACGAAGGTCTTCGGCCCGCCGACGGGCGTACCCACCGTGAACTTGAGGGCGTTGGGGTTGGGGGTGACATCGACTCGCACGGGCATGGACCACCTCCGCTTCGAGAGTAGCCGCCGCAGATGACGCTCGGGGTGGACGTCGGCGGGACCTTCACCGACCTGGCCTGGTGGGACGGGTCGAGGTTGCATGCCTCCAAGACCTCGACCACCCGAGACCAGAGCGAAGGCGTCGAGTCGGGCGCACGCGGGCTCCTCGGCGAACGCAGGGTGCCGCTCCTCGTCCACGGCACCACCGTCGCCACCAACGCCCTGTTGGAGCGGGCCGGTGCGGACACGGTCCTCGTCGTCGACGGCGGGTTCGAGGATCTGGTGGAGATCGGCCGGCAGGCCCGCCCGTCTCTCTACGACCCCTTCGCCGATCGGCCGGCGCCTCTGGTGGATCGGGCGTCTCGGTTCGGATGGGATCCCGATCGGGCCGAGGCGTTGGCGGCCTGGGTGACGGCTCGGCGTCCCGAGGCGGCCGCGGTCTCGCTCCTCTACGGTTTCCGCGACACAGGCCGGGAGGAGCGGGTCGCCGAGGTGCTGCGGGCGGCGGCTCCGGGGTTGCCGGTGGCCGTCTCCCACCGGGTCGTCCCCGAGTTCCGGGAGTACGAGCGGACCTCGACCACCGTCGTCAACGCCTACCTGCGTCCCAAGGTGGAGGCGTATCTGCGCCATCTGGCAGACCGGGTCGTACCCGACCCCGCCGAGCGTCTCCTGGTGATGCGTTCGAGCGGCGGGCTCATGGCCCCCGAGGACGCCGCCGAGCTGGCGGCGGCGATCCTCCTGTCGGGTCCGGCGGGTGGGGTGGTGGCCGCCGCCGCCCTCGGGCAGGCCCTGGGATACCACCGGATCGTCTCCTTCGACATGGGGGGGACGTCCACCGATGTGTGCCGGGTGGAGCATGGCCGACCTGAGATCGTCTACGAGCGGACGATCGAAGGTCAGGTCGTCCGGCTTCCGTCGGTGGCGGTGCACACGGTGGGGGCAGGGGGCGGGAGTGTGGGGTGGGCGGACCCGGGGGGCGCCCTCCGGGTCGGTCCCCGTTCGGCGGGGGCGATCCCCGGACCTGCCTGTTACGGACGGGGCGGCACCGAGCCGACGGTCACCGACGCCAATCTCGTCTTGGGGCGGATCGCCGATCGTCTCGCCGGCGCCCTGCGGCTCCTCCCCGACGCCGCCTCCACCGCGCTGGGTCGCCTGGGGGATCGACTCGGCCTCGGTCCGATCGAGACCGCGCTCGGCATCGTCGAGGTCGTCGAAGCCCACATGGAGCGGGCGGTGCGGGCCGTCTCGGTGGAGGAGGGAGCGGATCCCCGGTCGGCGGTCCTGGTCGCCTTCGGCGGCGCGGGAGGACTCCACGCCTCGGCGCTGGCCCGCCGCCTGGAGATGGCCGGGGTGGTGGTGCCCCCCTACGCGGGGGTGTTCTCGGCGTTGGGTCTGCTGCTGAGTCCGCCTCGCCACGACGCCGCTCGCAGCGTGCTCCTCACCGCGGAGCAGACGGCCCACCTGGACCCGGCGGTACGGGCCGTCGCCGACGACGTGATCGGGCGGCTCCGGGAGCGGTCGGGAAGTCCCCCGGAGCGGGTGGAGACCTCGGTGGACGTTCGCTACCTCGGCCAGTCCCACGAGACCAGCGTCCCCTACCGTCCCGGGGAGGGCTGGGAGGTGCTGGCGGAGCGGTTCCACCGGGCGCACGAGACCCGCAACGGCTTCTCCCGGCCGGAGGATCCGATCGAGGCGGTGACGGTCCGGGCGGCGGCGATCGGCCGACCGGCACTCTCGTGGGATCGGCTGCCGGAGCACCGTCCCGAAGGCGAAGCGCGGCGCCCCGACCGGGAGGTGGTGACCGCGGCCGGCGCGACGACCGCCCAGGTGTGGTGGCGCCCGGGCATGCGTCCGGGGGACGAGGTGGTCGGTCCCTGTGTGGTCACCGAAGGGGAGGCGACCATCTATCTCGCTCCGGGCGAGCGGGGCCTGCTCCACCCCTCCGGGGCCCTGGAGGTGACCTGGTGATCGACCCGATCGTCCTCGAGGTGGCCCGCAACCGTCTCGCCGGGATCGCCGACGAGATGGGGACGGTGCTGCGACGGACCGCCTACTCGCCGAACATCAAGGAGCGGATGGACTGTTCGGCGGCGGTGTTCGTCGCCGACGGCGAGATGCTCGCCCAGGCCGAGCACATCCCGGTGCATCTCGGGTCGATGCCGGCGTCGGTGGCGGCGGTGTTGGAGCGGTTCGGCGCCGAGCCGGGGGTGCAGTACGCGGTGAACGACCCCTACGCGGGAGGTACCCACCTCAACGACCTCACCCTGGTGCGGCCCGTGTTCTTGGGGTCACGGCTGATCGGGTGGGCCGCCAATCGGGCCCACCACGCCGACGTCGGTGGCGAGGCTCCCGGGTCGATGCCCGTCCACGCCACGACGGTGGACCAAGAGGGGATCCGGGTGGCGCCGATGCCGGCGGTGCGGGACGGCCGATGGCTCCCCGAGTTCCTCGAGCCGTTCCTCGAAGCGACCCGGACGCCCGCCGAGCGGCTCGGAGATCTCTCGGCGCAGCTCGGGGCGAACGAGGTGGGTGCCCGCCGCCTGATGGAGATGGCCCGCCGGGAAGGGGTGGAGGGGTTCCATCGGCTCACGACGGCCCTGCTCTCCTACGGGGAGCGGAGGATGGCGGCCGCCCTGTCGGAGCTCACGGACGGGACCTTCACGTTCGAGGACGTCATGGAGTGGGGAGACCGGGATGTCCGGATCAGGGTGGCGGTGACGATCACCGGCGACACCCTCACCGCCGACTTCACGGGGACCGACCCTCAGATCCCGGCGAACTTCAACGCGGTGGAGGCGGTGACCCGTTCGTGTCTCTACTACGCCGTCCGGGTCGCCACCGACCCGACGATCCCCACCAACGGGGGCTGTTACCGGCGACTCCGGTTGGTGGCGCCCGAGGGAACCCTCGTCAACGCCCGCCCGCCCGCCGCCGTCGCCGCCGGGAACGTCGAGACGAGTCAGCGGATCGCCGACGTCCTGTTGGGGGCGCTCGCCCAGGCCGCACCGGGCCGCGTCCCGGCGGCGTCGCAGGGGACGATGAACAACATCCTCGTCGGCAACGAGCGGTTCGCCTACTACGAGACGGTCGGAGGAGGCCAGGGGGGTCGGCCCACCAAGCCGGGGCAGTCGGGGATCCACACCGGGATGACGAACACGAAGAACACGCCGATCGAGTCCCTCGAGTCCCACTACCCCTTCCGGGTGACCCGCTACACGCTCCGACGCGGGTCGGGTGGGGCGGGACGGTTCCGAGGCGGGGACGGGATCGAACGGGAGCTCTTGTTCGAGGAGGAGGCGGTGGTGTCGCTGCTGGGGGAGCGCCGTCGTCATGCCCCTTGGGGTCTGGAAGGCGGGGAGCCGGGGGCGACCGGAGAGGACTGGCTGATCCGCCGGGGTCGCGCCCCGGAGCGGCTCCCGGGGAAGGTGACGGTGGAGGTCGGCCCCGGGGACCGGCTGCTGGTGCTCACCCCGGGCGGCGGCGGATGGGGCGCCCCACCGAGCTGACGGGGGCGAATCGGATCCCATCGGACGTCGAGTGCCGCCCCGTCTCCGGGGCCGGTCAGCCCGATCCGAGGACGGCGTCCACCGCCAGGTCGGCGGCGGCCACCACCCGCGGCGGAGGCCAGGCGGCGGGCGACTCGACGATGGAGACGAACACGCCCTGGGCGAGGAGGAAGAGCAGATCGGCGGCGACGGCGGGTCGGGGATGCCCGGCCTCGGCGACCACCTCTTCGATGACGGTCCGCACCTGATCGGACGCCGCCGCCAGGTGGGCGTCGATCCGTTCGTCCCTCCCCTTCTCGGCGAGCAGGGTCACCCAGAAGGCGCACCGGAGGTACTCGTCGGCGTCCCAGGTGACGGCGGCCCGCATCAGCCGGCGGAGCGCCGTGACACCCCGGGTCTCGCCGCGGATCGCCTCCAGCTCCTCGAGCCACTCCCGCCCCATCTCGTCGACGGCGTTCACCAGGAGATCGGCGCGGGTGGGGAGGTAGTTGGTGATGGCGGTGGTGGACGTGCCCATCTCCTGGGCGACCGACCGGAGCGTCACCGCCTGGATCCCCCCTCGGGCGGCGACGGCGAAGGTCGCCTCGGCGATGGTCCGTCGTCGCTGCGCGACGTCGACCTGGATCGGCATCTACGCTCCCAGGGCCTCGTCCAGCGCCTCCTCGAACACCATGAGGGTGGTCGCCACGTCCTCGTCGGTGAGGGCGGCGTTGGGGAACCAGGGTTCGAGGGCGTCGGGGTTGGGCAGCACGCCCCGGCGGATCATCCCCATGGTCAACCGTTCATACAGCTCTTCGTCGTGGTCGTCGGTCGCCCGGTAGTCGTTGGGGGTGCCTTCGCCGAGGTAGAACCCGAACATGGCGGGCCGTCCCAGAACCCGGGAGGGCACGCCGCGGGCGGCGAGGATCTTCGCCGTCCCGGCCATCAGGTCGCCTCCGACCCGTTCGAGGTGGGCGAGGTGGTCACCGGCGAGGAGCTCGGCGACCGTCGCCTGGGCGGCGGCGACCGCCACCCCGTTCCCGCAGTAGGTGCCCATCTGGGCGATGCCCCCTTGGCGCCATCCGTCGAGCACCGGCCCCCGTCCGGCGATCGCCGCCACCGGCACGCCGTTGCCGAGGGCCTTGGCGAAACAGGCGAGGTCCGGGACGACCCCGTAGACCTCGGCGGCGCCGCCGACGGCGATCCGGAACCCCGTCTTCACCTCGTCGAAGACGAGGACGGTGCCGTGCTCGTCACACAGCTCCCGGAGTCCTTCGAGGAACCCGGGGACCGGTTCGATCCCCATCACGTTGCCGAGCATCGGTTCGACCAGCACGGCGGCGATCCTCCGTCCCTCGTCTGCGAAGAGTCGCCGGGCGGCGTCGAGGTCGTTGAAGGGGAGGGTCCGGACGAAGGTGACGACCGGGTCGGGGATCCCCGACGTGGTGGGGGACGGGATGGGTCGGAATCGGGATCCGAGGGCGTCGACGGGGGAGCTCGGGGTCGAGTAGAGGACGTAGTCGTGCGCTCCGTGATAGTTCCCCTCGAATTTGACGATGACGTCCCGGCCGGTGAATCCCCTCGCCAGGCGGATGGCGTGCATCGTCGCCTCGGTCCCGGTGTTGGTGAAGCGGAGCTGCTCCACCCAGGGGACGGCCCGCTTCACGGTCTCGGCGGCCTCGACCTCCCGCCGTTGGGTGAAGGCGAAGGTCGTCCCGTCCGCCATCGCCTGGGCGACCGCCTCCGTCACGGCGTGGTGCCCGTGGCCGAGGATGACCGGGCCGAAGCCGTTGTGGAAGTCGATGTACCGTCGGCCGTCGGCGTCGTAGAGGTAGGCGCCTTCGCCGCGGGTGATGACGAGGGTGTCGTCGTCGCCCCAGTTGCGCCATCCGCTGGACACCCCGTTGACGAGGGCCTCCTTGGCCCGTGCGAACCATGCGGCGGTCTTCGGTCCTTGCAGTCCCATCTCGGTGCTCCTGTCGTTCACTCGACGATCTTCCAGAGGCGGTCGGCTCGTCTGGCCGGACGATCCGTGGTCGTCTCCACCCGGTCGGCGCTCTTCATCACCCAGAGGGCGGTGTTGATCCCCGCCCAGCGGAGAGGCTCGGGTTCCCATCCTCGGAGGGGGCGGTTCACCCATGGGAAGCGGGTGATCTCGCTCTCCGCTCCGACGATGAGGTCGGCGAGGGTCCGCCCCGCCAGGTTGGAGACGGCGACCCCCGACCCCACATATCCCCCGGCCCACGCCATCCCGGCCTCCCGATCGACGACGACGCGGGGATGCCAATCCCGGGCGACGCCGAGGACGCCGCTCCAGCGGTGCGTGACCGCCACGTCGGCGAGCTGGGGGAACAGGTCGACGAGGGCGGCACGGACGTATTCGAAGTCCGCCGGTCGGAAGGCGACGCCGTCGCGGATCCGGGAGCCGTAGTCGTAGGGGGCTCCCCGCCCACCGAAGGCGATCCGGCCGTCGGTGGTCCGTTGGCCGTAGATGACGAGGTGGCGGTAGTCGGAGAACAATGCCCGGTCTGCCAGTCCGAGCTCGTCCCAGAGGCTGGAGGGGAGGGGTTCGGTGGCGACCATGAGGGAGTAGAGGGGGACGAGGCGGCGTCGGAGTCCGGGGAGGCGGGCCGTGTAGCCCTCGGTGGCCTGGACGATCATCGGGGCGTGCACGGAGCCGCCGGGGGTGTCCACGGCTCCCCGCCGGAGGGTGGTCGCCGGGGTCCGTTCGAAGATCCGAACTCCGCGCCGTTCCAGCGACCCGGCCAGCCCGTGGGCGAGGAGCGCGGGCTGGATGGCGGCGGCGTGGGTGGAGACGAGACCGCCGACGACCCCCTCGGCCCGCCCGTGGGTGAGCGCCTCGTCCCGTCCGACGATCCGGAGGTCAGCCTCCTTCCAGCCGTATCGGCGGGCGGCGGCGACGTCCTCTTCGGCCCGGGCGAGCTGTCCGCCGTTGCGGAGGAACTCGATGCTGCCCCCCTTGTGGTAGCCGATGTCGAGGTCGAGGCGCCTCGCCGTTGCTCCGACCTCGTCCACCGCCGCTCGGAGCGCGGCGGCGAACCGGCGGGCGGTCTCGAGGTCGGATGCCCGCTCGACCCGGCTCAGGGAGGCGGCGAACCCGTCGTAACACCAGCCTCCGTTGCGCCCCGAGGCCCCATAGCCGACGTGCCGGGACTCCACCACGACGACGCGCAACGTCGGGTCCCGCTCCAGGAGGTAGTGGGCGGTCCACAGGCCCGTGTACCCGGCCCCGACGACCGCCACGTCGGCGTCGACGTCGCCGTCGAGGGCTGCTCGGGTGGGCTCGGTGGGGGTCTGTTCCCACCACAGGGGCTGGTCGATGGTCATAATACAACGACGTAGTATAACAGCGTTGTGTTATTCGACGACGGCGTGGACCCATTCCGGAAGCCAACTCACCCACACTGCGTCCCCGGGTGCAGCCTGGTCGCGAGATGCAGTGGTGTCCAGGACGCTGAGCCGACGGCGGTCCGGTCCCTCGATCACGAACCTGATCAGCGAGCCCTGAAAAATTGCCTCGACCACCCTGCCGGGCATGGCCGGCACCCCGTTCGGCCGATCACGATGAAGGTGGAGGTGCTCTGGGCGAAGCACGAGCGACACCCGGTCTCCGACCTCGCAGGGGGCGCCGGCGCATGAAGCGACGGTCGTCACCGTGTCACCGGCGACCGACACGCGAGTCGGTGCACCCTGTTCGACTGCTTCGACGGTCCCGTCGAGGAGATTGGCCTCGCCGATGAACTCAGCCACGAACCGAGTCGCTGGACGGTGATAGACCTCCTCGGGGGAGCCGACCTGCTCGATCCGCCCTCGATTCATCACCGCCAGTCGATCGGACATGGTCATCGCCTCTTCCTGATCGTGGGTGACGTACACGAAACAGATCCCGACCTCTCGTTGGATCCGTTTCAGTTCGAGCTGCATCTCCTTGCGCAACTTGAGGTCGAGAGCCCCGAGAGGCTCGTCCAGGAGGAGTACTGCTGGACGATTCACGATCGCCCGGGCCAACGCGACCCGCTGACGTTGACCGCCGCTCAACGACCTCGGGAGGCGGTCGACGTACTCGTGCATCCGCACCGTCTCGAGAGCTTCCATCACGCGCTTGTGGACGTCGCGTTCGGAGATCCGTGCCCGCCGTGGGCCGAATGCGACATTCTCGAACACGGTCATGTGTGGGAAGAGGGCGTAGGACTGGAAGACCAGGTTCGTGTTGCGTCGGAAGGGTGGGATGTCGTTGCTCTCCCGTCCTGCGAGGAGGAGCGTTCCCTCGGTGGGTTCTTCGAACCCGGCGATCATTCGGAGGGTTGTGGTCTTTCCGCATCCCGACGGCCCCAACAGCGAGAAAAACTCTCCCTGAGGAACCTGGAGATCGATGCCGTCCACGGCGACGATATCGCCGAAATGCTTGGACACGTTTCTCAGTTCCAGCGCGTACGGAGACTCGGTCATCGGTGGGTCGCGAGACGGGAGAGATCGGTGAGCTTGTAGGAGAACCAGACGACGAGGCCGGATGCGGCGAGGAGTACGAACGTGAGGGCCGATCCGATACCCCACTCTCCTCGGCCGAGGAAGAGGTCCTCGGTCACGGACGCCAACATCCTGCCGCTGGTGCCCCCGACCAGCGCCGGGGCTGCGAAGTCGGAGATGATCGGGATGAAGACGATGACGATGGTCGCCAGGAATCCGGCGGCCGTGAGGGGGAACACGACGCTTCGGAACGTCGTCCACCATCCGGCACCGAGGTCGCGGGCAGCTTCCAGGACCCGCCGGTCGATCGTCTTCATGGCGGCGTAGAGGGGGATCACGGCGTAGGGAAGCCACGACGCCGTGAGGACGACGACGACGGCGAATTTGGTGAAGATGAGCCAGTCGAGGGGTTGGTCGATCAGGCGGAGCTGGGTCAAGACCGTGTTGACCAGGCCGTTCCGGCCCAGCACGGTCCGCCACGCGTAGATCCTGATGAGGGGGTTGAGCTCGTCGGACAGCGCCAGCGCGAGGAGGAGCGGAACCTCCCACCGCCCCACCTTGAAGGCGAGGAGGTAGGCGAGGGGGTAGGCAATGACCAGCAGGAGCACCATGGACAGGACGGCGATGACCAAGGTGTTGAGGGCGGTCTCGACGTACTGGGGCCGGAGAGCGTTGACGTAGTTGGAGATGGTCCACGACCCGTCACCCGTCCGCGATCGCTCCTGGAACGAGTACAGAGCGAGGATGCCCAGGGGGCCTGCGAAGAAGAGGAGCAACACGCCGACGGGTCCGGCGAGATAGATGAACGCGGAGAAGCTCCCCCTCGATCGGGCCTTGCCTGCGTATCCAGTGCCGAGGACGGGGGTGTCGGCGTGATCGGCGGCGGGCGTCTGGGCGTCGCTCACGATCCGATCACGATCTCTCTGATGTCTTGGCCGCGGCGGTCCATCACCCGGCGGAGGGCCTGCCATGCGCCGACGACGACGATCACCTGCACCACGGAGACGAGCGTGGAGATGGCATTCACCATCGGGAGGTCCCGGGCCCGGCGAAGCGTGGAAAACACCCAGATCGGGAAGGTGTTCTCGAAACCGGCAGTGAAGAACGAGACGATGAAGTTGTTGAAGGACCAGCTGAACACGAAGATCGCCGAGGCTGCGAGTGTCGGTACGAGCAGCGGTAGGACCACGAGGCGAAGCGCCTCCCGCTCTGTGGCTCCGAGGTCGAGGGCCGCTTCGTGGAGGTGGGGCTCGAGGCGATAGAGCTGAGCGGAGAGGAGTGCGGTCGCGAGGGGGAACGCGATCACGACGTGGCTGACGCCGATCGTGAAAAGCCCGAGCGGGATGTCGGTTGCGGAGAAGAACAGCAGACTCCCGACACCGATGACGAGCCACGGGATGACCAGGGGGAGTGCCACAAATGCGGTGATCGTGCCGCGAAGGCGAAAACGGAATCGAGTCAAGGCGATCGCCGAAGTGAGTCCGAGCAGCAGGCTCACCGGGGTGACAACCGCTGCGACCTTCAGGGATGTCCAGAGCGAAGCCCAGATGTTGGGTTCTCGAAAGGCTTGGACGTACCACGACGTCGTTGCCCCCTTGAAGGGGAAGCCGAGGATGATCGAGTCGTTCAAGCTGAACACGGCGAGGATGACGACGGGCCCGAAGAGCACGAATCCCACGAAGGCGAGGAACACGGTGCGGAACGCCAGTGAGAGTCGCCCGCGTGCCGTGGATCCGAGCGCCACCGACGAGCCCGTCGTCATCCTCGACACCGAATCAACGGATCACCCTGCGAAACGCTGCCACTGGTCGTCCCAGAACTCTTCGTTGTCTGGGAGACCTTCGGGGATGGTGACCAGATCCGCGGCGCCGGGATCATCCAGGCGGAGCTCGTCGATCAGTTCCTGCGGTGCAACCTCCAGGATCGCGGCGTTCGATGCCAGATACCCGTATTCCTCGGCGAACGTCGTCTGAACCTCGGGCGAGAGGTAGTGGTTGATCAGGGCGTAGGCGCCATCGAGATTCTGAGCGGTCGCGGAGATACCGTGGCCGCACTTCCAGAGAATCTGCCCTTCGGCAGGAGCCACGTAGACCGCGTCGATTCCTTCTTCTTGAAGAGCCTGCGCGATGTCGGGTGTCGCATGGGCTGCGGCGACCACCTCACCGGTTGCCAGGAGCTGGATCAGATCTCCATCTTCGGACCATGTGGTGCGGATACGCTCATTCGCGATCAGGGCGTCGACGGCATCGACCACCTGTTCCTCGGTGATCGCGTCGACTTCTGGGCCGTAGCCGAGGGCCATCGCCATGTCCCAGATGGTGCTGACCGGCTCTTCGCTGACGGCGATGTCCCCGTCGTAGTCCCCGAAGAACAGCTCCTGATAGGAGGTGATCGGATCGACCGCGTCGGCGAGGTAGACGATTCCGAAGGGCCCGCCTTGGAGGGGGACGATCCAGACGTTGCCCTCCTCGTCGACGACGTCTTCGCCATCTTTGAAGCTCGGGAAGATCTGATCCCAGGCGTCGATGCGCGAGGTGTCGATGGGTTGGAGAAGTCCGGCTTCGATCATCGATCCCGCTTCGCCCGAGCACAGCTCCACGACGTCGGCCTGGAATCCGGCGCGGAGTTTCGCCTCGGTCTCGTCCTCGTCGGCGAAGGCAGGGGTCTCGACCGAGATGCCGGTCTCGTCGGTGAAGCTCGCGAGGACCTCGGGGAGGAAGGAGTCTTCGTACCCGAAGAACACGACGGTCCCTGAAGGTTCGCCTCCGTTCTGTGGGGATGTCGTCTCGGAAGCCGGGGGAGCCGGGCTGTCGGTGGGTGTGGTCTGTGTGCCGCCGCATGCCGCCACGATCAGGGCGACGATGGCCGTGAGAGTGTGTGCCCTCCTCACGGTTCTCACCTCTCTCTCTGATGGGACGATCGATTATGGACCCCTGAACCCAGGCTGCGCAACCGATTCACTTGAGATTGGCCGAATCTTGCAAGCGATCCATCATCTAGCTCCCCAGGTGTGGGTCTCCTTCTCGAGCTCGAGGTAGGTGAAGATCTCGACACGCCGCACGCCGGGGAGGGAGCGGATGCGCTCGTTGACGAAGGGGAACAGATCGTCGGCATGGGCGCACACGATCTCGACCAGAAGGTCGTAGCGTCCGGCAGCGATCACGACGTATGACACCTCCGGAAGCGGGTCGATGAGGTCCGCGACCTCCCGAATGTCTCCTTCGACCTCGATCCCCAGCATCGCCATGGTCTCGAAACCGAGGGCCAAGGGGTTGGTCACGGCGACGATCTCGATGATCCCTTCGCGAAGGAGTCGTTGGACCCGCACACGGGTGGCGGCGGGAGACAGTCGCACCGCGCGTCCGAGCGCTGCGTAGGACGCTCGACCGTCTGCTTGCAGTTCGCGGATGAGAATCTTGTCGGTCTCGTCGAGGACGCTGGGCGTGGTGCCGGGTTCGCGAATCTGGGTCATGATTGTTCCTCGGTCGCCATCTGATCGGCTGCACGGGTCGCTCTGGCCACGATCTCCATCGACAGGTCGAAGAGTTCCTCGGGCATGTTGAGAGCGGGAAGCACTCGGTAGTGGCTCACGCCGTCTTCGATCCCGACGACTCCCTCTCGTACCGCGTAGTCATGGATTCGGCGTGCGAGCCGCGGCGCTCGTCGCCGCGGATCGCCGTCGTAGACCATGTCGATGGCGATGTAGAGGCCCTTGATGCGGACCTGACCCACCGATCGCAGGTTTTCCAGCGGCCGGAGGTGCGACTCGGCAATGCTCTCCAGTCGCCCCACATGAGCCAGGATCTGCTCCTGCTCGAAGGCGTCGATGGCAGCCAAGGCTCCCAGACAGGCGGCAGGCTGACCGGCCCACGTGCCGCCGGTGTTCGTCGCCGTGGTCGCCTTGGCGACGGCCTCGGACATGAGAACGGCTCCGAGGGGGAGGCCGCCACCCGACAATCCCTTCGCCAGGCACATCAGATCGGGCTGGAGGTTCCAGTGCTCGGAGGCGAACCAACGCCCGGTGCGTCCGAACCCGGTCTCGACCTCATCCAGGCACAGGAGCCAGCCATGTCGTCGGCAGAGGTCGGTGAGCGCGTTCCAGAAGGGGTCGGGTGGAACAAGAACGCCGCCCTCGCCGAGGATCGGTTCGATCACGATGCCTGCGATCTCGTCTGGCGAGACGAGGTGGAAGGTGAGATGGTCGGCGATGTAGTCGACGACGCAGACCCCGTCACAGGCTGATCCGGCTGCATGGAAGGGGCAGCGGTAGGGATGCGGAAAGGGCACGTGGAGGTATCCGGGGGTGAGGTGACGCATCCGGGGTGAGAAGTCGGACCGCTGGGCCGAGAGGGCTTGGCCGGTATAGCTCTCACCGTGATATTGACCGAAGAACGCGATGATGAAGGGTCGGCCGGTGGCTTCGCGCATCAGTTTGACCGCGGTCTCGACTGCTTCGGTTCCGCTGACCTCGAACGCGACGCGTGAGAGGGAGTCCGGTGTGAGCCCGATCAGTCTCTCGGCGAGGACGGCCAGGGGTTCGGCGAACACGTAGTCGGTGTTCTCGAGCGAGTACCGCTTGATCCCGGAGACGACCGCGTCGGTCACCGAAGGATGACCAGCCCCCAGTACGGTGCTGCCCCAGCCCGTCACCATGTCGACGTACGAGTTGCCGTCGACGTCGTGGAGGAACCATCCTTCTTTTCGGTCGAGGACGAAGGGCACGGACTGGTTCGGGCCGAGCTGTCGGTGGGTCAGCGACGCGGCGCGTGCAAGGATTTCACGACTCTTTGGCCCAGGTGGGGGGATCACGACCTTGGGTTGCATCTTTCTCGCTCCTGCCGAACCGACGGTGCCTGGTGATGTTATGCGATCGAATCGATGGTTGCTAGTGAGTCAAGCAACCGAATCGGAATCGTTCTGACGAATCAGCCGCAGGTTGAGCGGATAGCGGTAGAGGGTCCCCTCGGAGGCGCGGACCGCGCCGAGGATGGAGAGGGCGATCCCGGCGACGACCAGAACCAGGAAGATCAGGAGGAGGAGCGGCAGCAGCACGACACCGATGATGGTGAACAGCAGGATCAGCGCCACCACGACCCCGCCGAGGGCGTAGACGACCAGCGAGAGGTGGAAGTTGAGGGCTTCGCGGGCGTGGGGCTCGACGTCGGGGTCCTCTCGGCGGATCAGCCACACCACCAGGGGACCCACCACCGAGGGGACCCCCACCAGACCCACCAGGCCGCTGAGGTGGGCGGCGACCTGCCACGGACGCGAAGGCGACGGTGTCGTCCCGTCTTCACTCGCCATGGGACCCAGCATACGGCTCCCGGTCCGACGGCGACGGTAGGCTGCCGACCATGACCCTCCAGACCGATCTCGTCGGGCTGCTCGGGCCCGAACGCGTGCTCTCCTCGGATCTGGATCGTTTCCTCTACGGCAAGGACGCCGGGGTGTACCGGGGGGAGGTGACGGTCGTCGCGCTCCCGGAGACGACCGATGAGGTTCAGGAGATCGTCCGGATCGCCGCCCGCCACGACGTCCCCGTGATCCCCCGAGGAGCGGGGACGGGTCTGGCCGGCGGGGCGGTCCCCCTCGGAGGCGGGGTGATCGTCGCCACCACCCGCATGAACCAGATCTTCGAGATCGACGCCGCCAACCGCTGCGCCTGGGTCGGACCCGGGGTGATCAACCTCGACCTGTCCCGAGCCGCCGCACCCTACGGACTTCACTTCGCCCCCGACCCGTCGTCGCAGTCGGCCTGCACCATCGGCGGCAACGTCGCCAACAACTCGGGCGGTCCCCACTGCCTGGCCGAGGGATCGACGGTCAACCACGTCCTCGGGCTGGAGGTCGTGCTCGCCGACGGCGAGGTGCTCGTCACCGGCGGCAAGGCGCCCGACCCAGTCGGGCTCGATCTGCGGGGGATCATCGTCGGGTCGGAGGGGACCCTGGGGATCGTCACCAAGGCCCTCGTCCGTCTCACCCCCAACCCGCCCGACGTCCGCACCCTCCTCATCACCTTCGACTCGGTGGAGGACGCCGCCGCCACCGTCTCCGGCATCATCGCCGCCGGACTCGTCCCCGCCGCCCTGGAGATGATGGACCAGCGGATGACCGAGGCGGTGGAGAACTGGCTCCATGCGGGCCTTCCCACCGACGCCGCCGCCATCCTCCTCGCCGAGGTGACCGGCGACACCCCGGCGGTGGAGGCCGAGGCCGACGTCATCCGCCAGGTGGCGAGGGGACACCGGGCACGGGAGATTCGGGTCGCGCGCGACGAGGCAGAGCGGACCCTCCTGTGGAAGGGACGGAAATCCGCCTTCGGTGCCGTCGCCCAGGCCGCTCCCGACTACTACCTGCACGACACCGTGGTGCCCCGCACCAAGCTGGTCGAGACCATGCGGGAGGTCTACGAGATCGGCGAGCGCTACGGCCTGACGATGATGAACGTCTTTCACGCCGGAGACGGCAACCTCCATCCGTTGATGATGTTCGACGCCTCCGAGCCGGGAGCCCTCGACCGGGTCCACGCCGCCGCCGACGAACTCGTCGAGCTCTGCGTACGCAACGGCGGGGTGCTCTCGGGAGAGCACGGGATCGGAAAGGAGAAGCGGGACCTGATGCACCTCATGTTCACGCCGGTGGACCTCGACGCCCAGGCTCGGCTCAAAGAGGTCTTCGATCCCGACGGGAGGTTCAATCCCGAGAAGATCCTGCCCGCCGGATCCCGCTGCTTCGACTTCGGCCGCCCCGTCCCCGAAGGGGCCTGGATATGAGGGCGAGGGCGTGAGCATCGCCGACGCCTTCGCGTCGTTCCCGCGCGCCCCCGGAGAGCTGGCGGCCGTCGTCCCACCGACGGAGCTGGTTCTGGCGCCCGGCGACGTCGAGGAGACGGCCGCGATCCTGGAGACGGCGAGCGACCTGCGGGCTCGCGTCCTCGTCTGGGGAGGGGGCACCCATCAAGGCATCGGACATCGGGTCGAGCCGGACGTCGTGATCTCCACCGCCGCGCTCGACCGGATCGTGGCATGGGAGCCCGACGACCTCACCCTCGTCGTCGAGGGGGGCGTCACCGTCGCCGCGGTCGAGGCGATGCTCGCCGAGCGGGGCCAGACCGCCGCCCTCCCGGAATGGGGCGGTCCGGCGACGGTCGGAGGGGTGGTGGCGGCCGCCATCTCCGGGTACCGACGGCACCGGTACGGTCCGACCCGGGACCGGCTGTTGGAGGCGACGATCGTCACGGGCGACGGGCGGGTCGTCCGGGGCGGTGGACGGGTGGTGAAGAACGTCACCGGGTACGACATTCCCCGCCTGGTCGCCGGCTCCTTCGGGAGCCTGGGGGTGATCGTCTCGGTGTGCTTCAAGCTCTGGCCGCTGGCGGAGCGACGTGCCACCGTCACGGTCGACGACGCCGAACGGGCCCTCCAGACCCTGTTCAGGCCGGTGGCGGTCCTCGAGACACGAGACGGGGTCTCCGTCTACCTGGCCGGGACGGAGGCCGAGGTCCAGTCCGAAGCCGAGCGGGTGGACGGGGTGGCGACGGAGGGCTTTGCATGGCCCGACCCTCCGCAGGGGGAGACGGTGTGGTCGCTGCGGGTGCCGCCCGCCCTGGTCTCCGAGGGGATCGGACGTCTCCCCGCAGACTGGGTCTTCGTCGCCGAGCACGGCGTCGGGCATCTCCGATGTGCGGGAAGGTTCGACGCCGCCGCCGTCGCCGAGCTCCGAGGTTGGGCGGAGGAGGCGGGCGGTGCGTTGGTGTTGGAGCATGCCGAGGACCAAAGCGTCTACGAACGTCTCGACCCGTGGGGAACTCCGCCCTCCGGCATGGCGTTGCAGCGACGACTCATGGCCGCCTTCGACCCTGCCCACATCCTCGCCCCAGGACGCCTTCCGGGAGGTCGTTGATGGGTTACGTCACCGCCGAGGCGCCGACCCGCACCGAGCTGTCGACCTGTGTGCAGTGCGGGCTCTGCCTCCCCCACTGTCCCACCTTTCGGCTCACCGGCATGGAGACCGCATCGCCACGGGGCAGGCTGATGGCGATGTCGGCCGTCCTGGAGGGCGTCGCCGAGGTCGACGACGTCTTCGCCGAGATCATCGACTTCTGTCTCGGCTGTCGAGCCTGCGAGGCGGTCTGCCCGGGCCTCACCCCCTACGGGCGACTCCTGGAGGGTGCGCGGGCCGAGATCGCCGTCCAGCACCCGACCCGAGCCAGGAGGCTCCGGAGGTGGCTGCTGGGTCGGGCCCTGGGGAACCGCACGGCGGTGGCGGCGGCCACGGCGGTGGCCGCCGTCGCCCAGCGCACGGGGGTAGGACGCATCCTTCCCGGCCCGATCCGTCGGTCCTTCGCCGGTCTGCGACGCCTCGAAGGTCGGGAGCGGTGGGTCGGACGGCGAGCCGAACCCGTCGGTGAGGTGCGGGGGACGGTGGCGCTGCTGGCAGGCTGTGTGATGGAACCGTGGTTTCCCCAGGTGCACGAGGCCACGGTGGGGCTGCTGCGTCGGGCCGGGTACCGGGTGGTGGTGCCCCGCCGGCAGACCTGCTGCGGGGCGTTGGCCGCCCACGACGGCCACGCCGCCGACGCCCATCGGATGGCCCGGCGCAACGTGGTCGCCTTCGCCGGGGCCGACCTGGTGGTGGCGGATGCCGCCGGGTGCTCCGCCCACCTCAAGGAGTACGGACACTGGGCCGGTGAGGCGGGTGCCGGACTGGCGGAGCGGGTGCGGGACGTCACCGAGCTGGTGGCGGAGCTCATCGAAGGGGACCTGCTGCCGCGTCTCGCCCTTCCCCGAGGACCCGTGGCCGTCCAGGACCCATGCCATCTCCGTCACGCCCAGCGGATCATCGAAGCTCCCCGCACCATCCTCCGGGCGGCCGGATACGAACCCGTGGAGATCGACGTGGACGCGATGTGCTGCGGCGCGGCGGGGACATATGCCATCCTGCGTCCCGACACGTCCCTCGAGCTGGGCGAACGGAAGGCCGATCAGATCCGGACGTCGGGATCGACGATCGTCGCGTCGGCGAACCCGGGGTGCGAGATGCAGCTCCGTTCCCTGCTGGGACCTGCATACCGGGTCGCGCATCCGGTGGAGTTGTACTGGGAGGCGTTGGTGGAATCGACGGGTCGGATCCGGTCGGAGGTCGGTGGGTGAGGGCGATGGCGGCACCGACCGTCGCCGGTTGGCGACGCTACCTGGAGCTCGTGGTGGCCGGACTGCGGGCGATGTTGGACGTGGCGATGATGGTGCTCGGCGTGGCGCTGGTCGGGCTGGCGGTCACCGTGGTCCTCGGCGGGCTCGGCATCATCGGCCGGGAACTCGACCTCTCGACGGCGGCCACCCTCGGCTCCGGGCTGGTGATCGCCGTCGTCGGGGCCTTCGGTCTCGGGATCACCTCGGAGGGCTCGATGCGGGCCGCCTACCGGCTGGTGGCCTTCGAGCCGTTGGAGGCGCTCGGCGCCCGCGCCGGCGGAGCCTTCGTGATGGCGGTGTTGCTCCTGGTCGCCGCCGACCAGATGCAGCCCCTCGTCGTCGACCTCACCATGCCGATCCAGGAGAGTGTGGAGGTGATCCGTGCCGTCGGCCGGGCAGGATTCGTCACCGGCTTCCTCGGTGCCCCCCTCGCCTGGCTGATCGACTGGCGCGGCTGGTCTCGGCGCTGGCCCGGGCTGGAGACGGTCCCCGTCTACCTGGTGTGGGCCCTCGCCACGATGTTGTTCTTCACGCCGTGAGGGCCAGGGCGTAGACGGTCGAGGGGGAGACGGCGAAGCCGAGGTCGGTGACGGCGTCCATCAGCGGCTCCCAGCGAGGGACGAGCATCGTGAGGCGATGGGCGTCGAGGTCGGCGGCCCGGTCGACCACCGCCCGCACGAGCCGCCGGACGTCCCCGTCGGTCGTCGCCACCCAGGAGACATGCCAGGCCTGTTCGTTCGAGGTGCCGATCACCCAGCCCGACGGCGCCTGCCACAGCTCGTGGCGTCGTGCCGCCGCCCGGACGTGGTCGATCCGCATCGCCCGGAACGCCCATCCGATCGGGAAGAGCTGGTGGGCGACGGTCGCCGCCCCGGTCGTCGACCAGACCATCCACGCCGGTTCCGCCTCGGCGAGCGGAGCGGGGATGAGTCGTTCGGGTCCCGGCACCCGACGGCCTCCGTTGGATGTGGGCTGGGGCTCGGAGCCGAGCTCCTGGGTGACGTAGGCGAACCGGGCGACGGGTCTCCACCCGTGTTTCGTCACCTGCGCGATGGCCGCCACGTTCCAGTCCTCGGTGAGGAGGCGGGCGATCCGTGCCCCCCGGTCCCGGGCCCACGAGATCATGTGGTCGCCCAGCATCGATCCGATCCCGCGCCGTCGCCACTCCGGATGCACCCGGGCGGCCTGGAACCAGGCCTCGGTCGCCGAGACCAGGATCACCCGTGAGACCGCCACCGGCCGGTCGTCGGCGTCGGTGGCGACGACCACGAGCGAGTCGTCCTCCTCCAGCCACTCCAGGTACCGCTCACCCACGTAGTCACCCCATTCGAAGGTGGCCGCGGTGAAGGCGCGGATCGCGTCGACGTCGTCGGGACGTCCCGGTCGCAGATGGATGTCCACCGGCTCAGCCTAGGAGCGATACGGGGAGACGGTGCCCGTCACATCCGGTCGGGGACGTCGATGCCCAGGAGCCCCAGCAGCAGCGACAGTTCGTCGAGGGTGAGGCGAACGAGGGACAGCCACGACGCCCGGCGGGCCGGATCTTCCTCACCGAGGATGTGGCAGCGCTCGTAGAAACGGTTGAACACCGACGTGAGGTCGTAGGCGAACTCGGCGACTCCGTTCGGGGCCCGGAGGTCGAGGGCCCGGGCAACCACGTCGGGGAGTCGGGTCAGCCACAGCATGAGGGTCCGCTCGGCGTCGACGGACGGCGGGACGATCGGGCCCGGCTCCATCCCCCGTGCGGCGGCGTTGCGGAGGATCGATTGGATCCGGACCGCTCCGTACTGGAGGTACGGTCCCGTCTTGCCCTCGAAGCTGGTGAAGCGGTCGAGGTCGAACACGTAGTCCGAGACCCGGTTGTTGATGAGATCTCCGAATTTCAGGGCGGCCAACCCCACCTGGCGGGCGATCCGGCTGCGTTCCTCGGCGCGGTAGTCGCGGGCGATGTCGGCCTCCTCGAGGCGTCGCTCGGCGGCGGCGGTGACCATCTCGATCAGGTCCCGGAGTCGGACCACGCCGCCTTCCCGGGTCTTGAAGGGCTTGCCGTCGGGCCCGTTCATGGTCCCGAATCTGATGTGCTCCAGACCCACGTCGGCAGGCGCGATCCCGGTCTTCCGGGCGGCCCGGAACACCTGCTCGAAATGGTCGGACTGGCGGGCGTCGACGACGTAGAGGATGAGCCGGGCGCCCATGTCCTGGACCCGCATCTCGATGGTGGCCAGGTCGGTCGTGCCGTACAGGTAGCCGCCGTCGGTGGTCACCAGGATCAGGGGTGGGATCTCCCGGGTGTCGTCGGGACGGTCGACCCTGATGATGAGGGCGCCTTCGCTCTCCTCTGCGAAGCCGTCGCGGCGGAGCCGCTCGATCATCGGCCCGACCCGATCGTGGACCGTGGACTCGCTGTACCACACGTCGAAGGTGACGCCGAGATCGGCGAAGTCGCGGCGCTGGCTCTCCTGGGAGACCCGCACCATGTGCTCCCACAGTGCCCGGTAGCCGGGGCGCCCCTGCTGGAGCTCCACGGTGGCCCGGCGGGCCTTGGCCGCCCATTCGGGATCGTCGGCGCAGCGGGCGGCGACCTCCGGGTACATCTCCTGGAGGTCGTCCAGGGTCACCGGCGGCTCCTCCGGGTAGGGTCCGGTGAAGTCGGGGTCGAAGTAGGGGAGGTCGGGGCGGCGCCGCTGCAGCTCGACGATGAGCATGCCCATCTGGAGGCCCCAGTCCCCGAAATGGGGGTCGCGGATGACCCGGTGGCCGACGAAGTCGAAGATCCGGGCCACCGAGTCGCCGATGATGGTCGCCCGCAGGTGACCCACGTGCATCGGCTTGGCCACGTTCGGGCCGCCGTAGTCGACGACCACCGTCTCGGGCCGGTCGGTGGGGGGGACCCCGAGCCGTTCGTCCCGGGTGAGGGCGTCCACCTCGGAACCGAGATGGTGGTCCGCCACCGTCAGGTTGATGAATCCGGGTCCGGCGACGTCCACGGCGGCGACCTCGGGGGCCCGACCGACGATCTCGGCGATCTCGGCGGCGATCTCCCGGGGTGGCCGCCCGGCGGCCTTCGCCGCCGCCATCGCCCCGTTGCACTGGAAGTCGCCGAACTCGGGGCGGGTGGCGGGCACGACCTCGCCGAGTCCACGGTCGAGACCCAGCGACGCGAAGGCGTCGCCGACGATCCCGGAGAGGTGGGCGCGCAGCGGCATGGGCGGGAAGCTTAGGGCCGCGGCGCGGGATCCAAGACGGCGGCACCGGGTCGGGTGGGGTCGTCGGCGGTGTCGTCGACCGGTCGCGCCGCGCAAGCGCACAGCCGGGGTGCCGACGGGAGAGCCGTGGAGCAGGTCCATGAACAGTCGCGCGCCGGCGACGTCGCCGACGCGCTGCCTCCGGGCTTCGACGCGGTCATCCTCCGGGAGATCGTGGCGGTGCAACGCGAGTACGTCAGCCACGGCGACCCCGCCACCATGTGGCGGCTCCTGCTCGATGCCGTCCTCAGGACGACCGAATCCTCCTACGGCTTCATCGGGGAGGTGGACCTCACCGATCGGGGCCTGCCCAGTTTCGAGACCCGGGCGATGCGCTGGTTGGGCGGGAACGGCGACCCGGTGGCGCCCCACCCCGACATCGGTCTGCTCATCTCCCAGGTGATCGCCACCGGTGAGCCGTTGGTGCTCCCCGCCACGGTCCGGCTCGGCCAGGGGGCGGTGGAGACGGGACGCTTCGGGCCGATCGACGGTTTCCTCGGCCTGCCCCTCACCTCGGTGGACCGCCTCGTCGGCGTGATGGGAGTCACCGCTCCCACCCGTCCCTACCGACGGGAGCTCGCCGACGCCCTGCAACCGCTCCTCTCGGCCTGCGCCTCGATCGTCGAGGCGATCCAGTCCACCCGGGCCCGGGACCGGGCGATCGCCGCCCTGGAGGACACCGCCGCCTTCCTCACCGCGCTGTTCGACTCGGCGCCGGACGGGTTGTTGGTGGTCGACGAGCAGGGCCGGATCGTCCGGTCGAACCCCGCCGCCCGTGACCTTTTGGGGACCGAGCCCGTGGGGCGCCCGATCGTCGACTTCGTCTCGGAGCGCCAACGGAAGGGGATGACCACCCGACTGTCACGGATCGTGCGTCGGGGCGACCCGCTCGACGAGCCGTTGATGATCGAGGCGGTGCGGACCGACGGGCACACCTTCCCGGCGGAGGCGTCGGTGGCGCCGGTCACGATGGGCGACGCCCGTCATCTCATCGCCGTGTTCCGGGACGTGACCGAACGGATCGAAGCCCAGCGGGCGGTCGCCCGGGCGGCGGAGATCCTCGACGCCGCCCCCGACCTCATCGCCTGGGGGACGATCGACGGCGGACTCAAGTACCTCAACCGTGGGGGGCGCCGCATGGTGGGGATGGGTCGCCTCGAACCCCTCGACGGGCGCGGGCTCGCCGACCTCTGTCCCCCGTGGGCCGCCCGCCAGGTACGGGAGGTGATCCTCCCCGCGGTCGCCGAGGAGGGGACCTGGGCCGGCGAGTCGGCGGTGCTGGGCCGTGACGGAGAGGAGGTCCCGGTGTCGCTGGCGGCCTTCACCATCTCGGGCGACGGACGTCGCCCGTACCTGGCGGTGGTCGCCCGGGACCTCACCGACCGCCTGGCGGTGGAGGAGATGAAGGAGGCGCTCATCTCCAACGTGTCGCACGAACTCCGCACCCCCCTCACGTCGATCATCGGATATCTGGAGCTGATGATCGAAGGGTCCTTCGGGCCGATCAACGAGGAGCAGGCGGAGGCCCTCGACATCGTCCTCCGGAACGGGGACCGCCTCCTGGAGCTGATCAACGAGATCCTCCAACTCGCCCGCCTGGAGCGGGGCCGCGAAGACCTCCGGCTCCCCGTGGTCCTGGCCGAGGTGATCGAGCAGGTGCGGGAGGCGGTGGCGGTCCGGGCCGCGGACGCTGGGGTGGAGCTCGTCGTGGAGAACGCCGACGAGGTGCTGGTGGTGCCGGGGGATCCCCAGCAGTTGGAGATGGCCATCTCCAACCTGGCGAGCAACGGCGTGAAGTTCACTCCCGCCGGAGGCCGGGTGACGATCCGGTCCGCCCGGCGCGGTGACCAGGCGGTGGTGGAGGTCGTCGACACCGGGATCGGGATCCCCCCCGAGGACCTGGACCGGGTCTTCGACCGGTTCTTTCGGGCGGCGAACGCCCGGTCCCGCCAGATCCAGGGGACGGGGCTCGGGCTGGCCATCGTCGACGCCATCGTCCAGAACCACGGCGGCTCGGTGGAGATCGACTCGGTGCCCGGTTCGGGGACCACCGTAACCCTTACCCTCCCCCTCTCCGGTGCCGACCAGACCCCCGAAGGAGGTGACTGATGGCCAGAGTGCTGGTCGTCGACGACGACCCGGACGTCCGGACGCTCGTCGAGCTGAAGCTCCGCCTCGAAGGGCTCGAGGTCGTCTCCGTCGCCAGCGGCGAGGAGGCGCTGGCGATGCTGTCGGTCGAGTCCTTCGACCTCGTCGTCCTCGACCTGATGATGCCCGGCATCGACGGGATCGAGGTGTGCCGCCGCATCCGCGAACGGCCCGAGACGGCCGACCTGCCGGTGATCATGCTCACCGCCCGCGCCCAGGAGACCGATGTGGAACGGGGGTTGACCGTCGGCGCCACCGACTACGTCACCAAGCCCTTCAGCCCCCGGGAGCTCATGCTGCGGGTCCGAGGCGCCCTGCGTCGGGCGGGAGTGGCGACCGGCTCCTAGGATGCCCGGGCCCCGATGGAGGAGGGCCGGGATGGAACCGCTGCCGGAGTACGACGGGTGGGACGCCACCGAGGTCGCGGCGCGGATCCGCGCCGGGGACGTCGGCGCTCGAGAGGTGGCCGAGGCGGCGATCGCCCGGATCGAACGACGAAACCCCTCCCTCAACGCCGTCATCCACGAGACGTTCGAGCGGGGCCTCGCCTCGATCGACGGCGGCGTGGGCGACGGCCCCTTCGCCGGGGTGCCCTTCCTCCTCAAAGACCTCGGCCAGACCTGGGCCGGAGTCCCCACCTCGGCCGGGAGCCGGGCGCTCGAGGGGTTCGTCCCGCCCATCACCACGACCCTGGTGCAGCGGTTCCTCGACGCCGGCGTCGTGATCCTCGGCAAGACGAACACTCCCGAGCTGGGGATGGCTCCGGTGACCGAGCCCGAAGCCTTCGGGATCACCCGAAACCCGTGGCATCCCGAGGTCACCGCCGGGGGGTCGTCGGGAGGAGCCGCCGCCGCCGTCGCCGCCGGCATGGTCCCGGTCGCCCACGCCTCCGACGGCGGTGGCTCGATCCGTATCCCCGCCTCCCACCAGGGGCTCTTCGGTCTCAAGCCGACCAGGGCCCGGACCCCGGTCGGTCCCCTCGTCGGGGAGGCCTGGTTCGGGATGTCGGTCGGTCACGTCGTCAGCCGTAGCGTGCGGGACTCGGCGGGGCTCCTCGACGCCGTCGCCGGTCCCGAGCCGGGCGACCCCTACGCCGCCCCTCCGCCGCGCCGCCCCTTCGTCGACGAGCTCGAGACCGAGGTGTCGTCGCTGCGGGTCGGAGTGGTGCGGGGGGCGATCCTCGGGGACGGCATCGATCCGGAATGCGTCGCCGCGGTGGAGGCGACCGTCGGGTTGCTCGAGTCGATGGGCCATCGGATCCGGGAGGTGACGCTGCCCATCGACCGGGAGGCCCTGGTCGAGGCGCTGACGGTGCTCAGCGCCGCCGAGGTCGCCCACACCATGGAGCTCATCGCCGCCCTGTCGGGTCGGACGGGCCCCGAACCGGAGCTGTACGAGGCCTCCACCTGGGCGCTCGGCGTCGCCGGGCGTCGGCTCACCGCCGCCGACCTCGCAGCCGCCCTCTTCCAGATCCGGGTGGCGGGTCGCCGCATGGGGGCGGTGATGGAGGAACTCGACGTCGTCGTGTCCTCGACGCTGGGTCGTCCCCCGTGGCCGCACGGCATCCTGCAGCCCGCCGGCGTCGAACGGGAAGCGTTGGAGGCGCTCCGCACGAGTCCCGGCCCGGACGCCACCGACCTGGTCCGCCGGATGGTCGGTCGGGTCGTCGAGCTGATCCCCAACACGCCGCTGTTCAACATGACGGGCCAACCGGCGATGTCGGTGCCCCTCCACTGGACGTCCTCCGGGCTGCCCGTGGGGGTGCAGTTCGCCGCCCGGCTCGGGGACGAGGCCACCCTGTTCCGGCTCGCCGCCCGCCTGGAGGAGGCGCGTCCGTGGCGGGACCGGCGTCCGCCACCGGTCGAGCCCGCCGCGTGAGAGATGGGTCGCTCGGCCCCTGTACGGATCCGGGAGGGACGAGTATCGTGAATGTGGAGGGAGGCTTCAGGGAGGCTTGACCATGGATCGGGCGGGGAGAGACGACCGAGGCCGTGAAGCGGGCGTCACGGCGACCGAGACCGCGCTCCTGCTGCTCCTCATCGCGTTGTTCGCCTTCACGGCCGTGGCGTTCTTCGGCGGACGGGTGAACGACCTGTTGGAGGAGGCACCCCCGGCCTTCCAGCCCACCGTGACGGTCACCACCGTCGTCTCCCAGCCCGGTGGTGGCGGCGGCGGCCAAGGCGGTGGCGGGGGGCCGGTCGTGGGCGACCCCGACTACTGCAACAACCCGGCGCATGCGGGCGAGCCGATCTGCCTGGGCCAGACGACGACGACGGACCCGCACGACGACGACGACAACGACTGACCGTCAGAACTTGGCGAGGTCCTGGGCCTGGGCGACGATGCCCTCGGCGTCCGGGTACACCATCTCTTCCAGCTCCGAGGAGTACGGCATGGCCGGGAAGTCCCCGAGGGCGTAACGGCGGATCGGCGCGTCGAGCCACTCGAACGCCTTGTCGGCGATCTGGGCGGCGAGCTCGGCGCCGTAGCCGACGAACTCGTTGTCCTCGTGGACGATCAGCACCCGGGACGTCTTCTGCACCGACGCCTCGATGGTGGGCCAGTCGAGGGGCTTCAGGCTCCGGAGGTCGATCACCTCGGGGGAGATGCCCAGCTCCTCCAGAAGCGGCACCGCCTCCAGGGCGAAATGGGCCATCGCCCCGTAGGTGAGGATCGTGAGGTCGGATCCCTCATGCCGGATCGCCGCCCTGCCGAGGGGCACCCGGTACTCCCCCTCCGGATAGGGGCCCTTCGCCAGGCGGTACAGCTTCTTCGGTTCGAGGAACAGCACCGGATCGGGGTCTTCGACCGCCTCCCAGAGCAGGCCCTTGACGTCGGCGGGGGTGGAGGGGACGACGACCTTCAGGCCGGGCACGTGGGCGAAGAACGCCTCCACCGACTGGGAGTGGTAGAGCGCACCGTGGATCCCCGCCCCGAAGGGGGTGCGGATCACGATCGGACAGCTCCAGGCTCCGTTCGACCGATAGTGGATGCGGGCGGCCTCGTTGACGATCTGGTCGAAGGCGGGGTGGATGTAGTCGGCGAACTGGATCTCGGGGATGGGACGTTTCCCGACGGCGGTCATCCCGATCGCCGCCCCGATGATCACCGACTCGGCGAGCGGCGTGTTGAAGCAACGTTCCCGACCGAACTTCGCCGTCAACCCCTGCGTCGCCTTGAACACGCCGCCCTTCTCCCCGGCCACGTCCTCGCCGAACACCAGGGTTTCGGGGTGGGCCTCCATCACGTCGTGGAGGGCCCGGTTCACCGCCGTGATCAGGTTCACCTCCGGACCGTTCACCGCCGGCTCGACCCGGCGGACCGGCTCCGAGGGCTTGATCACCCGGGCGTACACCTTCGAATGCGGTTCGGTGGGTGCGGGCGCCGCCTCGGCGTCCTCCACGGCGGTGGCCAGCTCCCGCTCGATCGTGGCGACCATCTCGTTCTCCTCGGCTTCGGAGAGGAGGCGCTCTTCGATCAGGTACTGACGCATGTTGACGACCGGATCGTGACGTCGCCACTCCAACACCTCCTCCCGACTCCGGTAGAGGCGGTCGTCGTCGTCGGAGGTGTGGGCGTAGTAGCGGTAGGTCTCGGCTTCGATGAGGGTCGGGCCCTCCCCACGGCGGGCCCGCTCGGCGGCCTCTCGTACCGTCTTGTAGACGAGCATCGGGTCGTTGCCGTCGATGCGATGCCCCACCATCCCGTAGCCGGCGGCCCGGTCGGCGATGCAGCCCGCCACCTCCTCCTGGGTGGGGACGGAGATGGCGTACTGGTTGTTCTCGATGACGAAGATGACGCCGAGGCGGTGGATCCCGGCCCAGTTCATCGCCTCGTGCCAGTCCCCCTCGGAGGTCGAACCCTCCCCCCCGTAGACGACCACGATGCCGGGGCGTCCCTCGGTGCGGAGCGTGTGGGCGATGCCGACGGCGTGGGGATATTGGGTCCCGATCGGGGAGCTCTGGGTGAAGATCCTCACGTCCGGATACGACCAGTGGTTGGGAAGCTGGCGGCCCCCCGACGCCGGGTCCGACGCACGGGCGAACACGGCGAGGAACACCTCCAGCGGGGTTACCCCCCAGGCGAGCGCCACCCCCATGTCCCGGTAGTAGGGAAGCACCCAGTCGACCTCGCGGTCCAGGGCGAAGGCGGAGGCGACCTGGATGGCCTCGTGGCCCGACGAGCCGACGACGAACGGGGCTCGGCCCTGCCGGTTGAGGGCGAACATCCGATCGTCGATCTTCCGGGCGGTGAGCATCACCCGATACATGTCGAGGACCTGATCGTCGGTCAGGCCCAGATCCCGGTGATGGAGCTCACGCTTCATCCACTCCAAAGGAGTCTCCTTTCGGACTCAGTTCCGGTCGTCCCCGCTCCGCCGGAACCGGCGGAGCTCCCCGATCTCGTCGATCCGCCGCTCGGCGACCCGGACCGCCGCCACGTGCGGGTTGACGCTCTCCCGCTCGGCACACTCGAGGATGCGGCGGGTGGCGTCGCGGATCGAGTCGACCCGGTGCATCGCCCGGGTGCGGGAGTACCCCCGCATCTCCTCGTACACGTTGATGAGGCCCCCGGCGTTCACGACGAAATCGGGGGCGTACAGGATGTCTCGGGCGGCCAGCCGGTCGGCGTCGGCGTCGGTGGCGAGCTGGTTGTTGGCGCTCCCCACCACGGCCCGACAGCTCAGCCTGGGGATGGTCTCCTCGTTGAGGACGGCCCCGAGGGCGCAGGGTGAGAACACGTCGCAGTCGATGTCGTAGATGGCGTCGGGCTCGACGCCCTTGATCCCGAAGTCGTCCATCGCCCGTCGGAGCGAGGGCTCGTAGGCGTCGGTGGCGATCACCTCGGCGCGCGCCTCGACGAGGAGCCGGACGAAGGCGTGACCGACCTTGCCGACTCCCTGGACCGCCACCCGGCGTCCCGCCAGGTCCTCGGTCCCCCAGAGCCGCTCCGACACGGCCTTGAGGGCGGCGAAGAGTCCCCGGGCAGTGGCAGGCGACGGGTCGCCGGAGCCGCCTTCGGGGACCGGGATCCCCACCGCCCACCGGGTCTCCCGTCGGACGAGCTCCATGTCGGCCACGTCGGTGCCGACATCCTCGGCGGTGATGTAGCGACCCTGCAGCGAGTCGACGATGCGTCCGTAGGCCCGGAACAGGCGCTCCGACTTGTCGGTGTGGGGGTCACCGATGATGACCGCCTTCCCACCACCCAGGTCGAGGCCGGCGGCCGCCGCCTTGTACGTCATCCCCTTGGCGAGGCGGAGGACGTCGACGAGGGCATCCTCCTCGGTCTCGTACGGAAAAAAACGAGTCCCGCCGAGGGCGGGACCGAGGTCGGTGGAGTGGATGGCGATGATCGTCTTCAACCCCGATACGGGGTCGAAGCCGAAGAGGACCTGCTCATGCCCGTCTCCGGCGACGGAATCGAATACTCCCAACGCGTGATCCTCCGGTTGCGTCAGGTGTGAGTCTACCGGAGGCGGGTGTGTGCCGACCCGGGGCCAACGATAGGATTCCGCCATGATCCCCACCGCCCATCTCCGCGTCTACGAACCGATCGAGACCTTCGGTCGGGTCGTCCCCCACCGTGCCGGTCCGCCGGTGCGGCGGCTCGGGGTCTACGGGATCGTCGCCGAGTCCCTCGCCGACGACGCCCTGGTCGTCGAGTGGAAGGACCGCCGGTTCGCCTGCCCGCGGCTGCCGCGACTGCGGATGTTGGAGGGGATCCTGGCGATGCACAACGCCTACCGTCACCCGGCGGGCGGGAGCCTCGTGCCCGAAGAGGTGGCGGTCCGGGCATCAGATGAGCTCGACCAGCTCCGCGCGCGGCGCCCCGACGACCGCAGCCACATCCTCACCTCGCCCTGGCACATCCCGCTGCGCTGGTTCGTGCCCTTCGCCCCCGAAGAACGGCACCTGTCGGGGACGTCCTTCCCCGAGGTGCGGTACCGGACGGACCTGGAGACGGCCCTTGCCCGGCTCCGCCGGGCCATCCGGATCCTCTCGGACGTGGAGCTGGTGGAGGTGGCCGAAGGCGAGGTGGGCGACGTGCTGGCATGGCTCGCCGAGTTCCCGGCGGGCTCGATGGTGGAGCTCGATTTCGGCGAGACGGGACTCCTGCTCGGTCCCGAGGAGCTGGTGCTGGAGAACTCGGTCGGCGAGGTCTGGGAGGCGTTGGAGGCCCTGGAGCAGCGTGACTGGATGCGGGCGGGGGAGGCGTACACGATGGTCGTGGAACGATGGCGCCACGCCATGTCGGTGGTGTACTCCAACTGAGCTCTCGAACCCCGATCGGCGGGGCACGGACCGGTGCGGGTTGGTAGGTTCAAGCCCGTTGTCGTGTACCCGGAGGAGATATGGCCGACACCCTCGCCAACTTGTTGAAGGAGGAGCGGACCTTTCCGCCGCCCCCGGAGTTCACCGCCCAGGCGAACGCCCGGCCCGGGGTCCACGAGGAGGCCGAGGCCGACTGGAAGGGCTTCTGGATGCGCCAGGCCCTCGAGCGGATCACCTGGTTCACCGAACCGACGGAGATCCTCGACGACTCCAACCCTCCCTTCTACAAGTGGTTCACCGACGGGGAGCTGAACCTCTCCTACAACTGCCTGGATCGCCACCTGGAGTCGTCGGCCGACAAGGTGGCGTACCACTGGATCGGTGAACCGGGTGACGAGCGGACCATCACCTACCAGGACCTCCACGACGACGTGTGCCGGTTCGCCAACGCCCTCACCGAGCTGGGAGTCCGCAAGGGCGACCGGGTCGCCATCTACCTGGGGATGATCCCCGAGCTGCCCGTCGCCATGCTGGCGTGCGCCCGGATCGGTGCCGTCCACTCGGTCGTGTTCGGGGGCTTCTCCTCCGACGCCCTCGCCGACCGTATCCTCGACGCCGACGCCCACGTCGTCATCACCCAGGACGGGGCCTGGCGGCGGGGGGAGGTGGTGCCGCTGAAGGCCAACACCGACGTCGCTCTGGCCCGCTGCCCCGACGTGCGCCACGTCGTGGTCGTCCGCCGGGCGGGCAACGACGTGACGATGAAGGACGGGCGGGACGTGTGGTGGCACGACGTGGTGGAGGGTCAGGCCGCCACCTTCGAGCCCGCGGTCCTCAACGCCGAGGATCCCCTCTACATCCTCTACACCTCGGGGACGACCGGGAAGCCGAAGGGGATCGTCCACACCCAGGGCGGATACCTCACCCAGGTGATGACCACCCATTCATGGGTCTTCGACGTCAAACCGGACACCGACGTCTACTGGTGTGCCGCCGACATCGGGTGGGTGACGGGACACAGCTACATCGTGTACGGACCTCTGGCGAACCGCACCACCTCGGTGATGTACGAAGGGGCCCCCAACCATCCGGACTTCGACCGGCTGTGGCAGATCGTCGAAGACAAGAAGGTGACGATCTTCTACACCGCCCCCACCGCCATCCGGGCGTTCATGAAATGGGGGGACGAGTACCCGGCCCGTCACGACCTGTCGAGTCTCCGCCTGCTGGGAACGGTGGGTGAGCCGATCAACCCGGAGGCGTGGATCTGGTACCACGTGAACATCGGCGGGGAGCGGTGTCCGATCGTCGACACCTGGTGGCAGACGGAGACGGGGGCGATCATGATCACTCCGCTCCCCGGGGTGGTCGCCACCAAACCCGGCTCGGCGACGTTCCCCTTCCCCGGCATCTCCGCCGACGTCGTCGATGACGACGGCAACTCGGTGCCCCTCGGCGGCGGTGGCTATCTGGTGATCACCCGACCCTGGCCGTCGATGGCCCGCACCATCTACGGCGATCCTCAGCGGTTCATCGACACCTACTGGTCGCGGTTCCCCGGCAGGTACTTCCCCGGCGACGGGGCGAAACGGGACGAGGACGGCTACTTCTGGTTGCTGGGCCGGGTGGACGACATCATGTTGGTCTCGGGTCACAACATCTCCACCACCGAGGTGGAGTCGGCGCTCGTCGCCCACGAGGCGGTGGCCGAGGCGGCGGTGGTGGGTCGCGCCGACGAGGTGACCGGCCAGGCGATCGCCGCCTTCGTGACCCTGCGGGGCGGGGTGGTCGGCGACGAGGCCCTCATCGAGGAGCTGCGGGAGCATGTGGCGTCGGTGATCGGCCCGATCGCCAAGCCGAAGTCGATCGTCTTCACCGACGACCTGCCGAAGACCCGGTCGGGGAAGATCATGCGGCGACTGCTGAAGGACATCTCCGAGCAGCGCAAGCTGGGCGACGTCACGACCCTGGCCAACGCCGACGTGGTGGAGGAGATCGCCAGGAAGGCGGCGGCGAGCGACGAGGAGTAGCGGTCAGGGAAGGGGACGGATCTCGACGACGGCGATCCTGCGGACCAATGCACCGTCGAACTCGACCTGGCGGAGCAAAACGCCTCCCGAGAGGTCGTCGACGACGACCGTCTCGGTGACGTCACCTTCGATGCCGACCCAATCCGCCCGCTGCGGATCCCAGCGGTAGACGTCATTGTTCGCCGGTCGGGTCACCACGACGGCACGGAGCTGATCGATCGCCAGACCGGTGCGTGCTACCACCTCCTTCAGGGCTTCCTCCACCCCAGCGCCGCCACGGACGACCGCCGAGACCCCCGGGAGGTCGCCGTCTCCGAGGGCGAGGGCGGCGAGCCGGTCGAAGGCCATGTCGGGGAGGGGCACCATCTCGGTCCCTGCCGGGAACCGAGCGGGGTTCGGGTCGACGGTGGTGCGTCCGTCGGTGGCGGACATGGTGCCGTCGGGTCGGAGCCGATACACGGTTCCGTCGTCGGGTCCGCCGATGAACTCGAAATCCCAGTCCGAAAGTGACCGCAGCGTCCAGCGTCCGGTCGCCTCCGTCAGGGGTGCGGTCGGATCGGGTGTGGTCTGGTAGGTGAGTTCGTAGGTGATCTCGACCGGGGTGTCGTAGAGACTCGTGGCTTCCGCTCGGACCCCGACGACCAGCCAGGTGGCTACGACGAGGAGACCGAGAGAGCCGAAGCCGAGTCGGGCCGTCAACTTGGGACGTGGAAGGGTGCTCATCGCCACCTTTCAACCGTAGACCCAAATATATGACGTGAAGTCACATCCGGCGCACGCGACGTCGTGGAAGAAGGAGTACCTGATGTCCAGGCCGCCGCTCCAGAAACGGTTGACGGTTCGCCGCCAGGTCCAGGAGTCGACGTTGCAGTTCGTTCGCCAACCGGCGGGTCCGTAGGAGTAGTCGAGTCCGTTGATGGCGCGGATTTCATTCAGTCTCCACTTGATGACGTTGTTCCCGGGGTCGCATGATCCACTTGCGGTTCCGCCGCGCCAGTAGGCGACGTACCAGAATTTGATGTGCCGGTCGTAGCGGACTCGTGCCTTGGCGTATTTACATCCGGCAGGGGCGCATTTCCAGGTCGTGTATTCAGCATGGGCTTCGGCGGGCGGTGCTGATCCGACCCACAACGCTGCTGCCAGGAGGCTCACGCCGACGAGGAGGGCGCTTCTGGACGCTCGTGCCATCCCTCGCTCCATTCCGTCGCAGTCGCACGGCAAAGCTTGTTTCAGGTTGGGGGGTGTCAACCGATCTCGGGGCGGCGCCATCAGCCATGCTCGGTGAAGTCCGTGGCTCCCCGGTGGCGACGTGAGCGCTA